>CAZPIQ010000136.1:0-4735 GCA_964586665.1 uncultured Ignatzschineria sp. | reverse complement strand
ATAAATTCATTATCTGATCTAACGATAACTAGAAAAGAAATCGCCGAAGCATATTGCGTAACGGAAGAGCTAATATCAAACTGGGCTTCACAAGGACACTTCCCTCTCCCTTTGCGCGGTAAAAAATATCTTTGGTCAAGAGAAGCTGTTAGACTTCATATGATAAGCTCGACACTGCCAGAGAAAGATATTGAGAAGTTACGAGGATTTCAGCAGTACATGTAATGATTGATGATATAATTCTGAGGGGCGATTGAGGGGACACTTTCAAATTAACACCAAAGAATATGAATGAATATGAAGCAATCAAACTAGGTAATAAACCGTACTCCGCATGGTTGCTATATCGGCAGATACTCTTCTTCGGTACCAAATTAAAAAGCGATCTTTAATAGATCGCTTTTTTCATGTCCTTGAAATTCATGAGATGATAATATAACCAAATGCTAAAGCAATAAATCAGGATCTTTGATCTATTAATGCTTTAGCGCTACCCATCATAATCAGTGAGGTTTATATGAAATTATCGAAATTCTTAATGGCTATCTCTGGCGCAATGCTCTTCTCTGTTGCAGCAGCAAATGATGCTGAAGCATTAAAGCCATTCCCAGAAGCAACGGCTGATGAAACTCGTTATGTTATTGAGCTTCCAAAACTTGCGAATGAAGAAGCTGTTAAAGTACAACTCATTGCCGGTAAAACCATTGAAGTAGATTGTAACCTTCAAAGCTTCGGCGGACAAATCAGTGAAGAGACTGTTGAAGGTTGGGGATATGGTTACTATAAAGTCTCTGATCTGACTGGCCCAATGTCGACATTGATGGGTTGCCCTGAAGATAGTAAGCATGATGCATTTGTACAAATGCAAGATTCGCCGCTTGTTCGCTACAACAGCAAACTCCCACTTGTTATCTACGCGCCAAAAGATGTTGAAGTGAAATATCGTATTTGGCAGGCGGATGTTTTAGAAATAGATGCGCCGAGTAAGTAATCTTATAGCACTGTAAAAGTCTCTCATTAGATTTCAGTGAGAAAAGCAAAAAAAGCGATCTTTATGATCGCTTTTTTAGTATCTGTAATATTTTCTAATACTAGAAATTACTCACTATCTAACGCCTTCTTAATTTGAAGAGCTATGCGCTCAATGACGGGCACTACAACACTATTTCCCGCTTGTTTGTAGAGATTGCCATTACTAATATGATCTGGCAATTGATAATCTTGTGGGTATCCTTGAAAATTAAAGCACTCTCTCGGCGTTAATTTTCGGATCGTATCAGGTTTTTTCTGAACATTTAGTAACGGTACATTATGCCCGCCCGTTCCCATATTAGCTGTGAGTGTTGGACAGAGATTGCTTTTATTGGCACGTACATATTTACGGCGCCATTGATACATCGTTTCTGCATCTTTGATTTCATCAACAAGCTGATCAAAGAAAGGCGTTTTTGCCGTGTAGTAGTAACGATCATCGATCTGATCTTCTGGCTCTAAAAGATCACTAATATGAGTTTGAAGCTCAAGTTTCTCAGGAAACTCAAAGCGTTCGTGGGCATCTTTATCTAAGAAACAAACCACATAAATTCTTTCGCGATTTTGGGGAATATTACCGTATTCAGCCGCATTTAAAACGGTATGAGATACATGATAACCATGCGCTTCAAGCGTTTCTTGAATGACTTTAAAAGTATTCCCATTATCATGAGATACAAGATTTTTAACATTCTCGAGAAAAATAACAGGCGGTTTCTTCTCAGAAAAAATACGTTCTAATTCAAAAAATAAGTTCCCTCGCCCTTTTTCATCATCAAATCCCTGACGATAACCAGCTACAGAGAACGCTTGGCATGGGAATCCTGCTAACATAATATCAAAATCAGGGATCTCATCTGTCGCTACATCCCGAATATCGCGTCCATCAATCTGAAAATCGAAATTATGCTTTAAAGTTTGAACCGCAAATTTATCGAATTCATTCGCATAAATCGTTTCAAAACCAGCCCTATCAAATCCTATATCAATTCCGCCAACACCGGCAAAAAATGAGGCGCATTTCATATATTAATTCCTTTTGTAATTTCGAGTGACATTTGTGGATGATGCACTATTCTATAAAAAAATGGCATAAAATGCAGTGTTTTAGAGAGTTTATTACACAACTCAACTCGATCATCTTACATTAAGCACCAAATGACCTATCTCATCCCTTTATAAAATAAAAATCGTACTAACATATAATGCTATAAAGTTTGTATAAGATATTTAAAATATAGACGAAACAAGGATATGCTTTATGTCTCAAATCAGCCTCTGGCAACAACTGCCTCAAAAAGATAAGGAAAAATATATCACTTACCTGCAAATTTTTGGGGCTCTTTCTGGCTTATTTAAGGATATTGAAAATGGCAGCAATGCCGATAAGCCCTATCTCTATTATCGTAACCATGAACAACTCTTTGCAAGAGTCTTTAACGTTGAAGATCTCACTCGCCATGACTCTGCTTTTGATGCCATTGCTAATATTGGTTCTATTCGGATCGGAATAGGTCTTAAAACATGGAGCCATGAGCGAGATAAAACTTTTCAAAAAGTCGCTGAATTCAATAAGCTCTCCGCAACACTGATTCGCCCGCTCATTGAAAAGGGAGATCCGCTTGCGGTCGTTCATCAAATTGCACAACTGCGTAATGACCGAATTTTATTAGATCAAAGAACCTATAAAACAACTCATACGATTTATCATAATATTACCCGCGATGATCATTGTATGAATATCGTTGAATCTTCTTATGAACTGATAGACCTCGATTCAATCAAGGTTACTAACGTGAGTAAAAACAATGCCGTATTTGATTTTCAGGATCGTCATAAACGATATAAGTTTTATGTTAGTAAGAGCGTGCTCCTCCAAGAGTTTGATGCCTCCGATGATAAAATCACCGATAAAATTAACATCAAACAAAATCCAGACCCTTTTGAGCTATTAGCACATATTGATCTTGCCTCTAAAGAAATGATTAAAGCTAAAAACAATATTCTTTATCTGCCCATTTATGCAGATAAATCTTATAAAGTGGAAGAAAAATCAGGCTTCAACGCCTCCCTTGCTGCGCCTAAATCCAAGAATTCCAAAACACCTCGCCCTGATTATGAAGCATACATTCCAATTCCGGTTTGGATTCACCACATCTTTCCACAATTCTTTGGCTTCGATGCACTAGACCCAGAAATCCGAAAAGAAGCCGCTAAAAAAGGATTAACACTGCACTTACCTAGTGGCGAAAAAATTACCGCTATCATCACACAAGATCAAGGCAAAAGCCTGCAAACAAACCCTCAAAACATATTAGGGAAATGGATTCTCCGAGATGTTTTTGATCTAGCACCCAAAGAAATGTTAACAATGGAAAAACTTCAAAGGCTTGGCGTTGACTCTCTCAAAATCCAAAGAATCGATTCTTGCAATTTCAAGATAGATCTCGCTGACACCAATGCCTTCGAAGCTTGGAAAGTGAGCCTAAAAGCTAAAATAGAGAGCTGTCCTGAGATAAAAACCAAACCGAAATTTAGATTTGACCTAGAGGATGAATAATTTTACTAATGGAAAAAGCGATAGGTTCAAAATAGCAAATGGACTCCTGAAATCGATGGATTCAAAGTCCTTTATTGAGAACTACAATAGATCAAGTCTCTCTTTGATACAAAACAAAACCCTAATAGATTAATTTACAACGTCTTTTCACCTACAACCATTGATAATCCACCAATTAAAAACAATTAGCTATCCTTATTGTTTTTAATCAATCGACAAAGCCTAGGTGAAACATCATGAATATTCAGCGATTAACGAAAAAAGGAAACCACTACTTCATCGATGAAAAAACAAAAGTTGTTTTTGGAACACGAACTCATTCATTTTGTACCAAAACCGACCTTCATAATACTATGGAGTTCAGTCATGGCATGACCTTTGGCGCAAGCGGTGAACATCGGGATCATCGATCTGGAGGGATGATTCATCGAGATTTATACCAACAATTTTACGATATTTTTATCGGCAAATTAGGAGAAATTGCTTTTTATAATGCTCATAAAAATCATCCTGCTGTAATGAGTATTAGCGATATAGATTATGATCGTTATGGCTTAGGAATTTGGGATAACACCGACTTTATACTTAATCAGCAATATCATATCGCCGTTAAAACCACTAAGCACTTTGGGAACTTACTTCTATTAGAAGCAAAGGATTGGAAGATTAAAGGAGAGGATGCTCTCTATATTCCAAATATTAAAAATAATGTACCCTCTTCTGGTAGATATGATCGCCTCTATTTTTGCAGAGTCAAAGTGAATATTGAGAAACTCATTCCCCCAAATAGCATTAATGCCCCTTCAAATATCAATCATTTCAAAGTGATGATTCCGCGGATTCAAACAAACTTGGAAATCGTCGGGTATATTCTTAACAAACAACTCAAATTCATTATGGAAAATGATTTTCTCTTACCACAAGGCGCTCTATTAAATGGTAGAACTGTGATGGATGCTGACAACTATTATTTACAAAGTGTCTTTTTTAAAGAGATACAAACTGCCACGATTATCTAGAAAATCTTCTATCTTATCTACTTCATTAAAAACTGAGTCATACGTCGTACAAAAGTAATGCCATGAGCAGTAAAACTCAAAAAAAGCCCCAAAATACTCATCAATAACGTTATTGCTGAGATGA
>CAZPIQ010000135.1:0-4739 GCA_964586665.1 uncultured Ignatzschineria sp. | reverse complement strand
TTACTCTCTATATCACGCTTTAGCTGTTGTGCCCGCAAGCTGTTTCAAATCGGCATAAATCATTAAAGCGATAATTCGTAATAGTGTCAATATCTTTTAATAATTTTTTTTGTTTTTTTAGTTTTTTTGTTTGTTTTAGAAATTTGTTTTTTAGTTTTTTTAGAAATTTATGAGGATTTTTAGAAATCCCAACTACGTTTACGACGTGTTTTAGCAAATAATCTAGGAAGGATCGCTGAACCTAAGATAATCCCGCCAAAGAGAATCAGTGCGCCTACCGTCCATTCGCTACTGCGATTGACCGATTGAAGACGGGTATTTTCTTGTTTTAAACGCGTGATCTCCACTTTTTGAAGATGATCTTGCTGGTTTAACTCATCATTTTTCTGTGCAAGTTCAATTTCATGGGCATTTAAGGTGCGAAGCTCAACGATTTCAGCACGAAGAGATTCATTTTCAGCAGTTAAAACTTCAAGCTCATTTTGAAGCCCCTCTTTTTCTGCATCAAGTTTATCTGCATTTTGCTCTTTTTCAGCTTGAATACGCGCAAGCTCTTCCTCTAATGAACGGTTTTCATTCAAAAGTGGTTCATAACGTGTTTTCGCTTCTTCGATGTAATTACGCGCGCTTGGCTCATTCATGATGTAGGTATTGTAAATCCAACCTGTTTTACTGCCATCGTAACGAATTTGAATATAGCCATTTTTCTCAGCTAATTTCTCAACAGGATCCCCAGCATTAATCATCTTAGTAATACGATAATTATCGCCTGCACCTGCGCGAACAGGCGCTTGAAGTTTATCAGTGATATAAAGCTGCTCAGCCATTGTAATCGATGACACCAGAAGTAGAGCCGTTGCAAATATGCGCTTTGTACCTTTCATCACTAAATTCACCTATCTAATCGTGGGGTTAATTGCTATTTCTCAATTTTTTCTGAGAGATTAAGTGATGCATTATACATGAAACTGATCTGCTCCGGCATTTCCGTCAAAATTTTTTATGTAAGTTATTTAGTCGATTTCAATTCGCAGGACTTCTACTTTACAATGAAAGCCGTTAATAGCCTCTAATGATCCTGAGAATATCGAGGGATAGATTATTAGGCTGACTATTATTGAAGGAGATTTCATGAAAGTATTTATCGTCACAGGCGCTTCAAAAGGTATCGGTAATGCCCTTGCATCCATTTTAGAAGCAGAAGGCCATAAAGTTTTAAGGGTTGCGAGAACGAATCCCAATGGGCTTGAAAACTTAATGACGCTCGACTTAACCGATCAAGCTTCACCGGAAAAAATCATGGATTGGTTAAAACCTTTCTTGAGCCTGGCAACTGAAGTAACGCTGATTAATAATGCCGGCATGATTGGCCCGATTGACCAAGTAGGCTTACTAAGAGATGAGCATATTGCAGAGGCGATGATGCTCAATGTCACAAGTCCTATTATACTTAGTAATCATTTTGCCTCCGTAGTACAAGCGCTTCCGATTCGGAAGAATATCATCAATATCTCATCCGGCGCAGGTCGCCACGTTTATTCTGGTTGGTCGATCTACTGCACCACCAAAGCCGCGATTGATCATTTCAGCCGAGCATTTCAGGTTGAGCAAACGTCTAAGATACACCCTATTCGCGTAACATCGATTGCTCCCGGCGTGATTGATACAGATATGCAAGTCGAGATTCGCCTCAGTAACAAAGACGCATTTCCGAATATAGATCGCTTTGTGGATCTTAAAGAGAGCGGTCATCTCTTATCGCCACATCAATCGGCGGAGATGATTATCAATTATCTTAATTCGCCCTTAATGGATGGCGATAATCCAATTGCGGATGTAAGAGATATTTAAATTTCAGCAAAGAAATTAGTGCATTTGATGTCGGATACTATGTTTAACGCACCTTTCTTAATTGATGCGCCGACATTTGAGAAGCACCAACTTCTCAATCGCTGGCGCGCGATAGTGATAAGCATGCACAAATTCGCCCCAACTGTGCAATGATCTTAAAAAAGCACAAAGAAATTAATACATTCGATGTCGAATATTATATTTAACGCACTTCTCTTGATTGAAGTGCCAACATTTTGGGAAGCCCTGCTTTTCAACTTCCTATGCTCTAAAAAAGTATCAAGAAATTAATGCATTGGATGTCGGATACTATGCTTAACGCACTTCTCTTAATTGATGCGCCGACATTTGAGAAACACCAGCTTCTCAATCGCTGGCACGCGATAGTGACAAGCATCGCTAGATCTTATTATTTGAGAAGATTTCGATACTCTCGATGCTTGAGAAGCTTAAAGCTTCTCAACTGCTGGCGCGCGATAATAATAAGCATGCACCAATTCGCTCCAGCCACGCAAATATCTTCAAAGAAAAAACATCCTATCACTTCAACAAATACGTAGATACATAGATAAAAAAACCCTCAACCAAATCTCTTTGGTTGAGGGTTTCTTATTCGTTCAATTAAAAACGATCGTGAGTAATTAACGATTCATCAAGCGATTCAAACGCGCCACGAACTCTGATGGATTATCAAGCTGTGCACCTTCTAAAAGCTGTGCTTCTTCATACACAAGCATCGCGATATCCTTCTGAATATTTTCATCTGAAGTCTCTTCTAACATCACTAAAAGCGGATGCTTTGGATTGATTTCAAGCCATGGCTTCATGGTTGGAACATCATGCCCTGCTTCTTTGAGCATTTTCTCAAAATGCCCGCTTAACGCATGCTCATTACGCACTAATACCGATGCTGAATCTGTGAGACGCTTAGAGATCTTCACATCTTCAACGCGATCGCCTAATACGGTTTTCACGCGATCAATCAACTTCACTTCTTCTTCAGAAACTGCCGGCTTATCTTCGGCGTTATCGCTCTCTTTATCAAGATTCACATCGCCTTTTGCAACGTTCACCATTTCAGTGCCATCAAATTCATGAAGGAAACCTGTCATCCAATCATCTACAACATCCGTCATCAGAATGACTTCAATCCCTTTCGCTTTGAAGATCTCAAGATGCGGGCTGTTTTTCGCAGTATTAAGGGAATCTGCCGTAATGTAGTAGATCTTATCTTGATCTTCTTGCATACGCTCTTTATAAGCTTTCAGCGAAACCGTCTCTTTATCTGTCGTCGTCGATGCAAAACGAAGCAGATTGGCGATCTTTTCACGATTTGAGTGATCTTCGCCTAAACCTTCTTTCAAGACTCGGCCGAACTGCCCCCAGAATGTTTGGTATTTCTCTTCATCATGACTCAATGTCTCAAGCATTGTGAGGCTACGACGTACTAAACCTTGACGAATCGTATCGATCGTTTTTGAGTTTTGCAAAATCTCACGAGAGATATTCAGCGGAAGATCTTGTGTATCAACAACCCCTTGAATGAAACGTAAGTATCTTGGGACAAGTTTATCAGAACCTTCCATGATAAAGACGCGCTGAACATAGAGATCAACACCATATTTCACTTCCTGATCCCACATTCCGCGCGGTGCAACTGCTGGCACATAGAGAAGTGAAGTGTAAGAAGTGTTGCCTTCTACGCGGTTATGACTCCAAGCAAGGGGCGCTTCGTAATCATGTGTGAGCTCTTTGTAGAAATCGATATACTCTTCATCTTTAATCTCAGAGCGCTCACGTTGCCAGATCGATTCTGCGGAGTTAATTTGCTCGATCACAGTCTCCATTTTCGGCTCAGCCTCTTCCTCACCCTCTTTCGCAGGAATCGGACGCTCAACACCCATCATGATTGGATAAGCAATATGATCTGAATATTTCTTCACAATCTCTTTGAGCGACCATTCATTTAAGAGATCTAAATCATCTTCACGCATATGAAGAATAATCGTTGTGCCGGCATTGTCGCGGGTCGTATTTTGAAGGGTAAACTCGCCCTCACCTTTTGAAGTCCAGTGCGTTGCTTCGCTTGCTTCTGTGCCTGCTTTACGCGTAATCAGCTCGATCTCTTCAGCAACGATAAATGCCGAATAGAAACCAACCCCAAATTGACCAATCAATTGCGATGCATTTTTCTGATCTGCCTCTAAACGCTCAAGGAAAGCTTTTGTCCCTGATTTTGCGATCGTACCGATATTCTCGATCACTTCTTCGCGCGTCATACCGATACCGTTATCCGTAATCGTTAAGGTCTTTGCATCTTTATCAAATGCGATATCGATCTGTGGAGTTCCTTGCCCATCAATGAGCGCTGTCTCAGTTAAACCTTCAAATCGACGCTTATCAAGTGCATCTGATGCGTTAGAGATTAACTCACGAAGGAAGATCTCACGATTGGAATAGAGAGAATGGATCATTAAGTTTAAGAGCTGATTTACTTCAGTCTGAAACTGCATAGTTTCTGCTTGTTTAGTCATCTTGATGATGCTCCTTAAAATCAATTTATCTTTATGTTTAGGTTTACAATTAAGGTCTATTCATCAATGGTAAAACTTCATGACAACGGCAAAGAAGCCAAGAAAAATTGCACCACTGATATGATTCAATGATTATAAGATGGTATTGATTTTAAGGATTTCAAGTTGAAGGCTGAAAAGTGTCTGCAAAATAGTCAACTAACAGCCACTGCTTAGAATTGTCTATACGCGCTAAGACCTTCTGCTTATCTCAAAAAACTTTCAAACTCCCAAAACCAACCCCTTGCCTACTTCAACATAGACAAGGGGTTGGTTTGATATTGAATCAATATCAGCTTAATCAATTAACGATCA
>CAZPIQ010000134.1:0-4974 GCA_964586665.1 uncultured Ignatzschineria sp. | reverse complement strand
AATCTCTTTACGATGATAATAATGATAACGATAATGATTAATTAGATATCAAAGATCTCATCTTCAGCATCATCAGTAACACTATTAAGACGATAGTTTGTATTATCCATCTCTTGGTTTGCGTTCTGAGTTTTATTAAGGTCAAACCAGTTATCCATCCATGAAAGTGGATTTTTCGCAATACGTGGATTTGGATTTTGAAGACCTAAGAATTGATAGAGATCTTGTGCGTTCCAAAGAACCCACTCATCTAATAATGTCTTATTCAAACCAACGATTGAACGACCTTCACTAAAGAGATAACGATTCCAATCAAGCTCCTGATCGATCACTGTTTTGATAATTTCGTAGATTGCGATTCTGTTCTCATGAAGAAGCATTTTCCATTCGTCATCTTTAAGTAAGATCTCAAGAACAGCTTCATCCATCATCACGTGAACTTGCTCATCTTGCGCAATTTTTTGTACAAGCTTTGCAATACCTTGGAAGATATTTTGCTCAGCAAGTGCAAATGTACACGCAAATGAGCTCATAAACTCGATCTTCTCTAAGCAGTAAAGCGCAACAAAGGCTCTTAATACCACTGATTTCAACTCTTTTGAATCACGATCAACTTGGCCGAGCTTATACATCGCACCGTAACGATCAAGCGTATCAAAACAATCTAAAACAGTAGTTGAACGATTAAGTACTTCATCATTGCGCATCACTTCTCTAAAGACTTCTTGCGGATCTGAGATACATTGACGAATAATCTCAGAATAAGTAAGCGCATGGAGGTTCTCCATCTCTGACTGCTTTGAGAGCATGACCCAAAGCTCTGAGTTCGTCACAAATGGTGCAAAAAGTGGTGCGATCGTACGTGATGCCACTGAATCGAGCTCCCATTGGAACGCGAGCGTTTTCACCATGATGTCATAGTTATTCTTCGAGCAGTTTAAGAGATCCATTCTCGACTGTTCAAGATTTACCTCATCTTCCGTCCAGTCCATTGATTTCTGTAGCTTATAGAGCTCAAAAAGACGTGGATATGGGGTATTGATTGAATCATAGAGCGCAAGTGGCTCCCCCAAAAAGAGTGGATACTGGCCTGTTTTCCAGTTATCATTTTTTTGGTTAAAAATTGATGTGTCTTGCATAAATTAATCTCCTAGTAGAACGGCAAAGAGTTTAACACTTTGCCGTATCAATTAATGCAATTTGACCTGAATTTAATCTCAGGCAAATTCTCTAAGCTAGAGTGTACAAGCACCGCCTGCACAGCCCGTATCTTCAACTTTCTCATATCCCTCATGCACAATCCCTGATGCACTATTGAGGTAATAACGTGTTTTACAACCAAGTTTCATCATATAGATGAAGTCCGAGAGAAGTTGACGGCTCGAAATCGTTTGCTGATTTTGCATGTTCAAGTAAAGGTCAGCACTAATCGCTTGACCTGTGAACTTCTGAATAATCGCATACATTTCGATAAGATCTTTTGAATCAAGGTTCCACGCAATATCGTAATAAGGTGCAAGCTCATCCATATCTGGCGCAAGAAGCAAGTTCTTTCCTGTCCCTGATGTCTTCATCACTTTAAGGTTACGAATTGGATAGAGACCATTTGTCGTGTTCGTGAGCTGTGAGCTCGACTCAACCGGCATCATCGCTTCTAATACTGAATGACGAATCCCGCCTTGCTCGATAATTTCACGGCGAAGCGTTTCCCAATCATACATCAGTGCTTGGCTATGAACACTATCAACATTCTTGTTGTAAGTATCAATCGGTAACCAGCCTTCTGGGTATTTCGTACGATCGATCCAAGTTGCATTCCCCTTCTCTTTTGCAAGCTTAAGACTTGCTTTATGAAGGAAGTAAGAATGACGCTCTGCGATAAAGTGGATATAGTTTTTACCCTCTTTTGATGCATAACTTAATTTCTGAAGCGCCATTTCATGTGCAAGGTTAGTAATTCCCACACCAATTGAACGACGCGCCTGAGCGGTTGTTTTCAGTGATGCAAATGGATATTCCATAATCTCAATCACGTTATCGATCATGAGCGCACAGTAATAGGCCACATCTTCATACTCTTCTTCAGATACGCGTCCTACCACGATTGATGCTAATGAACAAAGACCGATCTCACCTACAGGATCTTCAGAATAGAGATCTGGCATCCCCGTATAAGCCTTCGTTGGAAGCGCAATTTCAAGGCAAAGGTTCGATGAATAGATTGTATCTTTAAATGGCGTATGACGGTTCATCTCATCAATATAGGTGAGATAGATACGACCCGTTTCAGCCGCTTCTGTTAATGATTTAAGTGCGATATCACGCGCTTTTACGAGCGTTTTCTTCACTGAATCATCTGCTAATACACGCTCATACTCATCCTTAAACGCTTCATAGTCTTCACTATAAAGAAGATCATAGAGCTTCGGTGCATTCATTAAGCTCACGAGCATCCAGTCTTCGTTACGCGCAACTTTCTCCACAAAATAACGGTTCACGATCAGCGCATAGTCGATATCACGAATACGCTTTTGCGTAATCGTCGTTGGGTTTTTGAGCACAAGCAGATCCATAATTTCAGGATCAAGCACATTAAAGTAAACAGTCGCAGAACCACCACGTGATGCTTGCATATTTGCATGCACTGCTGATTGAATCATGCGGTAGTAAGGCAATTTACCTTGATGAACAACGCGACCTTCTTTAACAGGATCCCCTTTTGAGCGCGTTAAAAGGTGCGAACCGATACCCGCAGATGCACAAGTCATCATATATGCAATATGGTCACCCACTGCTAAACTTGGCACATTGTCATCAACAGTATAAACACAGCACGAAGCATAACCTTTATGAGGTGTACGCATGTTAATTAACATCGGCGTTGGTGTATTAATCTTAAGCTCATTTAAGTAACGATAGAGCTTTGCGATATCCTGCATACGGCGTTCACGTGGTTGCTTTTGCATATTCTGCATCGCCATCCCCATGAACATAAATTGTGGAGACTCAAGACAATGCCCTGTTACACGATTATTAATCAGGTAACGATCTTTCATCTGATGAAGCGTCGTGTAGTTGTAGTTGATATCAATCTCATGATCGATAATCTTCTCAAGCGCTTCAAACTCTTCTGGCGTGTAGTCCATTGCTTCCCAATGCTTCATTTTCACCATACGGTCATAAAACTCAGCAAGCGTTGGGATTTGACGGAAGCCACCAAAGGCTTCCTTATAGATCGTCCCAATTAATAGGCGACCTGCCATTTTAAGATGCTGATGATCTTCACGCTCAACACACGCATCAATCATGGCTTTATGTAGTTCTAACGTTGTACAGCCATCGTAACACTTACGATAAGCCTCAAGCGCGATCGCACTCCAGTCAACTTCATAATGAGACGCAAACTCCGCCCATTTATTTAACTTTTCAGCGTCAAAATTTTCGCGTTCACCATTACTTTTAACTACGTAATTAATCATTATCAGCACCTTTAAGAATATATGGTCATTAAGCTTTTCTCACTATATTTTTAGAAGTAGTACCTCTTCTCGACAAAAGCATCCAGCCCCATCACTATCTCTAATGAGTGGTTAGGATTCATGAACCTTGTAATATATAGTCAGAAAAACTTAATTGAATTTAATGGCAGTATCATACCACCGTTACCCTTCTAAAGTAACCTTGTGAGATAGTGTGAAAATCGTTCATAAGGCTCTTTATTCAGTATTCATCACTCATTTCAGTCACTTTTTTCTCACAAAAAATATTTAAAATAATTTACTTGTAATCAGGGTTCATTTTTGCATCTTTCACATTGTTTTTTCAGTTCATACGTTTTTAAAAGTCGCCCAAATGTTCGCCCGTAATCGCATTATAAAACTGATATAAAAATGCTCCCTCAGCAATATCAAGTATCAGGTATGAAGCAGCACTTGCTCCCCGCGGGTAAAATATGCTTCCTGGGTTGATGACAGTTACATCCCCTATTTTATCAATAGCTGTAACATGTAGATGACCATATAGCCCAATAGAAGCACCAAGGGCTTTTGCTCGACTTGCAACGATAGGCTTTATGTCTCGGTAACTCGCAATATGCCCATGAGTTAAATAGAGATGAAGTCCGGCAATCTTAATGACAAATTCAAGGGGAAATGAAATATCCCCCTTAGGCAATGGATAATCATTATTACCTGTCACCGCAAAAAATGTGAGCTCTGGAAATATGTAACTTGCTTCAACAAGATCATTAGCGCCATCACCGAGAAAAAGTACTAGATCAATCTCATCTAAGTGATGCGCAATAATATCCACTAACCGATCAACAGCCCCATGAGAATCAGAGAGTACAAGCGCTCGAATACGCGCCTTATCACTTTTAAATTCTGCACGAAAAACTTCAGCGTGGTTCTTTAACATCATCAAGCCCTTATTCATCTTCATATTATTAGCCTATTGAGACTCAGCTGACATCTACTTCTACTAAGCACATGACTCACCATTTGTAACTCAGATTATCTAATATACACGCAACATAATGCACAAACTATAGATCCCATAAAGTTTCCGGATACGGAAAATCCTGCTCTGTTGGGAATTGAGTACCATAAAACTTCGCCAGCGCTCTCATCAATTGCTCACCTCGAGGCGGAATCCCCTCATATAGCATTTTGATCACTTCTTGCTGTACTCTTTGTTGAAACTTCAATCGATCAGGTTCAAAATCGCCGGCAAGATTATCGCAGCTCACACCAAATTTACGGCCACAGGCATGTGATAAGAGCCACTCTAAGGCTTGTGGCCTTACTTCGTGATCTTCAAACTTTCCTTGTGTTGCCTCATCACGACCATCAGGACAATACCAATAACCAAAATCCACAAGTTCCCGGCGTTTTTTGCCGGCAATGCACCAATGGGATAGCTCTACACAACTCTTACTCATAAGTGTACATCCGTAACCTATCGTTTTATCGATCA
>CAZPIQ010000133.1:0-5059 GCA_964586665.1 uncultured Ignatzschineria sp. | reverse complement strand
TCAATCGGTGGATTAACCACATTATTCAACCAGTTCGTGAAGGTATTGATTGCGGTTAAAAGCGTGATTTCAATAATATCAGCATCTGTGAATCCCGCATCTTTAGCAGTTGATACTAACATCTCATCGACTTGCCCCTTATTCGCCACAATCGCAAGCGCAAGATTAAGGATAGTTTGTTCGCGTGGATCTTCTGCTTGACCTTGTTGCGCTAAAACGCACTCTTCAGCAGTTAAGCCTGTTTTAAGTGCTGTAAATGTATGCGCACTCACACAATAATGACAACCATTATAGTTTGCGACAGCTAACGCTAAAAGCTCTTGTTCACGCTTTGAAAATTTGCTTTTACCCATTTTCGCTTGAAGCGCTAAGAATGCATCTAAGCTCACGCCATCCATTCCAAGAACACCAAAGAAGTTCGGCAACATCCCAAACTTGCCTTTTAATTGGGTCAAGATTGGCTTTGCGGTTTCATCTGCGGTGTTTTCGTTGACTAAGGTAAATTGTGTCATCTTTCAATGCTCCTATTGATATTACGATCTATTCTATTATCTGCTCTCATGTGCTTCTATATGCTCTACCCTTTCTATCAATACTTTAATCGATGACGATTCATTGATACTTTCAGGAGAAATCCACACACATCAAGAACTACTTGCTCTTATCTTACGAAACATTATATAAAAATACAATATGTAATAAACGATCACAACAAAACGATCCAACATACCTGCTTTGAAAACAATCAAAAAAACTATAGCGGTTGCATGCAACTCTCTAAAAATATTTCCTATTTTTACGATTAAAAGATAGTGAGCTCAAATGACGATCACTCATGTTAATCTCAGCGATATCAATATATTAAAGCGCAATATTTTGAGGCTATTTGTCCAATTAATGACCTAATACCAAAGAAGTGAATTGAGAGCCTGCTTGTTAGCGTGTATCATGAGGTTATTATCAAGCGAATCTGCACTTATCGCAGATTTTTATAAACTAAGGAGATAGTTATCTATGCGTATTGTCCTGCTTGGCGCACCTGGGTCTGGAAAAGGCACACAGGCTGAAAATATTGTTAAAAAATTTGGAATCACGCACCTCTCAACAGGCGACATGCTTCGTGCTGAAGTCAGTGAAGGTACACCGCTTGGTCTTGAAGCGAAAAAAATCATGGATGAGGGTAAACTCGTATCTGATGAGATCGTTCTCGGCATGGTAAAAAACCACATTCTTAAAGCAGAAAATGGTTTCCTTCTTGATGGATTCCCAAGAAATATCAATCAAGCAGAACAACTTGATAAGCTTCTTGATGAAATCAACCTTCCTATCGAAAAAGTGATCTATTTCGACGTTCCTTTTGAAGTAATCAAAGAGCGTTTGAAATCACGCGGTCGTTCTGATGATAGTGAAGAGACAATTCTTAAGCGCCGTAAAGTATTCGAAGATGAGACATTCCCATTAGTGGACTACTTCGTACTTCAGGGTAAACTCAAAACCATCAATGGCGATGGCGATGTAAACGAAATCTCTGAAGAGATCTTCAAAGCAGTTGATCCTTCACTCTAATCAAAAGAGTTTTAGGTGTGATTACACAACATGATTCAAAATTGAATCACGCTGATTAAAAGCACTACGATATAGATCAATAGACAAATGAGATAGAGCCGTTAAAATAGAGGCTCTATGAAGGCTACTTAGCACTGCTTCGTAGCCTTTTTCTTATCACTGAGGTTTTTATGAATCGAAATATTTTCTGGATTTTAGCTGTTATCGTCTTTATCGCGGTATTCGCTTACTTCGCACATCCCCTCTTTATGCCCCCGAAACAAGGTAATGTTGATACAAAGCCTTTCTGGGTGATTGAAACGTCGCCGGCGAATCCATCAGAACTGACAGTATTTGATATCTCGCTCGGGCAATCAACCCTTAGTGATATGGTATATAACTTTGGTCATCGTTTAAGCCTCTCTATTTTTGAAGAAAATGGTAAACGTGATCTTGAAGGGTATATTCGTGAAACCCATGTTGGTGGCATTACCGGCAGAATCCCCTTTAATCTCGAAGTAACAGATGAGCAGATCGAAATGATTATGCCCTTCCTCTCTCCTAATAATCAATCGACATCTAAACGAAAAATTTATGAAATCACAGAAGAGTATCATCCCCGCTTCTATGAAAATAGAGTAGAAACCATCGCCTTTATTCCGATGGCTGTAAGACTTGATGAGAAAGTGATTTTAGGCCGATTTGGCAATAATCCGATAAAACTTCAAGAGAGTGATAATGGCGCATTCCACTATCTCTATCCTGAAAAAGGCGTTGATATATCGCTCGATTCAGGTGGCGAATATCGCTCAGTCATTCAATATGTGGTACCCGCTGAATTCGAAGCGAATATTATGAAGCCTTTGATTGATAATGGAGCGGTTGAAGTTCCGTTAATTGAACAACAATAATCAATCAATCTTTAGATAAGTAATTCACCCATATGCAAAAGAGCGTTTCTATCACTAGAACGCTCTTTTTTGTTGTTTTCAATCTGACAATTATACAACTATGCGACTATGTTACTTTTGCAAAATGCAATAATGCCGGCAAATAGTACTCAATCAGTGATAGCGCTTCTTTTTCTTTTTGGAAAATCGATCGTCTTGCAATAATCATGGCATTAGGCTCACAATAAGATGTCGCAAATGCCGGAAGATCACTACCTTTCATTAGCGCATAATGAAAGATAGATCGTTCAATAGGGTTTTCACCATTAAAGAGTCTTCGCCCGAGAGATGATGTCCCACAATTCAAATAATCCTGCCAAAAAGCACTCTCTGATTCACAAAGGCTCTCAGCCACAATTACCGGCATATCTTGAAGTTTTAAAGCAACTTGCCTGCTAAAGAACTGATGATCATTTCGTGTAACATTTCCTAAATGAAGGAGGTCAACACTAAATGCTGGATTCAAACCTTCTAAACCTTTCGTTAACGATTGAATCGTCAATAACGGTAGATAGAATGAATGATCTAATTGCGCCTCATCAAGAAGGTCCGTTAACGCCGATTGATCATGCCACATCATGACTTCCCCTTTGTAATCTTATTGAGAATGTAACTCGCGGCCATCATGCCCATTGTTGCGGTTACCGTAATCACGGACCCATAACCTTGACAATTTAAACCACCACTTGCATTTTTTTTCGGTGCACTATTTTCTTTGCTAAAAACGATCGGAATGCCGGCTTTTTTATGATGCTCAGGAAAATTAAAATCCTTACGCAGAATCGCTTTTAAACGTGCACAGAGTGGATCATGATAAGTCGCATTAAGATCATCAATCAAAAGGTCTTCCGCTTTGGTTTTCCCGCCCGCTGCACCTGTCGTAATGATCTTATAACGATGACGTTTAGCATAAGCAATCAGCGCAGCCTTCACTCTCACTTCATCCATCGCATCTAAAATCCAGCTATTTTGACGATCATGATTTAAATATTCACCCAGATTTTCAACAGTAATGAAATCTTCGATCGTAATAACCTCACAGCGATCATTAATCTCTAAAATACGCGACTTCATCGCTTCAACCTTAGATTCTCCAATCGTTGAACTTAAAGCATGGATTTGACGATTAATATTGCTCTCTGCAATATTATCAAGATCAATCAACGTCAGTTTACCAATGCCACTTCGAGCTAAAGCTTCCACCGCCCAAGAACCAACACCCCCGATCCCGATCACCACCACGTGACTTTCCTGAAGCCGAGCAAGTCCCTCTTCACCATATAATCTTGCTAAGGTTGAAAATCTACGATCATAATCTTGTGTCATCTCGGGTTCCATCTCTTTTATACTTTTATACTAATACGCGTATTCTCTTAAGACTTAAGAATTTTATAAAGCTTTAGTGACTGCTCGTATGACTGTTCTGGTCAATCTCGCACTAGCTCTTATACAACTCAACTATCAATCAGAGAACAGATCTATCGCTTAATCTATTCATTTGATCGCTCATTATAGCGAATAAAATACCTGAAATAAGCTTATTACATGAAAAGAGAAAGGCTCTGGAATTCCAGAGCCTTTCTTATATCTATTTCTGGCTAGCAAATGAACACTCGCCAAACAATATTCGCTAAATTATTAAGCTGCTGCTAAACGCTTATTCACTTCATCCCAGTTCACAACATTCCAGAATGCTGCAATATAATCTACACGAACGTTGCTATACTTTTTGTAGTAAGCATGCTCCCAAACGTCAAGACCAAGGATAGGTGTTTTGCCTTCCATTAATGGAGAATCTTGGTTTGCTGTTGAAGTTACTTCTAAGTTACCGTCTTTATCAACTGATAACCATGCCCAACCTGAACCAAAGCGCGTTGCTGCTGCTGCTGCAAATTTTTCTTTGAATGCATCAAAGCTACCGAATGCTTTATCAATTGCTTCTTTAACAGCACCTGTTGGCTCACCACCACCATTTGGTGTCATAACAGTCCAGAAGAGTGAATGGTTAGCGTGACCACCACCATTGTTTTGTACTGCAACACGGATGTCAGCTGGGATAGCATCCATATCAGCGATTAAAGCTTCGATTGTTTTCTCACCAAGCGCAGGGTGTTTAGCAATTGCTGCATTTAAGTTATTCACATAAGTGTTATGATGCTTTTCATGATGAAGATGCATTGTTTCTGCATCAATATGTGGCTCTAATGCATCGTAAGCGTAAGGTAATTTTGGTAATTCGTATGACATAATCTTGCTCCTGTTGAGATTAGTAAACATTTTCATTCAAATACTGACGTAAGGCTTAATGCCTCTTACAACATATACAATGGGGTCATTCAGACACATTTCAATGGTTGTCGCCAATATTTTATAGATGCTTCTAAAGATTGAAATCTTTGACTCATACAAAAAGCTTCACAGCTCTTTAACTCGCCATTTAAATAAATATTGCTACAGATCAATTTTAGGCGTTATTCCACGCTAACTCAAGTCAAACCCACAATCTTTCAAAATAAACGATTCTTGTCGATACTTTTTAGCTTAATAGATACTTATAAGAGACT
>CAZPIQ010000132.1:1530-5075 GCA_964586665.1 uncultured Ignatzschineria sp. | reverse complement strand
TGTATTGTTTTGCAAATTAATACATAAAAACATTATGCAATAAAGAATGATTGTTGTATCGTTGTAGTGTTTGTGTAGTTTTGTACTACCGGACTTGTACAAGAAAAACTAAATGGAGGAAGACTCATGTCTGTAGATTCATCAGAGAAGAAAATTAAGAAGATTCTAGTCGCAAACCGTTCCGAGATTGCGATCCGTATTATTCGTGCAGCGGCTGAATTAGGGATTAAAACCGTCGGGATCTATGCAGAGCAAGATCGTCGTGCGGCACATAGATTTAATGCTGATGAGAGCTATATCGTAGGTCGTGGTAAGTTACCACTTGAAGCGTATTTAGATATTGAAGATATTATTCGTATTGCAAAAGAGACCAATGTGGATGCAATCCATCCTGGGTATGGTTTCTTAGCGGAGAACCCTGATTTTGCAAAAGCATGTGCAGATAACGGGATTATCTTTATTGGTCCTTCGTTTGAAGTATTAAATACCTTAGGGAATAAAGTCGCGGCGAGAAATGCGGCTATTGAAGCAGGCGTTCCTGTGATGCCGGCCTCTAAGGCGCTTCCTCGTGAAGAAGCGGAGATTAAAAAGATCGCTGCAGAGATCGGCTATCCTGTCATGCTAAAAGCAAGTTGGGGCGGCGGTGGTCGTGGAATGCGTGCGATCTATGATGAGTCTACCTTGATGGATTTAGTTCGCGAAGCGCGTGGTGAAGCGCTTGCGGCATTTGGGAATGATGAGGTGTATTTTGAGAAGCTCATCGAGCGTGCACGTCACGTTGAAGTTCAGCTCTTAGGGGATACACATGGCAATATCGTGCATCTTTGGGAGCGTGACTGTTCTGTTCAGCGTCGCCATCAGAAAGTGGTCGAGCGTGCGCCGGCGCCTTATCTAACTAATGAAATGCGTGAAGAGATCTGTAATAGCGCCTTAAAACTCGGACGCGGTGTCGGCTACAGCAATGCCGGAACGGTTGAGTTCTTAATGGATGCAGATACGAATAAATTCTACTTTATTGAAGTGAACCCTCGTATTCAGGTAGAGCATACTGTAACTGAAGAAGTGACAGGTGTTGATATTGTGAAGGCGCAGATTCAGGTTGCAGAAGGTGCAAGAATCGGTGACGATAATATGGTCGTACCAACGCAAGAGAACATTCATCTTAAAGGAAGCGCGCTTCAATGTCGTGTGACAACTGAAGATCCTGCGAATAACTTCCTTCCAGGAACAGGCACTATTATTGCTTATCGTTCACCTGCGGGCTTTGGCATTCGTCTTGATGGAGGAACTGCGTATTCAGGTGCGGTTATCTCGCCATACTATGACTCACTTTTAGTAAAAGTGACAACGTGGGGGAATAATCCGTTAGAAGCGATTGAGCGAATGGATAGAGCGCTTCGAGAGTTCCGTATCCGCGGCGTTTCTACAAATCTCTCATTTGTTGAAAATGTGATTAATCATCCAAAATTCATTGAGGGTGATTACACAACGAAATTTATCGATCAAAACCCAGAGCTCTTTAACTTAAGAGAGCGTCAAGATCGTTCAAACTTAATGTTGAAGTTCTTGGGTGATATTGCGGTGAATGGTAACCCTGAGCTCGAAGGGCGTGAAACACCTTCGCACTTTATTACGCCAGTATTACCTAAAACGCCGATAAAACGTCAAAAAGATTATAAGCGTGAAGTGAAAGGTTCGCGTGATCTACTCCTTGAGCTTGGTCCTAAGAAGTTCTCTGATTGGATGCGTGAGCAGAAAGAAGTCTTAATTACCGATACAACAATGCGTGATGCGCATCAGTCGCTCTTTGCAACAAGAATGCGTTCTAATGATTTATGGCAGATTGCGCCTTATTATGAAGCATTAATGCCGGAGCTCTTCTCGATCGAGTGTTGGGGTGGTGCGACATTTGACGTTTCAATGCGCTTCTTAAATGAAGATCCATGGGAGCGACTTGTGAAGCTTCGTGAAATGGTGCCAGGAACGCTCTTCCAGATGCTACTTCGTGGGGTGAATGGTGTCGGTTATACTAGTTATCCTGATAATGTGATTCAATTCTTTGTGAAACAAGCTGCGGAGAAAGGGATTGATCTCTTTAGAATCTTCGACTCGCTCAATATCGTTGAGAATATGCGCGTATCGATTGATAGCGTGCTTGAGGCGAATAAACTTGTGGAAGGTACGGTGTGTTACACTTCTGATATCTTTGACGCAAGCCGTCCGAAATATCAGCTTAGCTACTATGTGAAGTTGGCAAAAGAGCTTGAGAAAGCAGGTGCGCACATTATTGGTATTAAAGATATGTCCGGCGTTTGCCGTCCTGAAGCGGCGCGTGTGCTTGTGAAAGCATTGAAAGAAGAGGTCGGTTTACCGATTCATTTCCATACGCATGATACATCAGGACTTTCAGCAGCAACGGTGTTAGCTGCAATTGAAGCCGGCGTTGATGCAGTTGATGCAGCGATGGATAGCCTTTCAGGCTTAACGAGCCAGCCACCAATGGGTTCAATAATCCATGCTCTTAAAGGCACTGAGCGTGCATCAAGAATCAATGTGGATGCAATGCACGAGATTTCAACGTATTGGGAAGGGGTTCGTTCTATCTATGCGCCGTTTGAATCAACGCTTCGCTCAGGAACTTCTGATGTTTATAATCATGAAATGCCGGGCGGACAATATACAAACCTTCGTGAGCAAGCAAGATCAATGGGGCTTGAGCCACGTTGGAATGAAGTTTCAAAATCCTATGCTGAAGTGAATAAGCTCCTTGGTGATATCGTTAAAGTAACGCCTAGCTCGAAAGTTGTAGGTGATATGGCACTTATGATGGTTACACAAGACTTAACGGCGGCTGATGTGGTAGATCCTGATCGTGAGATTGCATTCCCGCAATCAGTGATCGGACTTCTTAAAGGCGAGCTTGGTATCCCTGAGGGGGGGTTCCCTGAGGATATTACGAAGAAAGCGCTTAAAGATGAAAAACAGATTGTTGGTCGCCCTGGTGCACACTTGCCGCCAGCTGATTTAGTGGCTGAGAAAGAAAATTTAGAGAGCTATTTAGGTTACGAAGTTACAGATGCTGATTTAGCAGCATACTTAATGTATCCTGCGGTCTTTAAAGGCTTTAAGGCGAATGTTGAGAAGTACGGTAATCTTTCTAATATTCCATCGAAGGTCTTCTTCTACGGTCCTGAGAAAGATACTTACCATACGATCGAGCTTGATCATGGTAAAGACCTTTTAATTAAGCTTCTTGCGATTTCTCTTCCAGATGCAACCGGTCATTGCAACGTCTTCTTTGAGCTTAACGGTGAAACGCGTGCATTCTCGATTCAGAAGAATGATCTTGTGAAAGATCTCCCAATGCGTGAAAAACGTGAAAAAGGGAACCATCACCAGGTTGCTGCGATGATGCCGGGTGTTGTAGGTGCTTTACATGTGAAAGTTGGAGATGTTGTGAAAGAGGGTGATGCGATCGTTACACTCGAAGCAATGAAGATGGAAACGACTTTAAGAGCAGAAGCAAGTGGTACGGTTCATCGTGT
>CAZPIQ010000132.1:0-1430 GCA_964586665.1 uncultured Ignatzschineria sp. | reverse complement strand
ATTTGATCAATCATTGATAATGATAGGATGAATGGATTATGAAAAAAGTAATGAAAATTTCTGCTTTAGTTCTTGCTGTGGGTGTTTTGACTGCATGTGCGCTTACGCCGGCACAGAAAGAGGCGCAGGCTAAAGAGCAAGCGCAAAAAATGCTTGATACTCAAGTAACGTTAGCTGCACAATGTAGTCCACAGGCAGCTGAGTTGATGAAAGAGATGCCAAATGCGAGTCAATTAACGCAAGCGCAACAAAAACAATTTGAAGCGAAGTATAAAGCAGCGGTTGATAACCCTATTTTCCAATCATGCTACAACATGGCGTGGAAAGGTTATCAGGAGCAAAATGAAATGCAGGCAGAAGAGATGGCTGCATGGGCAAATGTTGATAATGGGATGTTCTTTAATGGCCCATTTGCATGGGGTTGGTAGTTTTTCTGACAATCGTCATGTTTTAAAGTCGTAAAATAAAGTACTAATTGAAAAGCCAATAATTCGAGTTGAGTTATTGGCTTTTTGCTATGTTTAGATTTATCTTACAGGTTCTTGTTTATGGCAGTGCTGGTAAGTATGGGTTATTCAGCATTGAATGAAGCCTTGTGTAATATTGACATCGGATCTTGCTCTAAGTCTTGGTTTTCAGAGACGACTGAGATAATCGTTACTGTATTATCTTCTTTGATTTTAAGACGTTGCCAAGAATTAATATCCTTTGTTTTAAGGGTGTAGAAGGCTTCGTTTGATTCAGGAATAATCTCTATGATATCAATCACCGTATCTTTAGGTGCTTTATCTATGAGTGATTGCAGATAGCTTTCTAGATTGGTAGATGTAGCTATTTCATCGAGGTGGCTACCTGTAATTAATACTGTGAGATCGTGGTGGTTAGAGTATTGCGCGAGTAAAGTGCCCTCTGGTGAGTTTTTAGAATCAATGTTCTTATAGCTGTTATCTAGGTAGACAGTTGCAGCACCTTGTTTGGCGATATATTTCTCTTCTGAAAGGGGTTTGAAGCGGTCGTAAATAAGGAATACGACAACGACGACAATAATGGCGATAAAGGATGCTTTTTTATTACTCACGATTAAAATCTCATATAAATGGGAGGGCTCAAGTTACCTAACTTGTTATGATAAAGCAATGTCTAGCAAATAAGAAGTTCGATGGACGAAGATGAGCGAAGATTGAGAAAGGAATCAATCTATGGCGAATCTTTAAGAACGAAATCACAGGCAAGTGGTAAGACTTTTTTGGGTTTTGGTTGTGCTGGTGTACTAGATTTGGGTTTTGAGGGGGTGGATGTCCACTTGATTTGATCATTGACCCAGTTATTGAGGTTTGCATCACAGCCAGCGCCTTTTGGAATGGGCACTTGAGGAGTGCATCCCTTGCTATCATTTGGGCATTTTAAGCGAACGTGAAAATGGGAATCAT
>CAZPIQ010000131.1:0-5089 GCA_964586665.1 uncultured Ignatzschineria sp. | reverse complement strand
AAACTATGGCATTTAATACTCCTCCTTTTTAAATGCCTACTACTTCGCCCAACTAATCATCTAGTTGGGCTTTTTTTATGTACTTAGAGTCAATATATCCACCTAATAAATGCCACCAATCGTGACTTCTATAGTTTAAAAATCACCCGGCGCGCATTGGAGACAACACAGCCCAGCTTTACGCCAAAAATCCACAACAGCGCTTCGATCATCTAAAACTAACCAAGGATTAAATCCATCTTCCCTCATTTTTACTAACAGTTTTTCTTTCACCTCTTCATCAGCAACACGATCATCGCCAATAGGACGGAGATAAAGGCCATCGTAAGGGATATCCCATTTTTGTAGCCATGCTTGCGTATATTCAACATATTGATGGGGGCGTCCGCTACAAATTAAAATTGATTGTCCGGATGCTTTTAAAATATCAACCAATCGTTTAACTTCTGCGATCGGTTTCGCATCCGCCATAAACTCAAAAAAAGGGATCCAGTCTTTTTCAGGTCCTAACACCCAATCTTTTACTGCAATCGAATCAAACTCTGCTAAAGTACCGTCAACATCTACAATTACGCACTCTTGTAAACTCATCTTTCTCTTTTCCTCTTCTCTAATTTCTATAACATTCGACTACATAGTATTTTCTAGATAATGCAGCCCCTCTCTAAAAAAATGTTCGTATCTCCCAAGATCCCTCTCGATCCCCCGGAATAACTAAATAAGGAACGACATTATTCACTCTTGCACCATAGGGTGATCCATAAGCTAGTTGCCTTAATACTCGGAAAACACCTGAATGAGCAATCACAAGCGGAAACTCTGAGATATTTAAAATCTCATTCAAACCCTCTACTACACGCAAAATGAAGGCTTCCCAAGATTCGCCTTCTGGTGGTGTCTCTTCATAAGGTAGCTGCATCGTTTGTGGTTGCTCTTCTAATAAACCCCAATCACGCTCTCGAATACCGGCAACAATCACCTTCTCTCTTTCTGGGAAAAGTAAGTCTGCTGTTTCCTTCGCGCGAATCAGTGGACTGACAGCAATCAGATCAAAATCATACGCCTGTATAAACGGGGCTAAGGATTGTGCTTGTTCACGACCATTTTCCGTCAAAGCAACATCCGTTCGACCACCAATTAATGCTTGTTGATTCAAGGGCGTTTCACCATGCCGAATCAATACAAATGGTTTTTGAATAAGCTCAACAGACTTCATGCGACGCCTTTTTCACCAATAAACGTGTTTCATCAATCATCTCTTCACAAACTGAATTAGGATGCGCTATCACTGAATCTAAAACAATCGCCACATTAAAGGCTCTTTCCCAGTCACTTCTCTTATCAATCTTCGTAAAAAGAGGGACCAACCTTTTACAACCCGATATCTCAACAATTTGCTGAAGACTCTGCTTAGTGGGATGGACATTCCATCTAAAAAACTCGACTTCGTCTTGTTCTATTTCTTTTCGCGCAAGCGCATCACAATACCCCGTAAAAATAACGCGATGAGTAAATGCCGGCAGTGCTCTTAAAATACCTGTTACATCTTTTCTCCCATCAGGATCTCCGGCTAAGAGAATTTCCGCAAATTCCGATGGATAATTACCGAGGTTTATCGTTATTTTTTGAAGATTAGATCTTAAGTCAGCTAAACGCGCTTCAATCCCACAATGTAAACTACCATCATTATAAGTAATCATCTTCTCCAAAAACTGATAGCACTCTGCATCTAGCGCGATAGAAGCCAATCCTTGCTCATTAAGCCAAAGCGCCATCTCTACTGCCCGTCCTGAAGGAGGAACTGGTAATAATATTTTATCATCAACAACTCGTGCTAAGAGCTTCTCTCGAAGTATCTCTTGAGAATCATTATAAAGACCATAAGAAGCATCCACCAAGATAAGCTCCGCGCAAGGTGGTGTCTCAAAATGGTAAAGGAGAGATTCTAGGCTTACATCACCACTATAGAAAACACCTTCACCACAGTCAAAGTGAAACCACATTCCACCATAAGCATGCCCGTTAGAACCTGTCGTGACCTTTGTATTACCCAAATAAAAGTGCCCCTTTATTGGAATAATGTGCACATCAAACCCAACGGGCAAAACGCTTGCAGTAATGGCAGAGCAATAGATAGGAACGTTCTTAGGTAGATTTTTGACATTTCCAATATGATCAAAATGATCATGGCTTAAGAGAACAGCATCAATTCTTTCAGGTACCTGCCATAAATCAGCATCTTCTTCTAAAACACCTCCCGCATCACAAAGAATATGATGAGTGTCTGTTTTAAGTAAAATCGCGGCGGGATATTTTCCTTTAAGCCCACTGATTACTTCTACTGAATAACTACTCATTCTCTAATACCCAACCTTGTTTCAATCGAAGTTTTACTACGCTCTGAATGGCTACAGGAGAGGGATGATAAGCCGCTACTATTTGTCCATCACTCAACTTTAAATCTAAAAGATAACGTTCACCTTGATAGACTGACCTCTCAACTATTGCCGGAATTCCTTCATCAGATAACTGAATGTGCTGAGGCCTCACTAAAACTGGGCTCACATTTTCATGTGCATTATTCCAAGCGGCATGTAACTGTTCTTCCGCCTGAAGTAATGTTAAGCGCGAAATAGGTAAAGAGATGATCGACCCTTGACCGATAAAAGAAGCTATCCAATTATTATTCGGCCTTTGATAGAGATCTCTCGGCGCGCCCCATTGCATCAATTCCCCTTTATTCATCACGGCGATATGTGTCGCTAATGCCATTGCTTCTGCCTGATCATGGGTAACATAAACAAATGTTGCACCGGTTCGACGATGGAACTCTCGAAAAGTCTCTTCCATCGTGGCCCTTAAATGGCGATCTAAATTCGCAAGTGGCTCATCAAGCAACACCACTTCAGGATCAGAAACGAGACAACGCGCTAAAGCAACACGTTGGCGCTGTCCTCCACTCAGCTCTTGCGGCGATCTATTTGCATAAGAACCTAACTCAACGATATCGAGCGCATCTTTAACCCTTTTCTCAAGCGTAGCACCCCTCACTTTTTTAATCTTCAAGGGATAACCAATATTCTCGGAAACTGTCATATGTGGCCAAAGTGCATAGGACTGGAAAACCATACTCATATTTCGCTCTTCTGGCGGCGTATGGAGTGTTGAGTCAGCTAGCAATCGGCCGCCTAGCAGTAATTGTCCGGATGTTACACTTTCAAGACCTGCTAACATGCGAAGCGTTGTCGTTTTACCACAACCACTTGGACCTAATAATGCTGTAAAAGCGCCTTCAGGTATTTCAAGACTCAGATCATTCACCACCATCTGATCCCCATATTTTTTAAAGATATTATTCAAGACTAATTCTGCCATGCGATGGCTCCTTTCGGTAAATAACGTCCGAGAAGATTGAGCATCAACATGACAAAAGCCACAAGTAGAACCACCAATACGGACACTGCTGAAGCTAAGACTTTATTGCCACTCTCATCTAGATTAAAAATAATGACCCCTAAAGTCTCATTGCCAGCGCTCCAAAGAAGCGCCGAAACAGTTAACTCATTTACCGCCGTCATAAAGACCAATAGTGCGCCGGCAAATGCCGCCGGCATTAAAAGCGGTAAAATAATATGAAAGAGACGTTGATGAAAGCTCGCCCCAGCTAATGCTGCTGCTTCCTCCATCGCCGGATCGAGCTGTAACATACTGTTGTGAACTGGTTTCAAGCAAATCGTTAAAAAGCGTGCAAGATATGCCATAAAAATTATCCCTAAGGTTCCATAAAGTGAATACTCAATAATAGGAATAGGTTTGGCAAAAAGAAGAATAAAAGCGATTGCTAGTACTACACCTGGCAACGTATAAGGGATATCAATAGCCTGATGAAGTAATTTTAATTGACGATTAGGATAACGGACTAGCAGATATACAAGAGGCAAGCTGATCGCCATTAATATAAAGGAAGCCGAAATTGAGAGCGTTAAACTATTCACCAATGCCCGCCATGTCGCGCTCTGCCCTTCTAACATCGTATGATAAGCTTTAAATGTTAGATTATCCCACGTGAAAGGAACTCCTAAAGTAGGAACAAGCGAGGTTGCAATCAAGGCTAAAAGAGGTGCCGCCAAAATAGCAAAGATAATGAACCCTAATAGCAATTCAACCATAAAACGTTTTGGGCCAAGATCATAATCCAACGATCGGCCAGACATACCAATCAATGGTAAGGCATAACGATGCTGCAATCGCCCTTGAAGGCCTACAATCACAAATGCAAGCACACCCATCAATACAGATAAAGAAGCGACCTCGTTAAGCATTGTATCGCTAAAGGAAGCCATCGATTGATAGATCTGCGTTGGCAATACAAAATAAGAAACAGGTATTCCTAACATTGCCGGAATCCCGAAATTACCTAATGAGGAGACAAATGCGATCGCTGCACCCGCTAATATAGCCGTTCGACAAAGAGGAAAAATAATATGAATAAAAACTTGCCAGAGCGAAGCACCATTAAGTCGAGCTGCTTCTACCTGCTCTCTTGGAAGATTCAAAAGCTGCGTGCGTAAGGTTAAAAAGACTAATGGCGCATGCTGAATACCTAACAATAATGAGATACCTTCAGCAGATAAAAGCGGATTAGGCTTACCAAATGCGGGAGCAAAACCCAAAGTCTTTAAAAAGATACTGCTCGGTCCAAAAAGTTGTAACCAACTCAGTGCTGTTACCTGCGGAGGAATCATCATCGGTAACATGAAGAGAAAGATCCAAAGACCTTTCCGGCGAATATTTGTTAAAGCCAAACAAAATGCAAAAATAGAGCCGAGCATCAATGAGATAATCGTTCCAAGTGTACTTGTATAGAGACTATTAAAAAGTGACCGCCAAGTGCTCTTTTCAGATAAGATACGTGAAAAACTACTCTCGCTACCTTGTTGACAATCTGTAAATGCTGAAATCAATAACTGAAGGCTCGGTAAAATACTTAAAAAAGTAACGATCCCAATTAACCCCCAAAAAAGCCCCTTAGGTGGGCCTTTTCTGAGAAGAGGGGATTTTAAAGTCCCATGCATTCATTATTCTCCAA
>CAZPIQ010000130.1:0-5107 GCA_964586665.1 uncultured Ignatzschineria sp. | reverse complement strand
ACGGCTTCGGATTTGGTGGTACCAACTCTGCACTCGTTTTAAGTCGCTATAAAGGTTAATAAAACACCTATTAACACCCGTTAATGATGTTTTATTGCATTATAAAAATAGAGAGACCGTAGAATAATTTCTACGGTTTTTTCTTTTAAAATATTCTTAAAATTTCCTTAAAACCTCTCTAAAGACGCTTTAAAATCTTTTCGAACTTTTCTCGTCCTCTATATTTTTGAATAAATAAACGATTCAACATAAAAAAAGCTTGGTCAAAGAAATACCAAGCTCTTACATTACAAAATCCAACGGATATTAATTATTCATCTAACACTCGTTAAATTTCAGCTAAAAACAACCTGTTACTCTCGATGATAAGGGTGATTATTAATAATACTCCAAGCCCTAAAGAGCTGCTCTGCAACTAATACCCGCACCATCGGATGAGGGAGCGTCAGCTTTGAGAGCGATAGAGATTGCTGAAATAGCGCTTTAATCTCTGGCGAGAAGCCTTCTGGCCCACCGATTAAGAGCGCGATATCTTGTCCGCATTGCATCCATGACTCAAGTCTTTTACTCAGCTCCGGCGTTGTGACCTCTTTTCCGATCACATCAAGTCCGACAATCATACAGTTTTTGGGAATTGCCTTTAGAAGCTTATCGCCCTCTTCTTTCAATATCCGCTTCACATCTGAATTTTTCTTGCGAACAAGCGCCGGCACTTCAATCAGTTTTAATTCAACATCATGACGCAACCTTCCTGAATAATCTTCGTATGCGGTTTTTACCCATCCTGGCATATTACTGCCAACAGCAATGAGGTAAATAATCATGATGCATCCTTTTTCATATTAATCGTGAGCGCTTTATTAATCAGCACGTACGAAGATTTTTTCAAGATTGTAGAAATCACGCTTTTCTTCCGTTAGAAGATGAAGCACGATATCGCCAAAATCGATTAAAACCCAATCAGAAGCAGAGTTAACACCTTCGATACCGATAGGCTTGATACCCGCTTTTAACATCACTTCTTCTGCTTTACGCACCAAAGCTCTTAAATGTGGTCCTGAGTTAGCAGAAGCAATAACAACCCAATCTGCGTAGCTTACAAGCCCTTCAACATCAAACGCTTCTACGTCAATTGCTTTTACTTCATCTAAACCATTTACTAACTTATCTTTTACTTCGGCAATCATAAGAATTCCTTTAAATTAATCACTACACGCTATTGTAGTGAATTTCCGTCAGTTGAACAAATAGAGATTTAGATCCATAATAGGCAATTGATAATTTGTCATCGATAATTTACTAAAGGAACATCCATTTATGAGTCAATTTGATGAGTTGTATCGCGACGCGCAGCAGTATATCCCTGGCGGTGTAAACTCGCCTGTTCGTGCATTTAAGCAAGTCGGCGGCGCACCTGTATTCTTTAAAAAAGGGGAAGGTGCTTATGTTTATGATGAGGCTGGCAAAAAATATATCGACTACGTTGGCTCATGGGGTCCGATGATCGTTGGTCATGCCCATCCTGAAGTAATCGAGGCTGTTGTTGAAACTGCAAAAAATGGGCTCTCATTTGGTGCACCAACCGTTTCTGAAACAACGCTTGCAAAACGCGTTTTAGAGCTTGTTCCATCAATGGATCAAGTGCGTATGGTCAGCTCAGGAACTGAAGCAACAATGAGTGCGATTCGCCTTGCGCGCGGTTACACTGGCCGTGACAAAATCGTTAAATTTGAAGGTTGCTACCATGGTCACTCAGATTCACTTCTCGTAAAAGCAGGCTCAGGCCTCTTAACCTTTGGTGAACCATCATCACCTGGTGTTCCTGCGGATCTGACGCAGCATACGATTGTCATTGAATACAACAACCCTGAAGCTGTAAAAGAAGCATTTGAGAAATACGGTAAAGAGATTGCGTGCGTCATTATCGAACCGATTGCCGGCAATATGAATTGTATTCCACCACAACCAGGCTTCCTTGAAACTATTCGTGAAGAGTGCGACAAAGCAGGATCAGTCTTCATTATCGATGAGGTAATGACTGGTTTTCGTGTTGGTAAGCATTCAGCACAAGGCCTATATGGCGTAACACCTGATCTTTCGACATTTGGTAAAGTGATCGGCGGTGGTATGCCTGTAGGCGCATTCGGTGGTAAAAAAGAGATTATGGATCATCTTTCGCCAAATGGCGCCGTTTACCAAGCTGGAACCCTCTCAGGAAATCCTGTAGCAATGGCTGCCGGCATTAAAACCTTAGAACTCATCTCTAAAGAAGGGTTTTATGAAGATCTAGAAGCGAAAACAGATTACCTGATCAAAGGGATCAAAGAAGTCTTCGCAAAACACAATAAACCACTTAGCACAAACCATGTTTGTGGGATGTTTGGACTCTTCTTTACTGATGGTGAGGTGAAAACCTTCTCAGATGCAACAAAATCTGACATCGATTTCTTCCAAAAGTTCTATCACGGACTTTTAGAAGAAGGGATCTATCTTGCACCGAGTGCATTTGAAGCAGGCTTTATGTCAAGCGCGCATACTTATGAAGATTTAGATGAAACGATCAACGCAATGGATCGTGTGCTTTCTAAGATGGCATAATCATCACTATCACGATAAAATAGAGAGCGAGTGTGATTGAATCGATCACATTCGCTTTTCTTTTTCTATAAACAACGATCCTTCAATCAATACAATCAATCGATACAATTAAAAGAGCGACATCATGAAACAACCTAACTGGATTGCCCCTTCCATTCTCTCAGCAAATTTTGCCACACTTGGTGAAGAAGTCGATGCGGTATTAGCCGGCGGTGCTGACATTATTCACTTTGACGTGATGGATAATCACTACGTTGAAAACCTTACTTTTGGGCCTATGATCTGTAAAGCACTTCGTGATTATGGCGTGACTGCACCGATCGATGTGCATTTAATGGTAAGCCCTGTCGATCGTATGATTGAAGCTTTTGCTAAAGCAGGCGCAACTTACATCACGTTCCACCCTGAAGCATCACTTCATGTAGATCGCTCACTTCAACTTATTAAATCCCTTGGCTGTAAAGCAGGTCTTGTATTAAACCCAGCAACGCCTATCTCTGTACTTGATCATGTTTGGGAATATCTCGATATGGTATTAGTCATGAGCGTTAATCCGGGCTTTGGTGGTCAGAAATTTATTCTTTCAAGCTTAGATAAGCTTAGAACGCTTCGCACAATGATCGATGCGCAAGATCGTGAAATTCGCCTTGAGATTGATGGGGGCGTAAATCTTCACAATATTAAAGAGATCTCAGAAGCTGGCGCTGATACATTTGTCGCAGGTTCTGCAATCTTTAATAGTGGCACAAGTTATCAAGATATCATTGGTAAAATGAAACACGAATTAAAGTAAGTATTAATTAATACTTAACTAATACTGAACTAATACTGAACTAATACTTAATTAAGTTTTATCGAACAGATACATACTAACTAGATCGATCTGATTCAGAATCAATCAATTTTAGTACTCCTCTCTAAAATCCACCTAAGGGATTCAGGTTCACGAATCACAGGTGGATTTTTTGTGTCCGTAGCTTTTGTACATTAAGTACTTATACCTGAAATTTTAGAGAATCGATTAATCACTCTTTCATCTCTACCCTACACTTCTTCTTATTCTTTGTTTTTATTCATTGCTTCTTATTCATTGCAATGAATACAACACCTCGAAGACAGAAGGAGTTTCATCAACCATTATGCTTACCCCACTATTTCAATTTGCCCAAAAAGAGCAAGCATCTGATCTACACCTCACAACCGATCGCCCGGCATTTATGCGAAAACAAGGGGATCTTATTCAAATTACGCGAGAAACAATCAACCATGAGAAGCTCATAGAGGCACTTTATCGCATGATATCGCCTGATGAGATTAGTGCCTTTGAAAAACAAGGTTCTCTCGATTTTGCTACATCTATCTCGCTTCAATCGCAAACACTTCGCCTTCGAGGGCACTACTTTAAAAATACACAAGGAATGACTGCCGTATTTCGTTTAATTCGCGATCAAAAAACCACCCTTGATGAGATTCATGCGCCAGCAATTTTCAAAAAGCTTATCAAACAACGCAACGGCCTTATTCTCATCACCGGTGCAACCGGCAGTGGTAAATCAACGACTCTTTCAGCCCTTATTCATGAGATCAATCAAACCCAGTGCCGGCATATTATTACAATCGAAGATCCTATTGAATTTATCTACCAATCTGAAAATTCGCTAATAGAACAGCGAGAACTCTCGGAACATACTTCTAGCTTCCCACTTGCCCTAAAAGATGCCCTGCGCGCCGATCCTGATATTATCGTCATTGGGGAGCTTCGAGATAAAGAGAGCGTTAATCTCGCCTTGCAAGCAGCCGAAACAGGTCATCTTGTCATTAGTACACTTCATACTAGCTCTGCTGCAAAAACCATCCACAGACTTCTCAGTTTCTTCCCGATCAATGAACATGATCAACTCAGAATACAAATCGCCGAACTTTTAAATGCGACGATTGCACAAAGTTTAATCAACATAGACACTCAACGCTACGCTCTTTTTGAGGTTTTAACGGTAAATAGCGCCATTGCTAATTTAATTCGCGAGCACAAAATTGCGCAAATAGAGAGCAACATTCAAACAGGAAGTACATTTGGAATGCAAACTTTCCAACAACATCTAGAATTTTTAAAAAAAAGTGGTATACTTTCCGACTTGTTAGCCGAAAAGGCACAAAATTTACTTTAATCCCGATATCTATTCGTAAACTAGCTTCAATTTATTGCAATAGGAAGAATTTTCCACTATAATTCGTGGGTTCAGTCCGCACATAAATATTTTTTAGCTGGCGGCCGGGGTTAATATTACAATTAAGATCAGGGTTATTAATCATGAGTAAAGTATGTCAAGTAACTGGGAAAGGACCAATGTCTGGTAACAACGTTTCCCACGCAAACAATAGAACACGTCGTCGTTTCCTTCCTAACCTTCAGGTTCACCGCCTTTGGGTTGAGAGCGAGAATCGTTTTGTATCTCTTCGTATCTCTCCAGCTGGTCTTCGTACCATCGATAAGAAAGGTATTGACGCT
>CAZPIQ010000129.1:295-5112 GCA_964586665.1 uncultured Ignatzschineria sp. | reverse complement strand
CCCTGCAAAAAGTGGAGAATCAATTTTTACAGTGAAATGCCCAGCACCGCCTCGAGCGCCCGCATGACCTGCATGTAGATGACTATCATCAATAATTTCCAACATCGTTGGTGATAATGCCTCTACTAATAATTCTCTCATTTTATCCATTCTAGGTTGGTTATTCATCTCTTTTACCATCTTTCTTAAATGTTTTAAAAGCCCAGCAAAATCTCAATTAACAATATGAGTTTATGCTTGCTATTGATAAACAATGGAGGCTTAAAATCATATTTCAAGCCTCCACATCACTTCTTCTACTACTCCGACTCTCTATTAGATGCCTCTAATGATTGCTCTAATGCCTTTTTAGCTTGTAACGCTTTACTTTTCCTTACTAAATATACCATTAGTAAAATCGCTAAAATGAAAGTGATCGCAGGATTAATCACCATCTTAAACGTCATCCAAACTTCAGATGAGAAACCAAGCAAAATAATCCCTGCATTGAGCGCTGCCATGATCAACATGTAAAGTGCCCACCAGAGATTGGTACGAAGCCACTCTTTTTCAGGAAGCTCAATCTCAAGTGCTTTAGAGAAGATCATCTTCACAGGCGATTTCTTGAAATAGAACATCCCGACTAATCCCATCGCGATGAGAATATTCACAATTGTGGTGCGCCACTGTATGAAAACTTCATCTTGAAAGGCGATCGTAAGTGAACCAAATCCTAATGTCGCCACTAGAATCAGCCAATCATTGCGCTTTACCTGTTTACGGAAAAAGGCGAGCATAATGACTAATGCAACCGCTGAGCTTCCCACTAATATTTTCGTCGCAAATACTAAATCTCTCTCAAAAAGAAGATAAGCCCCGATAAATAGAACGGTACAAACCCCTAATAAGAGTTGTGGTACTGGACTAGATTTCTGCGATAACTGTTTCAAGCGTTGCCCCATCTAAAACATTATAGGTTGTGAGTGATTTATCAATACGGCGAATAAGGCCTGTGAGCACTTTACCCGGACCACATTCTACCACTGTTGTCACACCTTCACGTGCTAAAAGCTCAACGCTTTCTGTCCAGCGAACTGGCTCATAGAGTTGGCTCACGAGTGCTTCTTTAATCTCTTCCACATCCGTATGCGCTTTCACATCCACGTTATGAATCACAACTTGATTCGGTGTGGATAAGAGCATGCCATCAAGCTCAGTCGCTAAGCGATCTGCTGCTGGCTTCATTAAAATACAGTGTGAAGGCACCGATACAGGGAGAAGAAGTGCGCGTTTTGCACCACGTTCTTTTGCAAGTGCACATGCTGCTTCAACTGCGGCTTTTTCGCCCGCAATCACCACTTGACCTTGTGAGTTGAAGTTCACAGCAGCCACAATGCCGGCATCTTTTGAATCGTCACAAAGCGTGACAACTGCCGCATCTTCTAAACCAAGGATCGCAGCCATTGCGCCTGTTCCCGCAGGAACCGCTTCTTGCATATAAAGACCACGGTTATGAACAAGTTTTACAGCATCTTTAAAAGCTAAAACACCAGCAGCAACTAATGCGCTATATTCGCCTAAGCTATGACCTGCTAAGTAAGCAGGTTGTGTGCCATTTTGCGCACACCATACACGCCAAAGTGCGATGCTCACTGTTAAAATTGCCGGTTGAGTAATTTCTGTTCTGCCAAGTGCTTCTGCATCCCCATCAATGATTAAATCTGAAAGCCCAAAGCCTAATGCTTCATCAGCTTCACAGAGGGTTTCTTTCACGATTTCGTTATCTAAAAGATCCGCAATCATGCCCACACTTTGAGAACCTTGACCTGGGAATACAAATGCTAATGTACGATTCATTTCACTCATTAAAATACTCTCTTACTAAAAATTCATCTTCAGTAGTATGAAAAGATACAGCTTTCAAAAGTCACCCTAAGATCACTCTTTATAGCACTCTTTTACTACCGCATTATTGAAAGATTGCGTGATGGATAACAATCTTATCGCTGAATACAAAATAGGCATCTTCATTTTAACTGAAAGATGCCTATTACTAAAACTTACATACGAACTAGCGCAGAACCCCAAGTGAAGCCACCACCAAATGCTTCCATCAGGACTAAGTCGCCCTTCTTGACGCGCCCATCTTTACGCGCCACGTTCAGCGCAAGCGGAATACTCGCCGCCGATGTATTTGCATGTTGATCAACCGTTACGATCACTTTCTCAAGTGGCATTCCTGCACGCTTTGCGGTTGCTGTCATGATGCGAAGATTTGCTTGATGTGGAATTAACCAATCGATATCTTCGCCTGTTAAATTCGCTGAAGTTAATGTTTCATCCACAATCTCATGCAACTTTGTCACCGCATGACGGAATACTTCATTCCCTTTCATTTGTACATAAGGATAAACATCTTCTTTAGAAATAACGCTCTTTTTCACAGAGAGCAGATCTTTATATGCACCATCCGCATGAAGATGCGTTGAGATAATGCCTTCCTCTTCTGTTGCTTCAAGCACAACAGCCGCCGCGCCATCACCGAAGAGTACGCATGTTGTGCGATCACTCCAATCTAAGATGCGTGAATAGATTTCAGATCCAATCACAAGCGCTTTCTTCGCAGAGCCGGCTTTAATAAAGTTATCAGCAATTGAAAGCGCATAGATAAAGCCTGAACATGCAGCGCTAATATCAAATGAGGCAGCATGATGATTACCAAGCATATCTTGCACAAGTGTTGCTGTTGATGGATATGTATGATCTGGCGTTGTTGTTGCAAGAATAATCAAATCAAGCTCAGATGCATCGATACCTGCATCTTGAAGTGCATCTTTCGCCGCATTAAAGCCCAACTCAGCAGTTGTGGCATCATCATCGGCGATATGTCTTTGGCAAATGCCTGTGCGTTCGACAATCCACTCATGTGTTGTCTCAACGGTTTCGGACAACTTTTCATTTGTCACAATATTTTCTGGCAAATATTGCCCTGTTCCGATTATTCTTGAATTCATCCTATCCAACCTATTCTTTTGACTGCTCGTTCTCGGCAGTATCAAATTGTTTTCTCATTTTCTCAATTATTTGTTGCTCTACAAGCTTAACAGATATCTCAATTGCATTTTGAAAAGCAACGCGATCTGCATTACCGTGTGATTTTACAACAATACCACGAAGACCTAAAAGACTCGCACCATTATGTTTACGCGGGTCCATGCCATGCTTTAAGTTTTTCAAAACAGGCTTGGAAATAAGCCCTGCGAACATCGTGAAAGCATTTTTACGATATGAGTCGTTCAGTAACTTCACAATCATCTTGACGGTACCTTCCAAGGTTTTAAGCGCAATATTGCCGGTGAAACCATCGGATACAATCACATCAACATCATCAAAGAAGATACCATCTGGCTCTGTAAAACCAATATAGTTGAGTTTTGAGTTTTCCATCAAAGGCACTGTGCCACGAACGAGCTCATTGCCCTTCATTGCTTCAGTACCGATATTCATTAGCGAAACTTTAGGTGCCGGATCATTACTCACAGAAGAGGCTAATAGCGAGCCCATCACCGCAAATTGATAAAGATGCTCAGGCGTAACATCCACATTTGCCCCTAAGTCGAGCATATGAACATAACCACGCTCACGAAGTGACGGGATTGATGTACAAATTGCCGGGCGCATAATGCCGGGAAGCGTTTTAAGCACAAACTTCGCAGTTGCTAAGAGCGCACCCGTATTACCTGATGACATTGCTGCATCCGCTTGTCCTTCTTTCACGCAGTTAATTGCAACGCGCATGGAAGAATCTTTCTTATTGCGAAGCGCGCTTTGAGGCGCATCATCCATCTCTACAACTTCTGTCGCAGGCACAATCGTAATACGTCCTGCTTGATAAAAAGGTTCATCCTTTAAAAGTGGTTCAAGAACCTCAACCTTACCAACTGCAAGAATAGAAAGCTTATCATGCGTTTTTAAGGCACTGATCACCGCAGGAATAAATTCAGGTGCACCATTGTCACCACTCATCATATCGACTGCGAGTTTGATTTGTGCTTGATTATTCTCGATCACTTTAGCGATTCCTAATTTTTTCTTCTAATGTTTCTAAATTCATATTCCACAGAACACTATAAACTTCGATGAGATTTCAATTAGAGAGCAATTTTGAATCTGAAGCGTATCTCAATTGCATCCCTCTTACTTCTCTATTACTTATCTACCGAATTTCTACCATGTTCTATCGTTTTCTATAGATATTCATCAAAACCTATCTACGAAAACCTTATAAATTCATCTGTATAATAATAAAAAACCCACGCTATCTTTAATCAAGATTGTGCGTAGGTTTTCCGATATATATGTCTATCAGTCCTAAATACTAAATAAATTTAGGATTATTCTTGATCAACAACTTGTTCGTTTTTAGTGATTACTTTACGACCACGGTAGAAACCGTCAGCAGTAACGTGATGACGTAAATGCGTCTCACCTGATGTTTGATCAATGCTCACTGGACGTGAAGTTAAGAAATCATGCGCACGACGCATGCCTCTTTTTGAACGAGTTACCTTCGATTTTTGTACAGCCATGTTAACTACTCCTAATTAAACTTATTCTTTCAAGTGATAGAAATTCTATCTTAATCCAATAGACCTGACAGGGCAGCAAAAGGATTTTTCTTTTCCTCTTCTTCTGGCAGTTCTTGATTCTTTAAAAACTCTCGTCCTGCGCAAGGCTGATCATCTTCATGATATGGGATGATCGGCAAAGCCATTAACAGTTCGTCTTCAAGATGATATAAGAAGAGAGTGCGTTTATAAAGATGAATATTTAAGTAA
>CAZPIQ010000129.1:0-285 GCA_964586665.1 uncultured Ignatzschineria sp. | reverse complement strand
TATCCGCATCCTCAATCACAATGACATCCGCATCGTCTCCAACAAGCTCAGCTTCATATTCGCTCTTCACTGGAATCCAACGGAAATCGGTTTCCACTTCAGTTGCGAATGGTTCAAGACAACGTTGACATTCAACATCCACATTCACAGATGCATGACCTGAAATGCTTTTATGTTGATTTTCATCTAGACCTGCCACAAAAGACACAACAACTTCACCGTTAATACTCTCCACAGCTTTTTCTAAGCGCGGGAAGAGTTTCTTCGGTAATCGTTCATTTTCAA
>CAZPIQ010000128.1:2681-5141 GCA_964586665.1 uncultured Ignatzschineria sp. | reverse complement strand
GAATAGGAGATAAGCGATAGAGATTGACATCGAGTTTTATTTTGCAGAAACGTCCGGTCATTCCGGAATAAGTAATATAATTCGATTCCGTAAAGGAACCCATAACGATGATAAAGACCACTTTACAAAAATACGCACTCCCTTTTTTCAGCACCTCACTCTTACTACTGAATGCGCCGGCATTTTCCCAGCAAAAACTCACAGCAGATCAGCTTTTCAATCATGATTTTATTGGCGCAGATATTGCTTATCTCGAATATTTTATTGGCCCTGCGAGAGTCACTTTAGATAATTCAAAGGAATATATTGTCTCAGGTTGTAGAGTTCATGCTTATATGGTTGAAGGCTCTATTCGTGCACTTGAGATGAGACTTTCACCGAAATGCTCCTTTGATCTTAACGCTTTTTTAACATCAGATAATGAAACGCATGAACCGTTTGAAGCAAACACCTTAAAGTTTGGTGATCTACCAAGCCCCACCACTTATTTCTCAGATTGTTTTGGCATCTCTTGTGGTAATGCTTATGATCCCTCAGTCTACGAATATTATGCAGGATCTCGCGTTGAAGGCTTTATTGAAATTCTAGCAAGCTCAACACAAGCCTCTTACGAATGGACTTCGCAATGGGCAAAAGCGATGGCAGATAAAGAAGGCGAAGATTGGATGATGTACGGACAATATAATTGTGATCCCTACAAATATAACCGAGTCGCTGAACAATATCGCACCCCCGATCAAATTGAGAGAGTCATGGTCGGCTATGATCTAATTCAATTTAAAGATCTTAAACAAGATTGCGTCACACCGTTTTAAGATTTTTCATGAAGTGATAGCATAAGATCATTGATTAACCACCATATTTTTTAGCGCATTTTCAATCCATCATTAAATGCGCTTTTAATATTATTTAAAATATATTTCTCTTAAGTGTATATTGAACGTATTGAAACATTAAAATATTAAAATATTGCGAAAATAATCAGCGTTCTTATCTACAGAATTAAAGGTTATCACTATGAAAAGACATCTTCTCTCCCTCTGCTTAATCACCCTTCCCTTTACAGCAATGAGTGAAGGCGTTATCACAAAAGGCGAAACAAAAGAGATCATTGGCAAAACGTGCTCGGTCATTACCATTACGCAAAAGGCCGGAGAAGCCTATGAATATTGCATGACGCCGATCGCAAATAAAGAGATCATCACTAAAAAAACACCGGCAACCAAAAAAGAGTATCAGCTACTAACAAGTAATAATTTTACTGCTGACCATCATGGCGCGACCGGCAATATGGCCTTTACTTTCCAAGAAGTGTCGATGGATGAATCTGATGTGTTGGCTGAAGGCGAAATCTTTAATATCCAACTAGGGGAATTTGGCAAAGCACCTTCTGACTTCCAATTCAGAGATCTTGGCAAAGGAAACTTCGGCTATATTATTCAAAGTGGGCATAACTACCAAGGAATCGAATCTGGCGGTATTAATATCGTTGGCGAATATGATGGCACCCTCTTCTTAGATTACATCCCAACCCATACCAATGATAATGGCTATGTGGGTGACGAAGCACTTGCTGAAGCCATTACTTATGAGCTCAACTTCATCAAAGAGAACAATGAGGCAATTTACCCCATTGAGATTATCTTAAATGGTAAGTACAAAGGTAAAACCTACGATAATGAAGCCTTTATCTTCACCTTTGACCAAGGTGCCGGGAAATATGTGAAGCCTGCTGATTATCCTGAGTTAATTTAAAGACGATAAATGATTAGATCAATTAACCGATCATTCAATCGTGATACAAAAAAGGAGCGGCTCAAAATTGAACGGCTCCCTTTTGATTACCTGAGTTTAATAAGAATTCCATCAGGATTTCATGAGCTATTCATCATTTAAATATCATTCATGCAACGTCAATTAATCCCTAATATAAGGATAATAAGGCTTACCCCACTCTTCTTCACATGGATCTTCTAAGATCACTTTCAGGAATAACTCCGTATAAATCTCTAAAAGATTACAGGCATTTTTCAGTGCTGGGCGATTCGCTTTGCTGTTATAAGTGGCGCCACCATGAAACACTTGATTTCTAAGTGTATAGATACGATTAAATAGCGTTACCAGTAAATTCGCGGAGTTTTGAGTTTCAAGCGAACGCTTCACTCTTAACTTCTCTGCCTCAAGATCATCAAGCCAAGCTACTTCAGTACTATTGCCATTATGGAAATCCCAAAATGGTTGGAAGACATATTTGTTATCAAGAAAAATACGGATATCCGCTGAGTACTTATCCCACGTCAATCGATTCAACTCTTCGCCAGCACGATTATTAATCACATGAATAAATTGATTAAACGCCGACTTATCACTTATCGCAAAGTCCATATCTTTCGCATAGATCGCATTAAAGGCAATCCAAAGCGACATAAAACGCACATCTAAATCTTCCTGCGAAGCTTC
>CAZPIQ010000128.1:246-2581 GCA_964586665.1 uncultured Ignatzschineria sp. | reverse complement strand
TTGAAGCAATCGACTATTCGCCGGAGCTTGTCAAACTTGCGCGTAAAAATACAGGTCTTGATATCCAACTTGCGAGCTTTTATGACATCCATGAACAAGATCGATATGCTGGCGTTTGGGCATGTGCTTCCCTACTTCATTGTGAGCGAGATCGACTTCCTGAAGTTATTCAAAAGTTGATTAATGCGCTAGAAAATAACGGCGTATGTTATCTCTCATTTAAATATGGAGATCAAACTCGTGAAAAAGAGGGGCGTACCTTTACTGATTTAAATGAAGCGCAATCGGCTGAACTCTTTAATCATTTTGATAATATCCTCATTATTCAACAATGGATTACAGTGGATAAACGCCCTGATCGAACAGAAGAATGGTTGAATATTCTCTTTAGAAAAATAGAAGGTTAAGACAACATGCCACAAATAGCGATTATCCAAGAGCAACGTTTGCCTGTTCCTACCGCTGAAAAACAGATCGTATTTCTAAATCATATTCTGCAACTTATTCGTTTAGCCGAAACAACATCCACCTACAAGTTTGCCTTACTCCTTAGCATTACACGCCTAGCGATTGAACAAGGGGAAGCATCTGGAAATACACTAACGTTAAAAATTGAAGATATTGCAGAAAAATTTATCGAACTTTATTGGAATCAAGCGCGCCCTTTCCATTTTAAAGATACTGACGAGTTTATCCTTAAACAAAATAATGGTAGCGCTCAAGCAGCGGTTATCTCGAATATCATCAAAGAGCAGCAGACATATAAAACAATCTCAAGTGCTAGATCAAACCCAAAAACATGGAATAGCCTCAATAAGAGGATCGTCAAAATCATCAAAGACAACCCTTTAGAACGATTACAGATTATTAATCGTGTGAATGTTGAGTTTCTTTATCGTTTAGAAGACTGTACCAACGATGATTTAACGCTTTTACCTGATGTCATGTTTTGCCTAAGATCTTTTAATATCATTATTGAAGAGCTTTGCCAAAAAGCTTGGGTTGATACTGTTAGACTTCATAAAGATAATCGTTTTCTCCTTGATTCTTTGCCTGATCTTGATACTTTTCTATTTGAAACGAGTCGCAAACAATTAATCGCAACTCAACCAATCTTAATTGAACTACAAGAAAATCGATGTTTTTACTGTGGTAAAAAGATTTCTGATGGAAAAATCTCTGTTGATCATTTTATTCCTTGGTCACTCTATCAAGTTGATACGGGTCATAATTTTGTATTAACCGATAGCACCTGTAATACCCAAAAGAGCAATTTATTAGCTTCAGAAAGATTCCGGCAATTATGGCTTGAGCGGAATTTGCTTCACGATGATTTCATTACTGAAGAGATGCGAAAAATTGGTTTTATTGCTGATAAAAATCGATCTGAACGTATTGCTGATTGGGCATATGGACTGATTCCCGAAAAGGATCATTGGACGCCCGCTAATCAACAAGACAGAAAAGGATGAGAATATGCTCCCTACCCAAACACCTAACAATCTTACTCGCAAAATGCCGGCGGTTGAATCGCCGACAATGGCATTTATTTTGGCGCTGATTGCAGGGTGTTTGAATGGATATACTTACCATAAGATAAAGGCCTTTAGTACGCTTCAATCAGGGAACTTTATTTTACTTGGGGAGAGTGTTGCAACAAATGATTGGATTCAATTTGAAAAGATCATTTGGGTCGCGCTTGCTTTTGGTGCTGGGTCAATGGCGACGGCTTTTATTGCTTTTTTAGAAGATAAACGCCGGAAACCTTGGGCTTTTGCGGTACTCTTTTTCGAAGTTTTTTTACTCGTTATTATCGGACTCGGCCTTTTAAACACACATCTCACGATTACGCATATCTGCTTAATCATCTCCTTTATTGCCGGCATGCAAGGCAATGCTTTCCATAAAGTAGATGGCATGACTTATGGCAATATCGCAATCACGCCGGTATTACAGCAAGCGTTTAATTATTTAATGCTCACTATTTTCGGCAGAGTCAGCGCACTCATAAAGAGCCTTGTGTTTTTCTATGTGGTTCTTGGCTTTGCCATCGGCGGTTTTATTGGCACTATTGCAACGGCATACTTTGCTGAAAAAATGCTATTTTTACCCGCGATTATTTTAGTCGGTTTAATGGCTTATCTACTATATGCCAAAGATGATGAAGGCGAGAAGATTGATTCTCACTATAACTAAAAAACTCATCGAGCTATTGCTCGCGCCTATCTTTCAATTCCGGCAATAAACCTCTATCTCCTTATCTACAACAAAAAGCCTTGAGATGACTCTCAAGGCTCGCTTTAATATTGATCGCCGACACTGTGTCAATAATGCC
>CAZPIQ010000128.1:0-236 GCA_964586665.1 uncultured Ignatzschineria sp. | reverse complement strand
AGCATGCTTTTAACAACTATTTGTTAGGCTTCTCCGGCATTAACCCTTGGTTCGGGTCCGTTGGATCAGGCAGCGGTTGAAATGGCATGATCGACTCAGCAGATGTATCCTGTATTGCCTGAGTTTTCTGAGTGACCTGCGTCTCCTGATCAGTTGAATCCTGCTTGGAAATAGGATTAACGACAGGCTCAACTGTCTGTGACTTCACAGGCGATGATTCAGGTGCTGATACCGGT
>CAZPIQ010000127.1:1982-5168 GCA_964586665.1 uncultured Ignatzschineria sp. | reverse complement strand
AGTATTAAACCTGTATTAAATCAGCGCCAAATGCGATTTCAATGGCTATTGAAGTTCAAATAGATGCTCGTCAAGGATCAGGAAATTTACAGTAATCCTTTCTTCTAACAGAAATAAGCGGTAAACTAAACACATAGAATACAACCTGTATATACAACTTGTAAAATGAAATTCTTGAAGAATTAAAGGAAACCCATGTTCGATATCGCTTTACTGTCCACGCTCTTTTTAGTCGGACTCAATGGATCGCTTCACTGTGTTGGCATGTGTGGGCCGATCGTGGGGCTTTTAGGAATGAATACCGATGTGAAAGGGGGAACGAAAAAAGTAGGGACCGCTTTTTGTTATAATCTTGGGCGCATCACAACCTATGTTTTATTAGGTTTTGTGGCAATGATCTTAAGTATCGCGATGAACGATTTAAAACCCTTACAAATCATCGTGCGTTATTTTGCCGGCATTATCATGTTCTTTGTGGGCTTACAGCTATTGGGTTTCCCACAATTTTTAGCATTTTTAGAGAGACCTTTCCAAAAGCTCTCAAGACCTGTTTCTGGCTTAACTCGTAAATTCTTCCCGATTAAAACCTTAAAAGGTGCTTACATTGCCGGCATGGCATGGGGATTATTGCCTTGTGGCATGGTTTATATGGCATTTGCCATGAGCCTTGGGGCAGAGGGTTTATTAGGCGCTCCACTTGGCATGCTTCTATTTGGGCTCGGCACATTACCAATGATGTTAACGCTCAGTGTTTCCGGCAACTTCTTTGGAAGCTTCTTCACATCGCCGGGTGCTCGAAAAATTTCCGGCATTTTAGTCTTAATCATGACAATCTTCTATATGGGATCTATGATCATGGGTGACTTAGGCTTAAAAGGTGGGCACTCAATGCATGGGCATGGTGCAGATCATTCAAGTATGAATCATGGCCAAATGGATCATTCTTCCATGAACCATTCTTCAATGGATCACGGATCAATGAATCGTTCTGAAACGAATCATTCTGAAACTCATGATGGTCATACCACTGAACATGAAGCTAATGGCCACTCATCAATGATGAATCATAATGACCATGAGTCACAGCCGGAAGAGGGTAAAGTTGATCATTCAACAATGGATCATCAGATGAATCATTAATATTGATCATTTGTTAGATTGCTAGATTATTCAATTGTCAAAAAGGAACTTATCAGGATAAGATCAGTTCCTTTTTTTGAAAGATGGGATGCTATCTCAATCTTTGTCTATATGCTATGATTAGCCAACTTAGAGGATAGATAAATAATAAAATGATGGAAAAAAAGATAGCACTCAAGATGTTTGAAGCACTCTCATCAGAAGTGAGACTCGATGTATATCGACTGCTTGTAAAGCATGGTGAAACGGGTTTAGTCGCCGGGGAAATTGCGACGATTTTAGATATTCCCAATACTAATCTTTCATTTCATTTAAAAGGCCTCGTTCATTCAGAGATGCTCTATGTCGAACAAGAAGGAAGATTTTTGCGCTATAAAGCAAATCTAGACATGATGTTATCCCTTGTCGATTTTTTAACAGAAGAATGCTGTTTTAACAACCCTGAACAATGCCAATCACTTCGTAAAAAGCCCCCTAATGCAGATGCACTTTTAGATTAAAAAACGAAATGAGTGACCAGATAATGAATGTCATTTCAATATTTGTTGAACTATCAACCTGATCGCAGTATGATTATTGAAAGAATTTAGACTCTATCTGACCAATAATTCAATATTATTTGAATCATTGAATCATTGAATCATTGAATCTTTAAGTTTTAGACATCTCGTTTTCTCAATTTGAAGCCATACAGTAGGATCAGCACATGTTAAGCGCCAGCATTATCTTTCTTTTCACATTAATTTTAGTCATTTGGCAACCTAAAGGACTTGGCATTGGTTGGAGCGCTTCGATGGGGGCGATTTTAGCGCTTTTATTCGGCGTCATCAGTTGGCAGGATATCCCAATAGTCTGGGGCATTATCTGGAATGCTACAATCACATTTATTGCCGTGATTATTATCAGCTTGATTTTAGATGAAGCTGGCTTCTTTAAGTGGGCAGCGCTTCATATCGCAAGATTTGGAAAAGGGCAGAGTCGCAAGCTATTTACATACTTTATCTTATTAGGTGCGCTCGTTGCGGCACTCTTTGCTAACGATGGTGCTGCGCTCATTATGACGCCAATTGTAATGGCAATGTTATTATCTTTAGGGGTCAGTAGTGCCACAACACTTGCTTTTGTAATGGCCGCAGGCTTTATCGCAGATACAGGAAGCTTACCGTTTATTGTTTCTAATCTTGTTAATATTGTTTCAGCAGATTATTTTGACATCAGTTTTACTCGCTACGCCGCCATTATGTTGCCGGTAAACATTGCCTCTGTTATCACGACATTAATTGTTCTCCATCTCTTTTTCAGAAAGGATACAAAGTTTTCCTATAACATTGATGATCTCGAAAAACCGCAGGATTCTATTGCAGATATGGCAACCTTTAAAGCTGGATGGGGAATTTTAGCCTTCTTGCTAATCGGCTTTTTTACCTCTGACTATCTCAATATCCCCATTAGTCTTATCGCCTCTATTGCGGCGTTAATTTTGGCGGTGATTGCTTATCGTGGAAAGAAAATCAATCTTCAGACTATTATCAAAAGTGCCCCTTGGCAGATTGTGATCTTTTCTTTGGGAATGTATTTAGTGGTCTTTGGTCTTCGTAATGCAGGGCTAACCGATTATATTACCGCAATTCTGAACCAATTAAGTGCCCATAGCTTATGGGCTTCAATCATGGGGACCGGCATTATTTCAGCATTTTTATCATCCATTATGAACAATATGCCCACTGTCTTGGTCGGCGTATTATCGATCGATGCAAGTACGGCAAGCGGCCTGACGGAAGAAGCGATGGTCTATGCAAATGTTATCGGGAGTGACTTGGGCCCTAAAATTACCCCAATCGGAAGCCTAGCAACGCTCTTATGGCTCCATGTATTAGCACAGAAAAATCTCAAAATCACTTGGGGATATTACTTTAAAGTAGGGATTGTGCTAACAACGCCTATTTTACTAGTGACGCTCATGGCATTGGTGTTGAGAATGAGCTTATAAATACCTCTGAATGCTTGATATATCCTTGTAAATCCCGATAAAAATGTGCCTTCTGA
>CAZPIQ010000127.1:0-1972 GCA_964586665.1 uncultured Ignatzschineria sp. | reverse complement strand
AAAATATTTAACGATCGCCGCGAATAATCAAGAACGAGCGGTACTCCTTGAGAATTTCCCAAAGGTTTATATGTAGAACTATGGAGAGCAATTGGTTGATGAAATAACCATTCATTGAAGATTATTGAATGGTTGATATATCCTTGCGAATCCCGATAAAATGCGCTTTCTGAGCGCTTTTTTATAGATAAATCATAATTAATTTTACTGAATGAAAATAATAGCTACAATTAAGTTTATTATAAATAAAACAGAGGAGATTATTTGTGGAGTTATTTAAAGAAACCGCTTCTATGGGGCATGAGCAAATTTTGTTTGCTCAGGATAAAAAAACAAACCTAAAAGCCATCATTGCCGTACATTCAACGGTTCTTGGACCCGCATTAGGCGGCATGAGAATTTGGCATTATCAAAATGAGGCCGATGCACTTAATGATGTCATTCGCCTCTCATATGGCATGACACTTAAAAATGCAGCGGCTGGATTACCTTTAGGTGGCGGTAAAATGGTTGTGATTGGGGATGCAACAAAATTAAAAAGCGAAGCTTTTTTTGCGGCTTGCGCTCGATTTATCAATACTTTTAATGGCCAATATTATACTGCTGAAGATGTTAACACCACAACAGATGATATGGACACAATGAAGCGATATACAAACTTTGTAGTGGGAACGTCAGATAGTAGCTCCGATCCTTCGCCTTACACGGCTAAAGGGGTTTTAAATGGTATTAAAGCAGCTGTGAAAACAAAGTTTGGATCAGATTCCCTAAATGGAAAAACTGTTGCGGTGCAAGGACTGGGAAATGTGGGTTATCGCCTATGTGAACATCTTCATCAAGAAGGCGCTCAATTGCTCGTTTATGATTATGATGCGAAAAAAATAGATCGAGTGACGGCCGAATTTGGGGCAGTGGGCGTCAGTCAATCAGAAATCCTTACGAGCGAGTGCGATATTGTTGCTCCTTGTGCATTAGGCGCTGTTATTAATACAGACATCATCGATCAGCTAAAATGTGCCATTATCGCGGGATCTGCCAATAACATCTTGGCAAATTCAGAAGCGGGAGATCGTTTGCATCAAAAAGGCATTCTATATGCGCCGGACTATATCATTAATGCCGGAGGCGTGATTAACTGCGGCGCTGATATTATCGGCAATCATAACGAGCATTATGTTTGGCAAAAGATCGATGATATTTATAATACAACAATGAAAATTTTCTCCTTGGCAGATGAAAAGAAAATCCCCACTTATCAGGCGGCTGATCAATTTGCATTGGCAGTGATTGATAAAAAGAGATCTGAGTAGACTTATAGAAGACTTTAGGATAAATGATTTTGATATATACCTATAAGCTTTGTGTTACATGAGTTTTTAGGTATAGCGTTTGATACATGCGTCTTAATTAACTTATCTGCCTGTGCAATTAGTTCATGAAAAATCATCTCTCAAGTCAATTGATATACGATGTGTTTAGCAGGTATCAGCTATAACAAGATTCATGAACTAAAAGATTTCACATAAATAAAATCTAAATAAATGAAGCTGTATACCGTTACTAAATTATAAATTTTTTGTTTCCCGTTATAATACTAACTAGCAAAACAGGAGATATTTTTAATGAGCCGTTATTTAATAATTTTAGATATAGATACCAATCATTTGGTAGAAAATTTTCATAAAAATATTGATGAGGCTTATGTTTGCATTAGAAAAATTTTAGAAAACCATGGTTTTAGAAATATTCAGGGCAGTGTATATATAGGCGATGAATGAATTGGGGAAACACATGCTACCATTGCAATCCAAGAAATCACTTATAGATACGAGTGGTTTAACTCCTGTGTATCAAACATACGATTTTACCGCATCGAAAATGAATTTAAGGCACAATTTATTTCTGATAGAGCTCATGCAGTCAAGCTAGCAACTAAGACTAGGTTAGAACTATTAAGAGAAACTTTAATTAA
>CAZPIQ010000126.1:0-5233 GCA_964586665.1 uncultured Ignatzschineria sp. | reverse complement strand
TTAACTCTAAGTCGAAAATAATAAAAAGAATTGCGATAAGAAAGAAGCGGACATCAAACTTCATTCGGGCATCTTCAAATGCCTCAAATCCGCTTTCATATGGAGACAGCTTTTCAGCATTAGGCGCATTTGGCCCTAAAAAATATCCAAGGGCAACAAGGATGCCGGCAAAGGCGATACTGAAGCCTACAAAGACCGCTACTGGAAGATATTCCATCATAGCCAATTTTCCTCCAAAACTCTGATTTTACTCATAGATTGATATAAACAAGTGTAAAGCCTATCCGACTTTCCTTCGAATATGCTTTAAAACACTGACATGAAATTGTATCCTAACCCCACTATACTAATGGATTAATCGATAAAGTTAAAGTTTATCGTTAATTATACTTTTCCTTATGGGGGCATAAAATGGAAGTTAATGGCAAGTTTGTAAAAATTCTTAAAAATCCTGACTCAAGCCTCGTCCAGTTTCTCCAAAAAAACGACGAAAAATTCAGAAAGTTACGACAACAGATTCATGCAAACCCTGAACTTTCCCGTGAAGAGTTCGAAACTGCGAACCTCATTGAAGAAAAACTCAAAAGTTGGAACATTTCTACAGAAAGATTATCAACAACGGGGGTGATCGGTATTTTACAAAAAGGGGACTTTGAGAACGCGCCGCGCATTGGCCTTCGAGCAGATACGGATGCCCTTCCGATCGACGAGAAGAGTGATCTTCCTTATGCTTCTAAAAATCCCGGAGTGATGCATGCTTGTGGTCATGATGGACACACAACCATGCTTCTTGCCGCAGCTCAATACTTAGCACTTGAAGCGAAATTCGATGGTACCATCATTTTTATCTTCCAACCGGATGAAGAAGATCAAGCCGGCGCTCGCAGAATGGTTGAAGATGGGTTATTTGAGAAATTCCCCGTTGATGCTGTCTACGCCGTTCATAACTTCCCTGGCGCTCTGCAAGGAGAGATCCTTATCAAAAAAGGCCCTCAGATGGCCGGCACCTGTGAAGTACGCATTGATGTCTTTTCAAAAGGTGGACATGCGGCCCACCCTTATCAAACAACTGATAGTGTCTTAGTCGCTTCTGAAATCGTTGTCGGATTACAATCGATTATCGCCCGCAACATCTCCGGCATCGACGCGGCTGTTTTAACTATCGGCTCGATTCATGGCGGACATGCAAATAATGTGATCCCTAATAAAGTATCATTACTCGGCACGCTTCGTTACTTCGACCTGAAGGTCCGTGATCTTGTCAAAGCCCGGATTGAACAGCTTGCCAATGGTATTTGTAGTGCTTATGGCGCGACTTGTGAAGTTCGCTTAACAGATGGTTATATCCCGACCATTAACCATGATAAAGAGACCGAAGTTGCTGATGAAGCCATCTCAACACTTATTAATCCTGAATTCATTACCCGTAACAAAGTCGCTTCAATGGGCGCTGAAGACTTTGGATTTATGCTACATGCCTGCCCTGGCGCATATTTCTATATTGGCAACGATGTTGATGAGACCTTTACAGGCCTTCATACAGATCAATATGATTTTAATGATGACAACATCCTGATTGGCGCTGCGACATGGGCAACTCTCGCGCTATACTTTCTTAAAAAAGAGGCTGTCACCGCTGAAAAAACGGTGTAATAAATCTAAAACTGAATTTTCATAAAATAATTTAATCCAAAATTGATTTAAGTTTGAAAATAATTTAAAAACAATTTAAAAACAAATTGAAAATAAATTGATAATGAAAATTAGCAAAAAATAAATCTTATGTGGCTCTCTTCAAACAGCATTTCTCTTCGAAATGCTGTTTTTCGTTTTATCATATTTCCTGAAATTCTATCGATTGATTATTTCGATTTAAGAATCTCCGCCATAACTGCAAGCACAAGTTTGGTCAAAGCGCGACAATATTCTCCATAGGTCATGCATCAGCTGTACTTTCACTATTGCACTAACATGCAAGCTACATCACTCACCCTACAAGCTATGATATAATAGACCTCTTTATTAGGAGGACAGTCATGAGCGTTACCAAACCCCTTTACCGCCCACGCCGGATGCGTCGAAATCCTGCGATCCGTCAATTAGTTCAAGAAAATTTCTTTGATCTTAACGATCTTATTTGCCCGATCTTCGTCGAAGAGAATATCGATGAAAAGGTCGAGATCAAAACACTTCCTGGGGTTTATCGTTACCCTGAAAAAGATCTTGCAAAAGAGGTTGCTGAACTTCAAGCCCTCGGCATTCGCTACATCATGCCTTTTGGGATCTCTCATCATAAAGATGAAACAGGAAGCGATACTTGGAACGATAATGGCTTCCTCGCTCGCATGATTCGCACAATTCGTGAAACGGCGCCTGAGATGGTGATTATTCCGGATATCTGCTTCTGTGAATATACCTCACATGGTCACTGCGGCATTATTTGCAATGGTGAAGTGGATAATGATAAAACCATTGAAAACCTTGCCAAACAAGCAGTCACTGCTGCTAAAGCCGGCGCAGATATCTTGGCACCCTCTGCAATGATGGATGGTCAAATCTTAGCAATTCGTGAAGCACTAGATGAAGCGGGTTATGAGCATGTCGGTATTTTAGCGCATGCCATCAAATTCTCATCTGCCTTCTACGGCCCATTCCGTGAAGCGGTAAATTCTGAATTAAGCGGTAATCGCAATGGCTATCAAGCGGACTTTGCAAATGGCCGTCAATCAATGATCGAAGCGCGCCTTGATGAAGAGGAAGGTGCCGATATCCTCATGGTTAAACCAGGAACTCCATACCTTGATCTTTTAGCACGCCTTCGTGAACGTACGGATCTTCCACTTGCATCTTATCAAGTAGGTGGTGAATACGCCGCTATCAAATTCGCAGCACAAGCCGGCGCATTAGACGAAAAAGCAATCGTCGCTGAAACCCTCATCGGCTTCAAACGCGCAGGCGCAGATATGATCGTGAGCTACTACACAAAACAAGTTGCGCAGTGGCTCAAAAATGGTGAGATCAATAGTCTTAGCAAATAACCTTCGTGGCATAACTTGTTACCGATTAGATGATTGAAATTTTAGAATAATTCTAAAATCGACCACACTAATCGGTAGTCATATAAAAGCCCAGTCTTCATATGAAGATTGGGCTTTTATTTTTTTAAATCACCAATCAGATACTCCAATGTCGACATGCAAAATTCGAGAAGTACATCTGCCATGCTACCCGACATCATACAAGCAAATGAAGAACACATTTTTCAGGCAATAAAAAAGACCACCCAGAAAGATGGTCTTTGGATCGATTTCGATAAATTGATCGGATTACCGAATAAAATTATACGAGTTTCGCTTTGAGGAATTCCACGATATCAGCTACTGGAACCATCGTTGCTTCTTCGTCTGTTCTTGCTTTGAACTCTACTTCATTATTCTTAAGCGTACGATCACCAATTACAACGCGGTATGGAATACCGATCAACTCATGATCACTAAATGCTTCACCCGGACGAACGTTACGATCTTCAAGAAGAACATCAACACCCAATGCCATGAGTTCATCATAAAGCTTATCAGTCGTCTCTTTAACAAGTTCTGACTTACCGTAGTTCATTGGAATAATAGATACCGTAAATGGTGCAATCGCTTTTGGCCAAATAATGCCGGCATCATCATTACGTTGCTCAATTGCCGCAGCAACCACACGCGTAACGCCAATACCATAGCAGCCCATCTGCATGACTGTTGCTTTACCATTTTGATCAAGCACCGTTGCATTCAACGCTTTTGAGTATTTATCTCCGAGTTGGAAGATGTGACCTACTTCAATGCCTCGCGCCATTGCAATAGTTCCTTTGCCACACGGTGACGGATCACCCACTTTGATTTCACGAAGATCAAGAACTTCTGGCGCTTCAAGATCACGGCCAATGTTCGCGCCAATAAAGTGATAACCTGTTTCGTTAGCGCCGCAGCTGAAGTTACTCATCAATGCTGCCTGACGATCAAAGACAATACGAATCGGAAGATTCACAGGACCAATTGAGCCCGGCGTTGTATTTAACTGCTCTAGAATCTCTTCATCTGTCGCGAACTCTAAAGGTACTTTAAATAAACCTGAATTCTCTGCTTTCACTTCGTTTAGCTCATGATCGCCACGCAAGCATACTGCAATAAGCTCATCTTTAACCCCATGAAGAATTAAGGTTTTAAGATGTTTTTCACTTGGAGAGTTGAGGAAAGTTGCAAGCTCTTCAATAGAGTGAACATTCGGTGTTTCAATTTTCTTAAGTGGTTCAGTCGCTTCACCACGCGAGCCTACTGCGATTGCTTCTGCTGCTTCAACGTTTGCTGCATAATCTGATTCAGTTGAGTAAACAATTGCATCTTCCCCTGCTTGTGTTACTACATGGAACTCTTGTGATTTACTACCACCAATTGCACCTGAATCAGCAAATACCGCGCGATACTCAAGCTCTAAACGATCAAGCACATTAGAATATGCTTGGTACATTTTGTTATAAGTTTCATCTAAAGATGCCGCGTCAATATGGAATGAGTAAGCATCTTTCATGAGGAACTCACGTGAACGCATCACACCGAAACGTGGGCGGATCTCATCACGGAATTTCCATTGAATTTGGTAGAGATTGATAGGAAGCTGACGATAGCTTTTAAGCTCTTGACGCGCAAAATCAGTAATAACTTCTTCATGCGTTGGGCCTAAGCAGTAATCACGGCTATGACGATCTTTGAAACGAAGAAGCTCAGGACCAAATTGCTCCCAACGACCAGACTCAACCCAAAGTTCAGCAGGCTGTGCTGATGGCATCAACATCTCAAGTGCACCCGCCTTGTTCATCTCATCACGAACAATCGCTTCTGTCTTTTTAAGAACGCGTAAGCCTAATGGACTCCAGCTATAGATACCTGAAGTAACACGACGGATAAGGCCCGCTCTAAGCATCAGTTGATGAGATTTAATCTCCGCGTCATTAGGCGTGTCGCGAAGCGTAGTAATTAAAAATTGACTAGTTTTCATATTCGTTAAAATCGCTTTCAAAAATGTATGGATCTTTGTGTGCTCAATCGTTGCATGAAAGCCTGTTTCAAGCAACTTTGCCCCACAATAAATCGCTAATGTTTCACCTGAAACATATTGTAGCAATTTAGAGGCATTCTTTGATGACTATTATACGCATAATCAGGGCTTACCTGTTGATATCTTTATC
>CAZPIQ010000125.1:0-5286 GCA_964586665.1 uncultured Ignatzschineria sp. | reverse complement strand
AACGAGTGCCTGTCATCACAGCAACAGGTGCTGAGAAGATAAAGCCACGTGCTTCTGGGGCAACAATGACAGTCGCACCACACTCTTTCACGAATTTAGCCATCTCTTCAATCGTATAGCGATATGCTTCTACATCATTTAAAAGCGGGGTCACATCTTTGAAATCAACACCTTCAGCCGGAAAATCCTGAATACGCGCAATATATTGTTTTAAATCCATGTTAAATCCTAAAAGAGTTAAGTATGAAAGGTTCGGAGTGAAAAAATTATTGAAAGTAACTTCAGGTAAAACCTAAAGTTTAACTTAAGGCAAAATTTAAGGGATAAATTATAACATTGATATCGATGCTCGTCTTCACCACTCTATACTCCCTACCCACTTAAAATAATCATACGGTGAATAGATCTCTACATAAACGCTTAATCATCATTGACATCAAAAACAACGAAGATACCAACGTCTAACAAGGCTGGAATCTGTCGAGAAATAGATATATTTTATATAAAAATAAAACAATTAAATTGATATATAATCTATTTTCAAGAAAACCACATAATAATCTCAATTCATTGTAACTTAGACAATTTACGATAGAATTTGTACCGAATTAACTTTGCTTCATATTCATAAAGCCTTCTCTTTAGAAAAACCATTTATGTTAACCTCCAGATCCAATAAAGCGCTCGTCATTTATCTCCTTTTGACAATCACCCTGTCATATCCTCTCTACCTGCTTTTCTATTCTAGAGATGTAAGTATCATTCATCTTGAAAACTTCCAGCTCCTGATGCTAGCAATAGGGGGCATTTATGCTACCACTCTTGCCATTACTCGCCCTAAAGAACGTTTTTTTTGGATTTGGGCAACTTTATGGTGGATTTTACTCATTGGACGAAGTATCAATTGGGGGCGTATCTACTTCCCTGGTTACCCGCGAGAATATTATCGTATGATTGGAATCAGTATTGGACTGCTGATTTTAGTGCCATTATTGATTCGTCAAAAACGCGACAAACTTCTTGTTATGATTAAAACACATGGATTTCCTTATAAAATCTTATTAATGCTAATACTGATCTATCTTGGCATTGATCAGGTTGAACAAGATCGCTACCTCTTTAGACAATTTAATCAAATTGCCACCATTACAGATACCAATCTATTCGAAGAGGTGATCGAGCTCTTCTTTATTGCCGGGCTTTTTGAATTTTTAATCTTTTTCAAACGCTCCCCTTCCGAGAAAACGATCAATACGACTCATTTATCCCCCTAGCTATTAAATCTTAATGCTAATATTGTCTATCACGTAACGTTTTAAAATCTGGGAGCATTGATGTCTACTCGTAATAATACAATCCTCTGTTTTGGTGAAATTCTTTGGGATATTTTCCATGATGACCTTAAAGGTGAATCAAAAGCAGTATTAGGGGGTGCGCCGAGTAATCTTTGCTACTTTTTCAATACACTAAGTGAATCGGCACAACTTATCTCCCAAGTCGGCAATGATGATCTAGGTTTACGCGCACTTCAGAAAATTGAAGTGTTAAAAATCCCCCATTTTATTGCAACATCAAACACACTCCCAACAGGTAAAGTGGATATCACCATCATCGACCACGAGCCCAACTATCTCTTCAATACGCCTGCTGCCTGGGATACGATTCCCTATCCCACAAACCTTATTGCTCAAGAAACAATGGAAAATGTGCAGATGATTGCTTTTGGCTCACTCGCATCACGTCTCTATTTAGAGTTAGGTACTCAATCTAGTTTTAATACACTCACCCAAATTCTCCATAATCATCCAAAAGCACTCCGTTTTTTAGATCTTAATCTTCGACCCCCTTTCTACAATCAGGAGATGGTGTACGAGCTACTTAATTTTGCTGACATTCTCAAAATTAATGAAACTGAATTTCATTATCTTAAAGAGTGCTTCTCTCTTTCAACGCTATCCACCAGAGATGCACTCTATGCATTAATTATTCAACTGCGTTTAAACTATGTAATTCTAACGCTTGGTGAAAATGGCAGTATTGTCATGAGTGAAAATGATTACTCAGCCCTAAGCGCCAAAAAAATCAACAGTCCCAATACCGTGGGTGCCGGCGATGGCTTTTCCGCAGGATTTATCACCGCACTGAATCGTGGTGCAAGTTTTGCCAAAGCCCATCATTTTGCTAATGAGTTGAGTGCTTATATCTGTACTCAAGAAGGCGCTTTTATCGATATTCCGCACACCTTTATCAAAGCGCTGAATGCTTTTGAGAAATGGTAAGAAGCCGAGTCGTAAAAAATTGGTCTAAATACCTTAATCACTGCCGGCGTTAACTGCTGAGGGATGACACTTCTCTGGTTCTTCCCAATTTAACTCACCACTACCAAGCCATCGATTCGCACCACCGATCCAAATCTCATGATCATTGGTAACACGCAAATAGAGCGTGCAATCTTTTTCGATCATTCTCGCTTGTTGAATTGTCCAATCAAGATCACTATTGCCCATTAAGAGCTGATAGCCACCCAAATTCGCACATGCAGAACCCGTGCCACTATCCTCGCCTAGTGCACCATTTTTAAGATAGAGATATCGTGCTTCGATCTCACCTTCATGCCTTGTCCAGAGATAGAGCATCGTTCTACCAGCATAAAGGGTTGCATGCTTTGCAAAGCGCTCAAGGTTGATCTCTATATTATTGAGCGCTTCGATACTTTCTAACTCAACAAGCAACTGCTCGCTACCGCTATTCACCCAAACCGGCGCATGTTTAATCATCGATGTCGGCAAGTTGAGCATTTCAGCCGTTGTTGCAATATCGAGCGAGCTTTCGCGCATAGTCGGAGATTTGGGGGTTTTCAGCCAATAAACGCCGGCATTATCCATTTTAATAGCGACATTACCGGCAAGCGTTTCGACGCTTTGAACCACATCATTCCCTAAGCGATTTAAACCCCCTAAAGCGCCGATAATAGGATGCCCCGCAAAGGGCAGTTCTTGCATCGGCGTATAGATATGCAAATAAGGCACCTCACTCATCGAATTTTCGATAAAAACCGTTTCAGATTGATTCATCATCAAAGCAATAGCCTGCATTGATGCTTTACTGAGGACCTTATTGGGATCTCCTTCAGATGGGGAATCCATCAAAAACACAGGCAGCGGATTACCCCGATCTTGCTGTGTAGTAAACACATTCACCCAATGAAATGGAAGTTTGATACAGGTTGAGAGAGGCATAGGAGAAGATTCCTTGTGGGTGTAGAAAGATTCATCAATAGAAATTGAAAGTAAAGATGCAAAGTAGAAGATTCAAATTAGAGATTCAAATTAGAGATTCAAATTAGAGATTCAAATTAGAGATTCAAAATGAGCACTAAAATGCATTAAAACACACTTAATGCGCTCTTCGAAAGAGGCCAAAATAAAAAATTAAACACGTTTCAAACAAACACCCAACATCCATCAAATAAGCTCAATATAACGAAGCTCTTCATCCGTTAATGATTCATACCAATCATCGCCGAAAAGCTCGCAAGGATGCTGAGATCGCTCACTCCCGTTACCGCAAAGCATCTTATTAGCAGCGCATAAACGCTCACAGCCCCAACAGATACGCTCAGGTCTTTTAGGGTGTTTGGGAATTCGTTGTTTTCTTTGAATTTGACGCATTAATCGTTTCCTTCTTTCTACTCTCTATCTACCCACTACTTCTTACTTTCTTCTTACATCCTATTTTTAATCAAGCCCTTCCAAGCACTTAAACTAAATCATTCATTAATCAACACTTGTTTACACCTACATTCCCACTCTAATATGGACAATCCTAAAAATCGAATCTCTCGCCCGCTTTCTTGATCTTCATTCGATCAATTCTTAACTTGTGCGTGTTCCCTGTTATACTGTTTAACATTGAAATTTTTAACGCTTTGAGTAACGACTATAACCATGAAATTAGAACAAGGTGAAAAGCTTCGCGGAGCTGCTAAAACCGCGCGTATCCCCATTAAAGTCATCGCTGTCCCTAAAGAAGATCGCATTCCGAAACCCGATTGGATTCGTGCGAAGATTCCGACAGGAAAACGTTTTAATGAGATTACAAAAATTCTCCGTGAAAACAAACTTCACTCAGTATGTGAGGAAGCGGCGTGCCCCAATATTGGGGAGTGCTTTAACCAAGGCACCGCGACTTTCATGATCATGGGCGATATCTGTACACGTCGCTGCCCATTTTGTGATGTTGCACATGGTCGCCCGAATATTCTCGATGCCGAAGAGCCGAAACGTTTAGCGGAAACAGTAAAACTTCTTGGCCTTGATTATGTGGTGATTACCTCTGTGGATCGTGATGATCTTCGTGATGGCGGTGCACAGCACTTTGCGGATTGTATACGTGAGATTCGTGCGATCTCGCCACATACCAAGATCGAAATTCTTGTGCCGGACTTTAGAGGACGCATGGATATCGCAATCGATATCTTAACGCAAACGCCACCAGATGTACTCAACCACAATATGGAAACCGTTCCGCGCCTCTATAAACAAGTTCGCCCTGGGGCGGATTATGAACATTCCCTCATGCTCTTGAAGAAATTTAAAGCACGAAACCCTGATGTTCCGACAAAATCAGGATTGATGGTCGGTGTTGGGGAAACGGATGAAGAGATGATGGATGTGATGAAATATATGCGTGAGCATGATATCGAGATGATCACCATTGGCCAGTACCTTCAACCTTCTGGCGGGCACTTAGCCGTTGAGCGTTATGTCTCACCACAAATCTTTAAAGAGTATGAAGAAGAAGCTTATCGCTTAGGCTTTAAGCTTGCGCATATTGGCCCGATGGTTCGTTCGAGCTATCATGCCGGCGATAATACACTTGCGTAATTCAATCGGATTAAATCGGATTAATATATAGAGCAAAAAGATATAGAACAAAAGATATCGAATAATTAGATATACATAGATCAATTTATACATAGATCAATTGTTTTATAGAAAACATATCGTTAAACAAGGCTATTCACAATGACTCAAAGATGACTTGAAGATGGCTCTAAGATGATATTGAAGCCGTTTTTAAAAATAGATTCAAAACACTGAGAAGGATAATAAGGAACAGACTTCCTTTTCGGAGAATTACCTTGTATAATGCTTTGCTTGATTTTGGCCTTTTCTCGTAAAGGCCTGGGTCTCCTTGTCTTTTAAGCCTTATTTAGAAGACTTTAAATTTTTTTAAATCCATAAGGAGCATGAATAATGCGTCATTACGAAGTAGTATTTCTGG
>CAZPIQ010000124.1:0-5360 GCA_964586665.1 uncultured Ignatzschineria sp. | reverse complement strand
CCCCAAGAGTTTAGATTTAATTTCTTGAAATTCAAGAAAGATATTCAAGAAAGATTCTTTTTACTGTGGGTTATTTGATTGAAGCGCCGCTTCGATAAGTTCTGCGCCCACTTGATCTTGGAATTTATCCCAAACAGGACGAACCGCCTTGCGCCACTCTTCACGCTCTTCAGGCGTTAAAGTGATAATCTCTGTCGTGCCGGCATCTAAGATACTCTGCTTATCACGCTCATTGAGTGCACTTGCTTGGTTATTCACTTCAACAGTCACTTCTGCAATGATATCGGTTAATTCATTACGAACATCTTCAGGAAGACCATTCCAAAAATCAGTATTTGTGATTAACATATAATCGAGCGTACCATGATTTGATTCAGTGATATTCGATTGTACTTCATGAATCTTTTGCGAATAGATATTGGTATAAGGGTTTTCAGCGCCATTTACAACGCCTGTTTGAAGTCCTTGATACATCTCCGCAAATGCCATTTTTCGTGGATTTGCACGAAGTGCTTTAAACTGTTCATCTAATACTGCTGAGTTTTGTACACGGAACTTAAGACCACGCGCATCTCTTGGCACACGAAGCTCTTTATTCGCCGAGAGCTGTTTTAAACCATTATGCCAATAACCAAGACCTGTAATGCCTTTATCTTGCATACTTGTTAAGAGTGATTGCCCTGCTTCAGATTGTTGGAAACGATCAAGTGCGGCCATATCATCGAAAATAAAGGGTAAATCAAATAGCTGAATTTTCTTTTGATAATGTTCAAACTTCGCAAGCGATGGCGCAAGCATGTGAACATCTCCCACTAAAAGCGCATCCATCTCTTGCCCATCTCCAAAGAGGGATGAGTTCGGATAGACTTCAACTTTGACTTGCCCAGGCAAACGCTCTTCTGCTAATTGCTTAAAGAGTAATGCGCCTTGCCCTTTGGGGGTTGTATCTGCCACAACATGCGAGAATTTAATCACAATGGGTTCATCGGCTTGTGAAAACCCCATAATAAGTCCACCTACTAATACAGTAGACGCAACAACTCTCTTCATTAAACGATTCATAACTCCTCCTAAGATATTATGATTATTCTTAATTTATGATGGATTATTTTTTATATAATCCTATTTTATAAACTACTTTAGAACCTATTTTAGAAATATCATGCTAATACGGATCTCTTCTCTTTATTATTTTTATAATCCGATAAGATGCGCTTTGTTATCAAGTCAGCTTCTATCGGTAAGTGCTAATAAGCCATTATAAAAACATAGAAATTGTTGAGATATTGATATCTGTACCCTGCTATCTCATTTATAGATTTGTATTAACACTTAAAGAGAACATACCATATTTGTAAAGAATATAATCATCTATTTACATGAAGAGTTAATCTAGGTCATAACTCTGAGTTATTAGGTTTTTTATATTTGATCAATTTAGTCAGTTTGAAAAGCATCTATTAAGTAGTAACACTGATAGTAATAGTTAACTACTACAGTAGGCTATTGTAAATATGATGATATAGATTGCCATAAGGATTAGTTCAAAAATAAAGTCATACAATAGAAATAGTTTTCGATAGTTGCCCCTGCGATGATCAACAATACTCATACCTTTCTACAATTCATTACCCTATAATAGATCAGGCTTAATTATGTGCTTAATATGCAATACAGATAAGTCTCAAAAAAGCAACCTATCAAATAACCAATCAACATCATTTTATTGATGTTGATTGGTGTCTATTGATGACCATCCGGCGAACCAACTAAAATATAAAGTGAACCTATGACACAACTGAACAATACTCAAGAAGAAGGCACAACAGAACTAGCGGCAGTCCTTATTTCTGTGACCGAGTCTGAAGCAAAAGTATTGACCGTTAATGAAGGTTCACTTTTACCAAATGGTCCATTAACCCCGATTCATCGATCACTTCAAGCGGGTGTTAGACAATGGGTAGAAACACAAACACATCAACCGTTAGGTTATGTTGAACAACTTTACACTTTCGTGGATACCCATCGAAAAACATCCTCTGGTCACTTTGTTATCTATATTAGCTATTTAGGATTAGTGCAAGAGGAAGTGCATCATTTGGATTCAAAGGCAAGTTGGCGAAATTGGTATACCTATTTCCCTTGGGAAGATCATCGTAAGGGACGCCCTATTTTTATCGAATCTGTATTTCATCCGATATTTAAACATTGGATTAATGCCGGCAGTACGATCTCGGAACAGCGTTCTAGAGAACAACGCATTAAACTCTGCTGGGGCATTGCGCCTTTTGATTGGAATGAAGAATATGTCCTTCAGCGCTATGAGATATTATACGAGATAGGATTATTGCCGGAAGCTGGTGCGCAACTGAATAATGCTATTGAAGAAAGGATCATTGGACAAGCAATGGAACATGATCATCGGCGCGTTCTCGCTTCAGCAATGGCGAGATTACGGGCAAAGATTAAATATCGCCCTGTAATCTTCGAGCTTATGCCGGAATCCTTCACATTACTCAATCTACAACAGAGTATAGAAGCTTTAGGAGGTATTACCCTTCATAAGCAGAACTTCCGGCGTTTTATCACGCAACAAGGGCTTATTGAAGAGACAGACAAAATGGATCACACAGGTCCTGGAAGACCGGCTCGTCTCTACCAATTTAGAGACGATGTCTTATTAGAGAGATCGTTATCCGGTAGTAAGCTTCCTATTTCTAGGTAATCCCGATCTATTAAGCAGGTCCTATATGTTTAAAAAGCGCCTGATCATTCTCTAAGCTTCCACTGGCTTTAACATTCAATTTCTCAGTTTCTGCAAAAGCGAGCATTCGATCTAATCCTGCTTTCGCTTTCAGGCGAATTCGCTCTTCAATGGTGACTTCGCCATGACCTTTAGAAAGACAGTTTTTAAGTTTTGTTAAAGTATTCATCGCCATCCATGGACACATTGCACAACTTTTGCAAGTTGCACTCTCTCCGGCCGTCGGTGCTATTAGAAGTTTTTTATGAGGCACCGCCTGTTGCATCTTATAAAAAATTCCTTTATCTGTCGCCACAATAAAGGTCTCTGCCGCTGAATATTTTGTCGCTTCAATTAATTGCGAAGTTGAACCGATGATATCGGCTTGTGCCAATACTGAAGTAGGCGATTCAGGGTGCGCTAGAATCGTCGCTTGCGGATACTGTTCTCGATACACCTTTAAGCTATCTGCTTTAAACTCATCATGCACAATACAATTGCCTTGCCAAATGACCATATCTGCGCCCGTTTGCGCTTGAATGTAATTACCCAAATGCTTATCGGGTCCCCAAAGGATCTTCTTTCCTTCCTGATGGAGCTTTTTAACAATATCGATCCCAACTGCTGAAGTCACGACCCAATCCGCTCGTGCTTTTACTGCTGCGCTCGTATTTGCATAGACAACGACTGTTCTATCCGGGTATTTGTCACAAAATGCCGAAAAAGTGCCGGCAGGACAACCAAGATCTAGCGAACAAGTCGCATCTAAATCAGCCATTAAGACACGTTTTTCAGGGCTGAGGATTTTCGCTGTTTCCCCCATAAAACGTACCCCCGCGACAATCAATGTCTTTTCCTTAGCATCTCGACCAAAACGCGCCATTTCAAGCGAGTCCGCGACGCATCCCCCTGTAGCTTCCGCTAGAGCTTGTATTGCCGGATCTGTATAATAATGCGCAATTAATACGGCATTCTCTTGCCTTAACAAGGCTTTTATTTCACTCGTTAATGCGGCCTTTTCAAATTCTGATATTTCAGGCTCTAACTTAGCGACCGCCTGTGAATAGATTTCTGTAATACCACCTTTCGGTTTGACATAATCGACCCATTTAACTGATTCTCCGCTCACAAATTTTCCTCCACGTTCATTTCTATCATTTTATAGTGATTTATAATATGCGATGTAATGCGCAATACATCACGCATAACTCGTCATGCGTGGTGATTCATATAAATACTCTCTAAAATTATCGAGAGATAGCGCCTATCTATTAAGCATATTCATCATATGTATTCTCTTACCGCTTAAAAAACCGCATTTCAATATACTCAATATGAGCATATAATGAAACAGCCTTAAGAACAACCTCAATTAAAGGAGTGGTGAGGAATTATTATGCAATTATCACGGGGAAAATACGATTAAACTTCTAAGTCCCGCACCAAAGAGAATCAAATATTGCGTATAAAATTATCATTTGAGCTTTTGAAAACAACCCTATATACTCACTATGAGTCTATTAAATCAATTTTCAATAGAAATAATAGAAGCTTGAGTAGATTGAGTAGAGATACTTCAAAAAAACTCGGTAAACCTCGATAATAATTTTCAGTAACAATCCTTAAATATTCACTTTAACTGTAACTTTAAAGGCTCATGATGACTACGATTGCTCCCCTTCCCTCAATACTACTCTCTCCATTTGTAAAACAAGCACTTGAGGAAGATCTTGGGCGAAGAGGAGATGTTACGAGCATTGCGATTATCGATGAAATGCAAACCGCTTCCCTTCAGATTGTTTCAAGGGAAGACGGAATTATTGCCGGCATTGATCTCGCTAAAATTGCATTTTTGGAAGTTGATTCCACCATCAAGTTTAAAGCAATGGTCAAAGACGGTAACACCATTCAAAAAGGAACCATTATTGCAATCGTTTCTGGGAATGCTAGAGCACTTTTAGCCGCAGAAAGAACGGCTCTTAATTTTTTAACTCATCTTAGTGGCATTGCAACAGAAGTTTATAAAATTAAATCCATTGTTCAAGACTATCCAGTTGAAATAACCTGTACGCGCAAAACAATTCCAGGATTACGTATACTCCAAAAGTATGCTGTCCGTGCCGGCGGTGGTCGAAATCATCGTATGGGGCTTGATGATGCGATTCTCATTAAAGATAATCATATCGCTGTTGCCGGCTCCATTACAGAAGCGATTCGCCGAGCTAAAGCCTATGCCGGGCATCTTATTCCGATCGAAGTTGAAGTCGATACGATTGATCAGCTCAAGCTTGCGCTTGAAGAAGGAATCAATCTCGTACTACTCGATAATATGCCCCCTGAAACTTTGAAAGAAGCCGTTAAACTCTGCCAAGGAAAATGCCTAACAGAAGCCTCTGGCGGTATTTCACCAGAGACAGTTTTAGAAGTGGCTAAAACAGGCGTTAATTTTATCGCGATGGGCTGGATTACTCATAGCGCTAAGTCTTTGGATATTGGGTTGGATTATGTATGAATATTCTCTTACGAATAGTTCATGACCAATACAATACTGATACGCCAGATTATTCAGTTTCTTTAATAAGGCTGGTTATCTAGTGGATTTTATTGCATATCCATT
>CAZPIQ010000123.1:3433-5375 GCA_964586665.1 uncultured Ignatzschineria sp. | reverse complement strand
GGCGCTTTTTCATACCTTAAAGAAAAATAAAGTGTTCCCCATATTGCCCTACTCCATTATTTGTGTAAAAGTGATTCATAAGGAGTTTAAACTCCCCTGCTCATTCATCAATATTAACTCTCTTGAACTGAGCATGAATACAATAAACGATCACCTATCAAATCTTGAAGCGTGATCGACGATTAAACCTTCGCATTCTAAGCAAATTAGAAGCGTAAAGTGTTTGGAGGAATCATTATGAAATTATCAGTTGTAGAACGTTTACCGCATGAAGAAGTCATTGTTGATTTTATGGAGATGATCGAGTCAGGACAGTTCCTGCCGGGTGAAATTCTTCCGAGTGTTACTGAGATTACCGCAACGATTAATAAGCCAGAAGCGGATATCAACAAAGCCATTGAAATCATGAAAGCGGAAGATATCTTCCTTGATCGTGAAGGCCTACTCTTCTTGACGCATAGCGATAAAGATCTGATTCTCAGTCGCCTTAAAAATAGCGTTCTCAATATTCATTCCGCAGCGATTGTGGATCTTTTAGAGATTCGTGAAGGACTAGAAACCAGAGCATTCGCACTTGCGGCTAAACGTGCCGGCAATGATGACTTTAAAGCAATTGAAGAAGCACTGATTGCACTTGAAGAGCGTGTAAAGCTTCATAAGGCTGCGACTAAAGAGGACTTACGTTTCCATCTTGCCATTGTAAAGGCAAGTCATAACCCAACAATGGTAAAAGTGATCGAGATTATCTTTAAACAACTCTTTGAATCACTTAATGAAACGCGTACAACGGTGCGTAAACTTGCGAACGTGGATCACTTTGTGGATGTGCATAGAGAGCTTTACAATGCACTTCTTGCAAGAGATGCGGATAAAGGAATCGAACTTATGAAACATCATATTGAAGATACAATCGCCCTCTATCAGGCTGATTCTAAATAGTCTTTATTCTCCTTATTACCTTTATTGTTTTACTCTGTCATGTTGCCCCAACCGCATTCATCAAAAATGCGGATAACTTTTGAGTTATGCACAATTTCTGTGGATATCGCTTTGGACAACTCTGCGTATGACGGGATAACAACTTTAAAAGCGTTTTAATCTCTGTTTACATCGCCTTTAAAAGTCATTGCAATAAAGGTGCAATCAATGGTCGATCAAAGATCAATAAAGATTTAAGCATTTATCAGACATAAAAATAGCGCTCTTTCAGCGCTATTTTTTTGATCATCAATAATCCCCATTCCATCTTAGGCTAACATCATCTGAACAGCTTGATAAATCAACATTAAACCAAAGAGCAAGAAGAGAATGCCGGTACCACCATCGATATAGGCACTGATGTTTTGATAAATCGCTTTCGGCTTTGGCATCGAAAAGAGAATAGCCACCAATGTAAACCATAAAAGCGTTAGGATAATCACAAGTACAAAGATCTCAACGCGCATCATGTTAGAGACATTTTCGCCAACATAAAGCACAAAGACACTACCAAAATAGATGAGCGCTTTAGGGTTTGCAAGATTTGTAATCAGCCCTTTTAACAGAAGCTTATTTTTAAACCGTTTCTCAATTTTAATTTCAGGCTCGACCGTTTCGCCATTCTCTATTTTTGCCATATCTGCCTTTTTCGCACGATATTGCACAAAACCACTTCGAATAAGAATATAACCTAAGTAACTTAAATAACTACCGCCGGCAATAAAGAGAATTGTTTGAATCCAAGGGAATTGATCCACTAAAATCTTCAATCCTAATAACGCTAGAAGCGCCCAAACCGCAACGCCAATGGTAATGCCTATCACAGCCATCATTGCATCGCGTCTTGAGTGACTAACAGCCACTTGGCTGACTAAAAAGAAATCGGGGCCCGGCGTCACAAGTGCTGCGAGCTGAACGCCAGCAACTGTGACAAGTAATGCAATCGCATCATACATAATTTTTA
>CAZPIQ010000123.1:0-3333 GCA_964586665.1 uncultured Ignatzschineria sp. | reverse complement strand
TTTATCAACACTCATAAAAAATGCCGATATTCATCATATCAGCATTTTATTGTTCAGTTTTATCTATTGTAAAAAATAGATGTAAGTTTTTAAACGAGCGGTTTACCCACCATTTTTTCAAGCACTTTAAGCGGTGATTTTTCACTATCAACCATATCTTCCACATCTAGTTGGAAAGTCTGCTCAAGCATATATTGCCCACTCATCGCCGCATGAGGCGTTTGGTCTGAGAAGCAGATCCACGTCGATCCTGGCATAAAGTTAACTTCCCACTGAATACCATTATCTTGATAATTTTGATCTTCTTTCATGATGTCATGGAACTGAAGCATAATATGATCATAATGCGTGCGTCGGCTCTTCGTGATTTGAAGTGTATCTAAGAGCGTTGCACCTAAACTATTATACGATTTCACTTGCGGTAAAAGACGTTTTGCAAGGTCCGGGAAAGCTTCCCCAACGCGCCACTTTCTTGGAACACCACTTGGATTAATATTATTAAAGATACGAATAATGCGCTTGCCATGAAGCGGACGTGATGGGAATGCATCTACATGAAGACGGCGATCATCTTTACGGAAAGAGTGGCTATCGCTCCACTCATCAATGGCATTTAGGCGAAGCGTATTCATAGGGCTATGAAGCTTATCTTTATATTCCGGGATTAAATCCGTTAAAAGCTTATAACTCGCTTCAGCATAACGTTTTAAAAGACCTTTAACTGCTTCTTTTTTAGCTTCTGAGATATCATCAGCCGTTCCGCGAATTTCATTCTTATCAGCCTGATACATAATATTTTTACGCTTCGGACTGACAAGAGATGGATCGAGTAATTCGGCTTCATCTGGCTTTAAGACAAATGGTAAAGAGGGGAAATAGAGAACATCGCCGGCTTCAAGATGCTTCACGATATTATCATGATCACACTCTTCAGCACGCCACTCACTGATCCCTAATACTAAAACTGGCGCTTCCGGAGCGCTCTTTAGATTCTCTTTAGACTCAACTGAAGTCGACATTACGAAACCTCCTACTCTATTAAATTCGGGGGAAATATCTCACAAGACTACTTAAAAGTATTTTAACTCAATAGGATAACGGTATATCGTATCCTATAAAAATTCAATGAGACACCCATCAAAAAAGAATGATTATCAATTGGCTATTCTACCATTAATTGAAATCTTCGGGGAACGGATTCGGACAAATTTGACCTAGCACCACCGGCATTTTCGCGCCTGTAGCTTTGGGAACATTACCAGCAAGACGATGATGGGTTTGATACCCCAATAGTGCAAAAGCAATCGCTTCTTTCGCATCACTTGAGATCCCTAAGTCCTCATTTCGCATCACACAAATGCCGGGAAGCTCTCTTTGAAGATAACCCATCAATTCAGGATTATACGCACCTCCACCACCTACAATCACTTCATCGATAGCCTGCGTAGGAAGCACAAACCGCCGGTAACTTTCGGCAATCGAATAAGCACTAAATCGAGTAAGCGTATGAATGAGATCTTCTGCTCGCTCATTTTGATATTCTGCTAATAGCTTTTCAGTGAGCTGTTTCCCAAAGAGCTCTCTGCCTGTGGATTTGGGGGGTGCTATTTTCAGATAAGGATGAGCGATTAATGTTTGCCATAATGTATCGATCAACTGCCCTTTCGATGCCACGATTCCACTCTCATCGTAATCAAGTCCGTAGAGTTTTTGCATCGCATCATTGATCATCATATTGCCAGGACCTGTATCAAAGGCGTAAACATCATCAATCCCGGCATTTTTCGGCATGATTGTGACATTACCAATACCACCAATATTTTGAAGTAAGCGATTCTTCGTACTACTTCGATAGAGCATCAGCTCCGTCATCGGCACAAGGGGCGCTCCATCGCCACCCGCGACCATATCCATCATGCGAAAATTGAAATAAACATCCGTTTTAAAATGATACGCTAAAGCAGAAGGATCGCCGATCTGAAGTGTTGAAGGCGTGAAGCCTGATTCATGCGCCACTTTGGGCGGAAGATGATAGATCGTCTGTCCATGAGAAGCGATAAAATCAAGCTTGCCATTAAAAGCATTCAATTCATTTAAAAGAGATTCTTTCTCTAAATCGCCTTCAAGGGATCTCTGAAGCTCAGTCACTTCAGCCAATAATGCTTCAACACTCTCCACATAAAGCGCACCAAGCTCCATATTGAGCGAGCAAATGCCGGCAACTGTTGACGTATCATTATGGCACGCTAGCTGAATGCGCTTTTTTAGATCCGCGCTTAAAGGCCGTGATAAGAAATGAAGGAGCTGACACTGCGTTTCAAAGCCTTTTCCACTTAACTTCACGAGCGCAACATCAACCCCATCGAGCGACGTGCCGGTCATTAAGCCGATGGCATAAAGAGGACGATCCGATGCTTTCATCATGATAATTCAGCCTGTAAAATCCTGCGGATATGCCCATCATGCTTTTCAAGAAGGCTTGTTGCCTTAGCGTATTCAACATCTAAAAGCGACATGACGATCGCGCTCTTAACATGATATTGAGAGGCTTCCAATAATCTAACCGCTTCTTCATAATCACAGCCTGTTGCGGACATCAACATTCTACGAGAGCGCTCCACAAGTTTCTCATTGGTCGAGCGAACATCGACCATTAAATTACTATAGACTTTGCCGAGCTTAATCATCGAAATCGTCGTAAGCATATTGAGGATCATCTTCTGTGCAGAGCCTGATTTCATCCGCGTTGAACCCGTAATAACCTCTTCGCCCACAACCGCTTCAATTGGATAATCAGCAAGCTCTCCGACTTTGCTATCGCTCACGCATGCAAAGCCGATTGTTTTAGCATTGAGCGATTTTGCATACTCAATTCCGCCGATACAATAAGGTGTTCGCCCAGAAGAGGCAATCGCACAGAGAATATCCCGTTCATTAAAATCAATCGCTTTGAGATCTTCAATAACAGCCTCTTGACGATCTTCAGCTGATTCAACCGGATGGCGAAGCGCCCGATCTCCGCCGGCAATAATCCCAACGACTTTCTCTTCGCCCACGCCAAATGTCGGCAAGCATTCAGATGCATCTAAAACGCCCAATCGCCCAGAAGTGCCAGCACCGATATAGACTAATCGACCGCCCTTTTTAAAGGATTCCACAATCGCATCAATCGCAACTGCTATCGATTCCCCGGCATTTCTCACGGCATCAATCACCGCTTGATCTTCTTGGTTAATCAGCTGAACCATCTCTAGCGTTTCAAGCGTATCAATCTCCATCGTCCTCGGATTACGTCTCTCCGTACCGATCTTTTCTAGTTCGATTTTTGCCATG
>CAZPIQ010000122.1:0-5389 GCA_964586665.1 uncultured Ignatzschineria sp. | reverse complement strand
ATAAAAATAGACGAATGGATATTTCAAAAGAGATTACGCAACTAGAAGCGCTTGTACCTTTTACCCAGACACGCGATACGCATTTCCTACGCCGTGATTTAATGGCGATGAAGCGTGATCGTCATCCGTCAAAAGAGGCTTTTGAGAAGCTAAAAGAGCGCATTGTACGTTCAGCTAGTAAAACGGATGAGATCAAAAGCCATTTTCCGGATCTTAATTATCAAACAGATCTGCCGATCTATGAAGGTCGTGAAGCAATTATTGAAGCGCTTAAAGCGCATCAAGTCGTCATTGTTTGCGGGGAAACGGGTTCTGGTAAAACGACTCAATTGGCGAAGTTCTGTTTAGAGTTAGGATTAGGTGCGCGTGGCTTAATTGGGCATACACAGCCAAGAAGATTGGCAGCGCTATCGGTTGCTGAGCGTATTGCGGAAGAGTTTGAAAGACCCATTGGGGATTTTGTCGGCTATAAGATGCGTTTTAATGATAAGACAGAAGATAATACTGTCTTAAAACTCATGACGGACGGTATTCTTCTAACAGAACTGACACACGATCGATACTTAAATCAGTATGAAGTGATTATTATTGATGAGGCGCATGAACGTAGTCTGAATATCGATTTTCTTCTCGGCATTTTAAAAAATATCTTACCGCGAAGACCTGATCTTAAACTGATTATTACCTCAGCAACCATTGATCCTGAAAAATTCTCCAACTATTTTGGTGGCCCGAAAAAAGCGCCGATCATTGAAGTATCAGGGCGAACTTATCCCGTTGAAGTACGTTATCGAGATCTTCATCTCGATGAAGAGAATGATCCGATAGAAGTGGAACAAGGGATTATTCAGGCAGTTTATGAACTTCAGAATGAGAAAGAAGGGGATATTCTTGTCTTCTTGCCGGGCGAGCGTGAAATCCTTGAAACAGCAGATCTACTTCGTAAAGAATTTACAAATTATGATGTTCTTCCGCTCTTCTCTCGATTGAGCCAAGCAGAGCAACGTAAAATTTTTAATCCGAAAGGGCGCGCACGTATTGTGCTCTCGACCAACGTCGCAGAGACTTCGATTACGGTGCCGCGTATCCGTTATGTCATCGATACCGGTGTTGCGCGTGTAAGCCGGTATAATTCTCGCTCTCGCCTTCAGAGTCTTTTGATTGAGCCGATAGCACAAGCAGCAGCTAATCAACGCTCAGGCCGCTGTGGTCGTGTTGCCGAAGGGATTGCGATTAGGCTCTATAGTGAGGAGGACTTCGAAAGTCGTCCGGAATTTTTAGATCCTGAGATTCTTAGAACGAATCTGGCTGCCGTGATTTTACAAATGGGACATTTACGTCTTGGTAATCCAGAAGCCTTCCCATTTATTGAAATGCCGGAAACAAGGCAGATTCGAGAAGGTTTCCAAACGCTTAAAGAGCTTAAAGCAGTGCAAGATGATGGGCGAATTACACCGCTTGGTCGAACACTCGCGCAAATTCCGATTGATCCGAAATTTGGTGCGATGATGATTCATGGCGCTCATAATGGGGTTGGTCATGAGATGCTCGCACTTGTTTCAGGGTTATCGATACAAGATCCAAGAGAGAGACCGCTCGAATTTCAACAGCAAGCGGATGAGAAACATCGACTTTTCCGGAAAAATCACTCAGACTTCTTATCGCTCTTAAATATTTGGGCGTGGTATCAAGATAAAGCGCGTTCTGAAAGTCAAAGTCAGATGCGTAAAGTCAGCCGTGCGCATTTCTTAAACTTTATGCGCATGCGTGAATGGTATGATCTCTACAATCAGTTAAAGAGCATCTTTAATAAGCTTAAATTAAACCTTAATGAGTTTCCGAAGAATGATCCAAGTAATCAACCTTCTGGCGTTAAGGAGGGGGAATATTGTTTCCCTTCATTTAGTGAGGATAAAATTCATCAATCAATTCTGGTCGGAATCTTAGATCAGATTGGTGAGCAGGGTGAAGATAAGATCTTCAATGGTGCCAATAGCCGTAAGTTTAGAATCTTCCCTGGTTCTGCGCTCTATCGTAAACCGCCTAAATGGATGATGGCGCTTGAAATTGTCGAAACGAGCCAAGTCTTTGCGCGAATGAACGCGGCGATTAATCCTGAATGGCTAGAGACGCTTGCCGGACATTTACTTAAAAAAGAGTATACAGAACCGCATTGGAGCAAGCAGCAAGGGCAAGCAGCTGCGCATGAAACGGTCAAGCTCTTTAATCTTGCGATTATTAAGAGTCGGGTGGTGAGTTTTGGCCGTATTAAACCGGATGTTTCTCGTGAGCTCATGATTCGTGAAGGATTGGTTGAAGGTGAAATTCAAACCCGCGCACATTTCTATCGCGTCAATCAGAAGACGATAGAGATCGTGGCGGAGATGGAAGATAAAACGCGACGCCGGGATATCTTGATTGAAGAGTGGAAGCTCTTTGAATGGTATAACGAGCGTCTTCCACAAAATATCTACTCTGTCGCGGCGCTTGAGAAATGGTGCAAGGATCGGAAGAATAATGATTCATTGATCTTTAGTGAGAGCGATATCCTTGAAAGTGATGATGCGCTCAATTTGGAAGAGTTCCCGACGACGATTAGTTTTGGTCAGTTAAAGCTCAACGCTGTCTATCTCTTTAATCCAGCCTCGCAAGATGATGGAATGACATTGATGGTGCCACTTGCAGCACTCAATCTACTTGAAAAGACGCGTTTAGATTGGTTGGTGCCGGGCTTATTAACGGAAAAGATTACTGAAATTATGCGCTCGCTCCCAAGAGCGCTTCGCCGGAATTTTGTACCGCTCCCGGATGTTGCAAAAGAGATGGCAGAAACGCTCACTTTTGGGGAGGGGAATCTCTACTTCCAGATTGCTGAATTCTTAACAAAGCGTTCAGGTGTGAAGATCGAGCCGCATCTCTTTAATGAAGAAGCACTTGATAAACATCTTCGTATGAATATCCGCGTGATTGATACCGGCGGTAAAACGATTGCTGAAGGACGGGATCTCACAGAGTTAACGCAAAAACTTCGTGGGCGCGCTGAAAATGCTTTCCAAAAGCTTGCTGAGAGTTTTAATGTAGGTTCTCAAAACAATCATCAGAAACGCAATCGTAAAGGTGAAGCTCGAAAAGATCATGATCGACATAATCCGCATGATCAAACTTTGGCAGATTCACATTCGCAAAAAAAGGTGGAAGAAAAGCTATCGCTCGATGATTGGAAAATCGAGCGGGAAGAGCGCTTTATTCGTAACGGTATTGAGCTCAAGGGCTATCCTGCGTTGATCGTGAAAGATGGTCAGCCGATGATGCTTAAAAAGCAGCTCTTTGATCGGGCGCATGTCGCATTTGAAAAGCATTTAGATGCATTAATCACGCTGATGCTCAAAGCCTTGAATGAGCAGGTGAAGTACCTTCGAAAACAGTGGCCACAATTTGGCAAACTAGCCTTGATGTTTAGGCAAGTCGGCAATGAAGAGCTGCTGCGGGAAGATCTCATGCGTGCGATTATTAAAGATAGTTTAGAAGCCTCTGAGCTTCCAAGAGATGCCGCTACTTTTGAGAAATTGATCGATAAAATGCGCCGAGAAATGGTTTCTGATGCCACAAAGCTTAGTAACTTGATCGTTGATATCTTTGAAAGGGTGAATGAAGTGCGTGAGGCGCTCAATCAGCTTCATCCTATGAATAAAGCACTTGCTGAAAAACGAGTAAAAAAGGCCTTAGATCGATTGATCTATCCTGATTTTATCAGTCAAACACCGAAAGAGTGGCGCGTGGAATTACCGAGATTTTTGGAAGCTTTAAAACTGCGTATTGAACGATTCCCACAAAACATGAATCGGGATAATGCGCAAAATGAAGTGATTGATACCCATTTAGCAAATCTTGAGAAAGCGATACAATTCTTTGCAAAACGTGAAGAGAAGCCAGAAATTTTAGGGGAGTACCGCTGGATGATTGAAGAGATGGCTGTCTCCTTCTTCTCACAGCCGATGCGAACGAAGTTGACTGTTTCCGAAAAGCGCTTGAATAAGCTCTGGGAAGAGATTGATCTGTTAATTAAAAATAGCAGTTATCAGTAGATCCACCATTGATTGTTTGATAGATAAGTGGTGAATCAGTCAAGAAGCCCGCTAATGCGGGCTTTTTTATTATTCATTGACTAAAATATGTCTCAAAATAGAGACTCATATCAACCGCAATTAAAATTGAGACCCGCTGTTTTTTAATTGCTTATTAAAGACTTGTAAAGACTTTTAATGGCTTTTAATGACTTTATAATCGCATCAATCTCTATAATAAAAAACTTAATAGTCTGTATTGTTTGCTAAGTAAGATTCATTTTTGTAATGATTTCATAGTAATAAAGACGTTTGATAGATAAAATAGTTGCAATTTGTCAAAAAATGCGTATGATATGCGCTTCCCATCGCCCTGTTGGTTCATAGTTGAGACTATGACATAAGTGTACTTGACGCTTATTCGAGATTCGGTCGATGCAACTTTTGGCTGAATGTTCAAGCGCATTCCCACAACTTATAATAAAAGGAAATCCCCCTGTGAGGGCGGGATCTATGTGTTTATGTCTCAATTTTCTGAATTAAATTTAAATCCTATTCTCTTAGACGCTGTAGCAAAAATGGGCTATGAGAATGCAACTGATGTACAAACTAAAGTGATTCCAGTTGCAATGGGCGGTCAGGATGTCATGGTTTCAAGCCAGACGGGTAGTGGTAAAACGGCTGCGTTCTTGTTACCGATTCTGCATCAAATTATGGATGCTAAAGAGTTAGGCGATAACGAAGCGCCGGCTGAAGAAGGACAAGGTCGTAAATACCTATAGAGAGACCTATACCCATAATAGGGCCCATAAGAGGGGAAACGAGCATTGCGCCAATGATTACGGCTGTGGAATTGACATTCAAACCAACAGAAGCGATAATAATGGCAAAAAACAGCACCCAAACATTATCACCTTTAAATTCCACCCCTTTGCTGATATTATTAATCGTTGCGGCTATATCAGTATCTTCTGCTATATTAACCAGTTCTTTAATGCGTTTCCAAAGCTCTTTAAAAAATTCTTTAAAGCTTAATTTATGAGGTATTTCTTCACCGGAATCTGTTGAGTTGTTTTCTATCTTATTTTCGATATTTTCGGTATTGTTACCATTTATATCCTTTTTATCATTATTTTCAGAAGGGATATTGTTAATAATATTTTCCATAGTAATAAGAATTCAATTAATAGAAATTATTCTTCAAAATATGATAGAGTTTTAAGAATTTCATCAGCACTAAGGCGCATAGCATAAGGGGAAGCGAGGATATGATTAAGAGGGATAAGCGCGTATTTTCCAAAAACGCTATTACCGGCTTTATCCAG
>CAZPIQ010000121.1:0-5391 GCA_964586665.1 uncultured Ignatzschineria sp. | reverse complement strand
ATCACGTCGTAATTTCTTAAAAACATTTGTCATTGGAGGCGTATCTGTATACGTCGCTGCACCTTTCAGCCCTGCTTTCGCGGCACTCTTTGAAGATAATATCTTAACGCCCCCGGTTTGGAATCCGAAAACGGATCGTATCCAATACCGAACCGATGCACTTGCGAAGGTGACCGGCGAAAAGGTCTTCTCCTTTGATGTTCGCGCAAAAGATATGCCACATTGGCCGCAACAACAAGCGCATGCAATGCTACTACGAGTGACGGAAGCCGATAAGATCTATCAAGGCTTTGATTTAACGCGCCTTGAAAATGGCTTAATGCCGGATCGCATCGTTACAGCCGAAGATCTGGAGCGAGATAACATTACTTTCCCGGCATTCTTTGGCGATGATATGTTATTGCCGGTCGGGAAAACGCCGCAATATTTAGGGCAAGCTGTTGCGCTCTTTATCTTTAATGACTTTGCGCGCTTTAAATTCGCAAAAGATGCTTTGAAATTCCAAAATGATGTGATTCAGTGGGGCGAGTTTACAGGACCTGTGGAACGTGATCCTTGGGGTACTTATCGTGGCGTTCGTATTGGAAGTGATAATCCTTTTGACGAAGATCTCTACTCAAGCCTAAAAGATGTGACGATCTCCCCTTCTTCCTTTAAAAAGCGTCTCCCTGTTTGGCCTGAGGGAAAAGAAGGCGGGAAGCTTGATCAAGAAGGAATGTACTACGCAGATGAATTAGCGAATCAGATGAAAAATCCACCGGAAGATTGGAGGGTATTTGATCGTATGTTCTATTCTCAATCGATCGATACCTGTGCGATGGAGCCGAATAACTCCAACGGTTGGTATGATTCTGAGGAAGAAGCACTTCATTTAGTCATGGCGGCACAATCACCTTTTGAAGTGATGAATTCAGTATTAGAGATGCTCGGCAGATCGAGCTTTAAGATGAAAAAACTTTTCCTTCATCCTTGCTTTACAGTGGGTTATGGCTCTAAAGATCATGGCCCTGAGCCGATCTATGGTGCAATGGCATCACTCTATGGAAATGGTTTACCGGTACGTTTAGCAAATGACCGTTATGAGCAATTCCAATCAGCGCTCAAACGTCATGCGTTTGATATGCACTTCCAACTTGCTGTGAATAAAAAAACGCACAAAATAGAAGCATTTATCGGAAAATTCCTCGGCAATGGCGGTGGTCGTTGTAACTTTACGCCTGGCGTCATGGCCGTCGGTGCTACCGGCGTACAAGGTATTTACTATATTCCAAAGAGCGATCTTTCGGCAATAGGAACCGCTTCACGTGCCGTGGATGCGGGTTCTGCACGAGGCTATGGAACCCTTCAAGCAATGCCGGCGCTCGATACTTTAATGGATGAAGCCGCGCATACGCTCGGTGTTGATCCTGTGGAGTTTCGTTTAAATAACCTAATGAAAGCAGGTATGAAAAATACCCAAGGCGCAATTCCCGGCGGAATGATGCGTGGCGAAGAGGTATTAACCGTTTGTAGTGAACAAGCGATCTGGAAAGATCGAGATGAACGCAAAGCCGACTTCGAAGCGAAAAACCCCGGCAAAATATTCGCAACCGGTATCTCTTGCGTACAAAAAGATTATGGAACAGGTCAAGAAGGTTCATTTGCACGTATTGAGCTCTCTGAGAAAGGCGAGCTTAGCCTATGGCATAGTGGCGTTGAAATCGGAACCGGCATGTCCACATCACAATCGGTTCTCCTTGCAAAATATCTCGGAAAGCCAGCGGATCAATCCTCATACGGCATTACCGAATGGCCACTACTTCCGATCTTCACGTCAAATAATCCGGAAACTATCACACAAGCTGAGCAAGATGAATTACAGAAAGATCCCCTTTGGACACCTTTCCTCTGCTCTCCTTCAAGTGCGAGTAACTCTGCTTACTTCTTCTCTCATGTCACTTCTGAATCTGCGCGCGTGATGTTTGATTTCGGCATCTGGCCAGCAGCACTCTCTATTTGGAGTGAAGGCATTGGCGGCGGACAAGCTGCGCCTCTTACGGTTCGTAAAGAAGATGCTCGCTGGACAGCGCGAGGCTTAACCGCTGATGGATTAGAACCCCTAACTCTTGAACGTATTGCAAAACGTGTCTATGAACAAGGTGGATTAACCGCAGTGGTCGGCCATGGCTTTAATAGATGGCAATGGGCAAATGGCGACTTTAAGATTCAAGATCACGTCAATAACTATGCACTAGATGCACTCTCACTTCGCTTTGGAAATAGCGATGATTATGATGTGGCCACCCGTACCGCAATCAACTATCCGCCAGCACAGCGCAATAATGCCGGCGTGACTTACTACACAGCTGTTGCGACTTCTGTGGAACTTTCGATTGATAAAGCAGATGGTAAGGTGGATCTTCTCAACCATCATACTGTGGTTGAGTGTGGCAATATGATCGTGCCACAACTTGTTTCAGGTCAGATCGAAGGGGGAATTGCGATGGGAATTGGTCATGCGCTTCACGAATATCTCCCACTCTATGAAGATGGTCCTGGCAATGGTACTTGGAACTTTAACCGCTATCGTCTACCGCTTGCGAGCGATGTTGCTGTTTGGAAGCAGACGCGCGAGGTACTCGACCCGCTTTCTGAAACAGATCCCCCGAAAGGCATGGCGGAAGTACCGATGATTCCAGTTGTTTCAGCGATTACGAATGCAATCGCGGCCGGCACAGGCCATTACTTTAATAAACACCCTATTTTGCCAAAAGATATTTTGGAGGTTCTTTAAATGACTTTTGTAACTAAACCGATTTCTCTCACCATCAACGGCAAACAAGTGGGTCCTATTGAAGTGCCTGAAGGCATTGTGATGCTTGATTTCCTTCATGAATACCTTGATCTTACAGGTTCTAGAATGGGCTGTGGCCAAGGGATTTGTCATGCTTGCGTCATCATTGTCGATCACCCAAGTGGCGTGAGCGAAGAGATGCGCACCTGTATTACCGGCGCTCATTTTTTCAATGGTAAAACTGTCCGTACAATCGAGGGAATTGCGACAAAAGAAGACAATGGCAAAGTAGTGCCATCGCCGGTACAACAAGCCTTTATGGATAACTTTAGCTTCCAATGCGGTTACTGTACACCGGGCTTTGTGAATGCAACGACCGTCTTTATGGAAAAACTCGCAAAAGCACCAGTAGCCCGTGAAGATCTTGAAAAAGCCATTGAAACGGCGCTCAATGATCATATTTGCCGCTGTACCGGTTATGTCCGCTACTACGATGCTGTACGAGATCTTATCCTCAATACGCCGGGACTTGTGAAGGGCTCATAAACCTTCTCCAATATTCAATCATATAAAGGAATCAATTATGAGTAAGAAAAAAATCGCAGGGATCATTATTCTCATGATCGTTGCTGTTCTTGCCTTCTTCACTTGGGAAGAGAATCGAAAGCCTACCACAGAAAAACAGACCGTCAACGCGCCGAAAGAGGTGATCGAAAAAGGTCGTTATCTCTCGAAAGTTGGAGATTGCGCCTCGTGTCATACAGCTGAAAATGGAGCGATGCTTGCCGGCGGTTATGAGATGAAAACGCCTTTTGGCATTCTCTATAGTAGTAATATCACGCCTTCTGCGGACTTTGGTATCGGTCGATGGACTGCTGATGATTTCTACCGTGCAATGACTGAAGGCGTTGCACCGCCGAATCGCAACCTCTATCCGGCGATGCCTTATGCGTACTTTAATAACATTACCCGCGAAGATTCAGATGCGCTCTATGCTTATCTGATGTCAATCCCGGCAATTGATGTTGCGCCACCTTCGAATCAACTCCCTTTCCCTTACAATCAACGCATGATTTTAATGGGCTGGAATATGCTCTTCTTAGATCCTGAAGAGTTACCGGCTGCTTCAAAAGGAAGTTCCTCTGAATGGGAACGTGGCCGCTATATCGTCAACACCCTTGGTCACTGCGCAATGTGTCACACGCCGATGGGACCTTTTGGTGAAGCTAAAGCCGATAAAGTCATGCAAGGCGGGGTTTTAGGCGACTTTGCCGCCCCAGATATTACGCCGGAAGGTTTAGCTGAGCGAGGCTGGACAAAGCCTGATTTAGAAACATTCTTTAAAACAGGCATGGCACCACAAGGCTCAACCTTCAGTGATATGTATCTAGTCATGAAAAATAGTACGCAATATATGACTGATAGGGATATTAGTGCAATGGTCACTTATCTCATGGGCGACAATCCTCTTCCGCCAAAAGAGGTGGATATTATCAATGTTTCTGATAACAATAACGGCCGCGATCTCTATCTCAATATGTGCGCTGCCTGCCACAATGAAAATGGAATGGGGAAACCTAACGTATCTGTAGCGATGATTGGCAATAGTACCGTTCGTAATCCTGATAGCCGAAATCTCATTATGGCAGTATTAGAAGGCCTACCATGGCAAACTTTCCCAGGATATGAAAGATTACAAGCAATGCCGGCATTTAAAGATGAGATGAATGATACTGAAATTGCGGATCTTGTGAACTACCTTCGCACTTCATGGGCAGAACTTCCGGGAGATGTAACCGCTCAAGATGTGAATACGCTTCGTCAATAAATTTTAAAACAAGTGTTAAAACAAGTGTTAAAGCAAGTTTTAAAGCTAGTTTCTTAATTGCTCAAAGGCACTTAAAGCGCAGATGCGCAAAGGATTTCTGTGACAATTGGAATTATCATTATGGCAGCGGGTAAAAGCCACCGCTTTAAAGCTGAGAGCAATGGCGTGCACAAACTCATCTCAAAAGTCCCCGGATCTGAGCTCACCGTACTAGAGATGACTTATCAAAAGGTATGTAAGAGTTATAAGCCTTCGGAGATTGTGATTGTGACGAATCAAGATGAACCGATGGTGACTCTACTTGCAAAAACACTCGGTTGCCGCACACTCGAAATTAAAACTGATGGACTCGGCACGAGTATTGCAAATGCCATGTCAATATTGATGACAGATCCGATAAATAATACTGATTCACATGATCAAATCGAAGATGAGAAGCTATTTAAGCTCGAGAATTTCAAAGGCATCTACCTATTGCCGGCGGATCTTCCTTTTATTTTAAGTGAGACCTTAATGCTCTTAAAAGGCATTTTAGAAAAAACAACCGCGACAACCGTTCGCCCGGTCTTTAATGGCATCCCGGGGCACCCTGTTGGATTTAAACAAGCGGCATTTTCAGCCCTTTGCCAATTAACAGGGGATGAAGGCGCTCGCTCAGTCCTTGCAAGCTACCGACCTGAAACCATCTCAGTATTTGATACCGGTATTTTATGGGATGTGGATACCCCCAAAGATTTGATGGTGAAGCCCCATGATCCCGCTTGGTTTTCACTTGATGCGAAAGATCTCT
>CAZPIQ010000120.1:0-5408 GCA_964586665.1 uncultured Ignatzschineria sp. | reverse complement strand
AAAAATCATGTTTAAAAATTATAAAAAGATCATATTTACGGATATGATCTTTTTTATTGCCGAATGATCAACCCTTCATGCACTTTTATGCATGACAAAAAATCTATTGAGAGGAATTTACTACAATAAACTATCAATATAATCAATGTATTATCCTGATATTTTAATTATCCGATATTTTTTAAAGGCAATACAGATACACTATCCTTAATTTCTACGCTCAAAAAGTGCTAGGATAACCTCTATCTTTACAACTCTTATTCAAATTCGCATTTCAGCCATCTAAAGAGTTTTTCATTCATATATTTTTACTGAACATATAAAAAATGACCACTCCCAAAAATTCTGTAACACATTCAGCTCCCATTGATCTAGATTTTGATAGCGCCCATATCTGGCATCCCTACACTTCAATGAGCGAGCCTCTCCCTTGCTACCCTGTGGTTTCTGCAGAAGGTGTAAAGCTTCAACTTGAAGATGGGCGTGAGCTGATTGATGGAATGTCTTCTTGGTGGGCGGTACTTCATGGCTACAATCACCCTGTGATGAACGAAGCGATTAAAGCGCAACTCGAGAAAGTATCCCATGTCATGTTTGGAGGCATTACGCATCAGCCGGCTGTAGATCTTGTGAAAAAGCTTGTAGAGATCACGCCAGAACAATTGGAATGTGTTTTTTTAGCAGATTCAGGATCAGTGGCAGTTGAGGTTGCGCTTAAAATGGCATTTCAATATTGGCATGCTAAAGCCTCTTTAGATGCTCTCAATGCCGGCAATATCGATGAAGCTTCGGCACAACCACAAAAGAGACATCGTGTACTTTCACTCTCCCATGCTTACCATGGCGATACCTTTGGAGCGATGGCAGTATGTGATCCACAAAACTCCATGCATTCAATCTATGGTGATTATCTTCCCAATCACCTCTTTGCAGACCCCTTCACAATAGGCTTTGATGAAAAGTGGCAAGATTCAGCTGCCGATAATCTGCGCGAAATATTCCAAAATCATGCCCATGAGCTCTTTGCCGTGATTGTTGAACCCATTGTTCAAGGTGCCGGCGGTATGCGTTTCTATCACCCGAATTACCTGAAAGTGCTTCGGGAATTGTGCGATAAATCGGGGGTAATTCTCATTTTTGATGAGATCGCAACAGGATTTGGTCGCACCGGAAAGTTCTTCGCAGGAGAACATGCTGATGTTGTGCCGGATATTATCTGTCTTGGCAAAGCCTTAACTGGCGGTTATTTAACCTTATCGGCAGTACTTACAACGCGCCATGTTGCACAAACTATTAGTAATGGCGATGCCAAATGCTTTATGCATGGTCCGACTTTCATGGGGAATCCCCTTGCGTGTGCTGCCGCGAACGCAAGCCTTTCGCTACTAGAGGGTGGTCAATGGCAAGAAAATGTGACGCGCATTGAAACCCAATTGAAAGAAGAATTGCTATTACCGCTCAATAATAATCCGCATATCGAAGATGTACGGGTATTAGGCGCAATTGGCGTAGTGGAATTAAAGCGCCCTGTTAATCAGGCAGAAATTCAAAAATACTTTGTCGATCGCGGTGTCTGGATTCGCCCTTTCAATAAACTTGTTTATATCATGCCCCCATTTGTAACTTCGAAAGCAGAGCTTTCAGAACTTACAAGCGCACTTGTGGAACTGCTTCAGAGAGATGATTTTGAGAACTTTGTTTTATAAGTAAGATTTATCATCGCGGTGATTCTAGGTAGAGATTGCCCATATAAGACTTTGCATCAATACTCTGCATCGCTGGAACGAATGCTTGCAGATTGTATAAAAATCCCGCGCCAGCAGTTTTAAACTTTGCTAAAGTTCACTAAACACCAACACGAAACGATAAGATAAACCCTATAATGATCAAAACCGAAACTTTAGAAATTCAGACCAATCATCATAAACAAGTGATTCATGAATCGCTGACCTATTATCATGTGCCGGCAAGTCTCAATACAGAAGCACAGGCAAGATCAGCAAAGCCAGCACTTCTCTTTCTTCATGGTATTCTTGGCGATGGTCGCACTTGGCATCCTTATCTAACAGCATTTTCGCAATATGATTGCTATGCACTCACACAAAGTGGCTTTGGAAAGGATTCTGACCGAGAAACACTTTTTGATACCGATCGTCATGCAGCAGAACTGATCGCTTTTTGCCAAGCACTGAATGTGAAAGAGCGTCAACCTCACCGACAATTTACGATTATTGCTTGGTCTTACGCGTGTCATGTTGTGCTTCTCGCAATGGAGAAACAGCGAAAAATTCATCATTCAGGTCAAGCCTCACTGTTTAACTCGGCAATTCTCTATGAGCTCATCGTGCCAAGTTATGGCATGAGTGAAGCCGATCAGTCGCTCTTTACGCGTGATATTACTAAAATGATGAGTCCTATTATCAAAGCGTATCGCCGTGGCAATATTGAAAAAGCGGTTGATCACTTTATCGCAGCTTGTAAAAATGAGGACAGTGATACCTACGGCATCGCCAATCAATCTGAGTCAATCCAAACAATCAAACACGATAACGCGCATACGCTTCAAAAGCTCCTCACTCAAGTAGAGCCCAAATCAATTGATGCCGAAATACTCAAAGCCATTCATCAAGAAATGCCACTTTCGATTTTATGTGGAAAAAATTCCCGTACAATATTCCAGTTAAGTAGCAAAGCCGGCGCTGAAGCAATTGATCAGAACGATTGGATTGTGCCAGAGGCGGATCATTTATTGCCGGAGAATGATTCTTCAGCTTTAATTCAAATAATAAAAAACTACTTAAAATAAATGCATGATAGCTACTGCTTCCAAAAAATATCATCCTCCCAATTTTCAGTAAATCCCATACTCTGAATATCAATATTAGGGTATTTTTGTAATAAAGATTTTAACCTTGCAATCCAAGATGATTTTGGGCTAATTTTGTAGAGGATGACCTGGATAGCGACGATACTTAAATATAATTTATTACCACTTATCCCATCTTCAATCCACATAATGTTCCTACTTTTAGGGATAGCTGGACTAGTACCAAAACCACGATTCCATAATCTTGAATGATGTGCACAAATATTTCTGACCATTTGAAAATTTTTTAGCCATGATTCTAATAAGATCTGATTAATCCCTAGTTCATAGGCTATTTTCTTCTTAAGATGATTATTTTTGAGAGAACTATAAATTAACTGAAGATCTCCAAATGATAAAGAATCAAAAATCATCCATACAGCAGGCTTTTCAGGTTGATTATAAATATTTTGATAATGTTGAATGGGTGTTTTGATACTGTATCGATTGTATCTAACATCACGAAAAATAATATTTTGTATATTTTTTGTGATTCTGGTAAATCCCCCATTAATGCTGATAAAATTATCAGCATTATAAATCCAAAAAGGATCTTTTGTTTCATCACAAACGTAATTACATATTTTAGATCTTATAGCGATCTCAATACGCTCTAATGCATCTAAAACAATTAATCTTAGCTCCCTATCAAATATATAGGTATTTAAAATATCGTTAAATTCAGTATCTTCCAAAAATTGATCGTTTTCTGATTGATAAGGCACAAAGTAGGAAGACAGTCTATAATAAAATATATTCGATAAATAACGCTTTGCTCTTTCTTCATCTTTTATAAAAAGCCCCCTATCTCTCAACAATTTGATTTGTTGATCTAAAGAAGTCACTGGTTTATTAAAATTTTTTTTCATAAATCAAGCTTTATTCAGACGTAAAAAAACCCGTCGATTTGGGCTTTAAGTAATATTTACTCTAGAGGCCTGACAGGTATATTGCAGATAATACTACTGTAATAAAGCGCAAAACACAAATTATTTTCATCAATATTTTGCAAAAACCATAGTGAAATCGATATAAGTCTCTTTTGAACGATCCACTAAAATTCACAACGATGATCTTACTTAGGTTACTATATTCAGTACTATTATCACTATAAGCTGTTGACCATCTATGCCCACAATGCCTCGCCTACTAACCACGCCTATTCTTGTCATCTTTGGACTTGCGTATATGGTGCCACTCGGCGTTTTTACGACCTATGGGCAAGTGACGGTTTTAAGTCAGGGGCATCTTCCGATTGCTTATGTCATTACGCTTGTGATGATCTTCTTTACGGCGCTCAGCTATGCGCGGATGTCTCGAAAACTGCCGATTGCCGGCTCTGCTTATACTTATACGCAGCGTACCTTTGGTGCAATTCCCGGATTTGCAATTGGTTGGGTACAGATTTTGGATTATCTCTTCTTACCGATTATTAACTATATTCTGCTCGGTCTTTATATCAATGAAGCTTTTCCCATGATTCCGGCGTGGATCATTATCCTTGCCTCCATTATCTCAGTTACCGCATTCAACTACGTTGGCATTAAACTTGTAACACCGATCAACCTCTTTTTAGTACTGATTCAACTCCTCTTTGTTGTGCTCTTTGTGACTTTGAGCTTAAGTAGTGCCGATCTCTCAGCGCAAAATCTATTACAACCCTTAACGCCGGCATTTGGCGATATGAGTGGCATTATTGCCGGTGCCGCGATGCTCTGCCTTGCCTTTCTGGGCTTTGATGCCATCGCAACGATGGCGGAAGAGACCCAAAATGCACCTCGCACATTGCCTCGCGCGATTATGTTCACGATCTTTATTGCCGGCATGATCTTTATGACAGTATCATTTTCAGCAAATATTGCTTATCCCGATTGGCTGAACTTTATCGAACCCTCACAGCAAGATACTGCGAGCCTCAAGGTTATTCATCATGTGGGTGAGACGAGTGGATTTGGTGGAAAGCTTCTCTCTGATCTCTTTTTAGCGGCCTTTCTCACAGGAAGTTATGCATCAGCGATGATTTCACAAACAAGCGTCTCTCGTATTCTCTTTGCAATGGGCCGTGAAGGCGTCATTTCTCGTAAGCGCTTCTTTAAACTTCACCCCAAATTTAATACACCAAGTACTACCTTAATCATTTTAGCGATGGTCTCATTAGTGGCAATTTTTATGCCACTCACACTGGTGGTTTCCATGATTAGTTTTGGTGCACTGGTTGCCTTTACCGCTGTGAATGCCTGCGTGATCAAACACTATTGCTTTAACAATCGCTTTATAGATCAACCGCCACATTTTGCTATGAATCTTCAAAATCGACTGCGCTATGGATTAATGCCGGCAATTGGCATGGCGCTCTCCATTTGGCTCTGGTTAAACTTAGATGCTAATGCCATGATAATCGGCATTAGCTGGTTTATTGCCGGCATTCTCTACCTTACTGTCATTACCCGGGGTTTCAAACGTCCCATTCCCCAAATTGACGAGCAAGAAATTAAAGCTGTGATGAGAGCAAATGAAAGCAAATGAACGCATCACAAAAACA
>CAZPIQ010000119.1:0-5408 GCA_964586665.1 uncultured Ignatzschineria sp. | reverse complement strand
GCATCTGCAACTGACTCAGGTAATACCGGAACTTTAATTTCAATACTCATGGATTTTCTCCTATGTAAATAATCTTTAACAAATTTCTGCTGTTAACTTTAAAAATCGTTTAATGGTGAGATGCTAGTTTCAACATGCATCTCACTTAAATGAATTATTCCGCAATTGGGAAAATAGCATCTAAAAGTGCTTTCTCTTGTGCTGCATGAACATGGCTATATCCTACCGCCGGCGCTGCTGCTCTTGGTCTTGTCACAAAGATAAGTGTTTGTGCTGCATCGACCACTTCTTCTAAGTACGGACGAACAAATGTCGCATAACCTTGATTCAGTGGCTCATCCTGTAGGAAGATCACTTCTTTAGCATTAGGATATTTCGCAAGCTCAGCTTCTAACGCTTTTGTTGGGAATGGATAGATCTCTTCTAAGCGGATAATCGCTGTTTTTTCATCTTTAACCGCTTCACGGCGATCTCTGATGTCATAGAAGATTTTACCCACTGAAATCACAACGCGCTCAACTTTTGCAGCATCAATTGCATCGATCTCTGGAAGCACTGCGCGGAATGTACCTGTTGCTAAATCTTCAAGGGTATTCACTGCCTGACGATGACGAAGAAGGCTCTTCGGTGTCATCACCACAAGTGGCTTACGGTAATCTTGATGCATTTGGCGACGGAACATATGGAATGCTTGTGCCGGCGTTGTTGGAACAACGAAGCTGATATTATTCTCAGCACAGAGCTCTAAGAAACGCTCAGGTCTTGCGGATGAATGCTCAGGACCTTGACCTTCATAACCATGCGGAAGAAGCATGACTAGTCCGTTATAACGGCGCCATTTTGTTTCACCTGATGCGATGAACTGGTCAATTACTACCTGTGCACCATTCACGAAGTCACCGAATTGTGCTTCCCACATCACAAGCGCATTAGGCTCAGTCGATGCATAGCCATATTCAAAACCAAGTACCCCTGCTTCTGAAAGGATCGAGTCAATTACTGTGAAGTTTGCTTGATCTTTCGTTAAGTGCTGGAGCGGGATGTATGAACTGCCATCAATTTGATTGTGATAAACGGCATGACGGTGGAAGAATGTTCCACGCCCTGAATCTTGCCCTGTAAGACGAATTGGGTAACCCTCTTCAAGAAGCGTTGCATAAGCCATGACTTCAGCAAAGCCCCAATCGATCTCAAGCTCGCCTTCAGCCATCTTGAGACGATTCTCATGAATACGTTCAACACGGTTATGAAGTTTCAAGCCTTCTGGAAGCTTATCCATAATACGCGCAAGCTCTGTAATTCTTGATTCAACAACCGCTGTTTCAGGAACACTTGGACCTTCATCATCGAAGCGGTCATGCATTTTTGAGATTTTTTCCCATTTTTGCTTGTAAGTGCTGTTGATGGATTCAACAGTTGGGAAACCAACTGGCTTACCCTCTTCAAGCTTATCACGATACTCTTTAGTATACGCTTTGAAATCATCTTCTGTAATGATACCTTGCGCAATAAGTTTATCTGCATAAACACGCGCTGGTGTTGGGCGATCACTCACTTTTTTATACATCATTGGCTGCGTTGCTCTTGGCTCATCAGCTTCGTTGTGACCTAATTTACGGTAGCACACAAGGTCAATCACAACGTCTTTATGGAACGTATTACGATACCCTAATGCTAACTGCATCACATGTTTCACCGCTTCAGGGTCTTCACCATTCACATGAAGAACAGGCGCCTGAACAATCTTCGCAGCATCTGTACAGTATTCTGATGAACGTGCATCAAGTAGATTCGACGTTGTAAATCCTACGCGGTTATTCACAACAATATGAACAGTACCACCGGTTGTATAACCGCGCACTTGTGACATTTGAAGTGTCTCAAGCACAATACCTTGACCAGCAAACGCCGCATCACCATGAATTAATACCGGTAATACTGTATTAAATGGTAATTGACCTGTTGGAGTACCCGCAGGAATACGACGCTCTAAACGCGCACGAACAGAACCTTCAACAACAGGATTGACGATCTCAAGGTGAGATGGGTTAAACGCAAGTGCTAAATGTACTGGCGGGTTATTAGGTGTTGCCTGCACTGATGATGAGAAGCCCATATGGTACTTCACGTCACCTGAACCTTTTGTAAAAGTCGGGCGACCTTCAAACTCTGCAAATAATTCTGCGGGTGCTTTACCCAAGATATTCACAAGCGTGTTCAAACGACCACGGTGCGCCATACCAATAACAATCTCTTCAGCGCCAAAGTTTGATGCACCCACAACCATCTCATGAAGCATCGGAATAAGCGCATCCCCACCTTCAAGAGAGAATCGTTTTTGACCAACATAACGCGTATGAAGATAACGCTCAAGACCATCTGCTGAAACAAGCTCTTTCAATGTTTCACGGCGCTCTTCATCACTTAAACGGAATTCGTCTTTTACTTCTTCAAGACGTGTTCTAAGCCAAATACGCTCTTCATCTTTAGTGATGTGCTCAATCTCAACACCAATGTGCCCAATATAAGTACGTTTTACTGTGTCAAGAATCTCACGAAGTGTCATCTCAGCTTTACCCGCTAAGCCACCTGTTCTAAAGACTGTTCCCATATCCATTTCGGTTAATCCGAAGAATCCTGGGTTAAGCTCTGGAACGATCACCTCTTCACGTAAATTAAGAGGGCATAAGTCTGCTACTTGATGCCCTCTACGGCGATATTCGCCAATTAAATTTAATACAGCCACTTGTTTCTCAAGATGTGCCTGATCTACACCGCCTGACTGTGGTCGCATTGATTGGTGACGCATCTGCTCAAAGGCTCTTTTTACAGGACCTTGTGCAATATCTTCACCTTGACTACTTTTAAACTCAGCAAAGTACGACTGCCATTCAGCAGAGACCGAACTTGGATCTTCGAGATATGATTCAAACATCTCTTCAACGTAAGTTTGGTTCGCACCATTGAGTGCCGACGTTTCTCTAAACTTATCGATTAGTTTCATTATTATCGCTCACTTATGTCGTCTAAAATTAATAGAAAATTAAAAAGAAAGAAATTTTCTCCATTATAGCCCATTTTTATCGTTTTAGCGGAATTTGTAACCTCTCTCTCTATCCCGCACTACTGTTTTTATCAGGCTTTAATGTTCGTATTTTAAATGCTTATTTGAATTCACCTTAATGCAAATGTGTTAGTATGTAAATCATTCACTGTATTAATGTTATTTATGGGAATCATGCATGAAATTAAATGAACTTCGGTACTTCATCGCTGTCGCAGAAGAGAGACATTTTGGTCGCGCAGCGCAAAAATGTTTTATCTCTCAGCCAGCGCTCTCGATTGGCATTAAAAACTTGGAGAGTTCAATGGAGGTTTCACTCTTTGAACGCACCACAAATGAAGTTCTTTTAACGCCTGAAGGGGAAAAAGCACTCCCTAAAGCGCGCCGTATTTTTGAGCTAGTCGATGAGCTTTTATCACTAAGCAAAGAATCTGACTCCATTGAGGGTCGCTTTAACCTTGGCATCATTTTCACGATCGCACCCTACCTTCTCTCAAGAATGATTCCCCCATTACGCTCAAAAGCGCCGGAATTACAGCTCAATCTTTTTGAAAATATGACAGATAACTTACTGCCAATGCTCAAAACAGGAGAAATTGATGCTGCGATTTTAGCACTTCCAATTGCCGATCCTACTTTTGAAGTAATTGAGCTTTATGAAGAACCTTTCTTCGTCGTAACACCGAAAGAACACCCCTTAAATGAGAAAAAAGAGATCTCTGCTGATGAAATTCATGAGTATGACCCGCTTCTTTTAAACATTGGTCACTGTTTTAGAGATCAGGTGCTTGATCGCTGTAAAGAGATTAATGCAACAAACTCGCATCACCACTCACTTGAAACAATTCGTAATATTGTCGCAGCGGGCCATCAGATTTCTGTGTTACCGAAATACGCACTCACAGATGATCATTTAAGTGAACTACTACATTACATTCCCTTCACAGAGCCGGTACCGACACGAAAAGTCGCGCTCGTATACCGAAAAGAGTTTACGCAAATGAAAAAAATTGAAACGATCGCACAATGCATTCAAGACCTAAAACTCTAATCAAAAATACTCAAACAGCAGAAACACTAGGGAATAAAAAATACTTGGAGAATTTAGATGTTAATTGATCAGTTTGGACGAAAAATTGATTATGTTCGCATCTCTGTCACAGACAGATGCGATCTTCGTTGCACATACTGCATCCCAAAAGGCTTTAAAGGCTTTGAAGTTAACAAGAACTGGCTCACTTTTGATGAGATTATTCGCGTTGTCAAAGCTTTCTCATCAATGGGAACAGATCACTACCGTATTACCGGCGGTGAGCCATTACTTCGCAAAGATGTTACCGAGCTGATTGCACGTATGAAAGAGATCCCGACCATCAAAGATCTCTCGATGACAACCAATGCCACACAACTTGAAAAACATGCAAAAGCACTCAAAGCAGCTGGACTTGATCGCCTTAATATCAGCTTAGACTCGATTAATCCGCTCACAGTTCATCAAATTACCGGCAATGATTGTATTGAGAAAGTCAAAGGTGGCATTTTCGCTGCTAAAGAAGCGGGCTTTGAGACTATCAAAATCAACATGGTGCCAATGATCGGCGTGAATGACCAAGATATCGATGCGATGATCAAGTTCTGCATGGACAACGGCTTAATTCTTCGCCTGATCGAAGCGATGCCGATGGGCATCACAGGACAAAGCACCGAAGGCCGTGATCTTACCAAATTACTTGAAACACTCCGTCAAAAATATGGACTCATCGATTCCACAAAAACATTAGGCCAAGGCCCGGCAAGATATTACACATCTCCAGATGGCACCTTTACTTTCGGCTTAATCACACCAATGAGCCAACACTTCTGCGATTCTTGTAATCGCGTACGCCTTGCTGTCGATGGCACCCTCTATATGTGCCTAGGACAAGAGGAAGCTTACCCACTTCGAGAGATGCTTCGTGATAATTGCACAGATGAAGAGCTTAAATTAGCCATTAGAGAGGCGATTAATCTCAAGCCACAGAAACATGAGTTCAGAACTGATGCGTCAAAAATTCAAAGAATAATGTCGATGACAGGTGGCTAAGTTGCTACACTAATCGACGAAAATCTAAATATTTCATAAAAGCCTGACAAAAAAAACACGGCAATATTTAGAGAAAAAATTAAAAAATAAGATTCAAAAAATTAACAATCAATCAAATTCAGTAACGGAGATAATTATGAGCAAGCAATATGGCGTAAGATTAACGCTCCCTAAAAATGCAACATTCAAGCGCGATAACTTACTCGGCGCAGACTTTAAAGCCGAAAGATGGTTTGAAACAGAAGCTGAGCGTCAAAAGTT
>CAZPIQ010000118.1:0-5410 GCA_964586665.1 uncultured Ignatzschineria sp. | reverse complement strand
TGGAATTCTTTTCTATGTATTCTTTGAAGCAATGCTCATTCCAATGTTCTTAATTATCGGTATCTGGGGTGGACCGGGTCGTATTACTGCGGCGCTTAAGTTCTTCCTCTATACATTCTTAGGTTCAATCTTTTTATTAGTTGCACTGATCTATCTCTATTTCCAAAGTGGCGATTTCAATATTTTGGGCTTCCAAAATCTTGAACTTGCAGAAAGTACGCAAAAATGGCTTTTCTTCGCATTCCTTGCTGGATTTGCGGTAAAAGTACCGATGTTCCCTGTACATACATGGTTACCATCAGCGCACGTTGAAGCACCTACAGGTGGTTCAGTGATTCTTGCGGCAATCACACTTAAAATTGGTGGATATGGATTTGTTCGTTTTATTCTTCCAATTGCGCCATTAGGGGCATCTGCTTACGCTTGGTTGATCGTTGCATTGAGTGTGATCGCAATTTTATATATTGCATTAGTAGCGCTTGTTCAACGTGATATGAAGAAAATGATTGCATACTCTTCTATTTCTCACATGGGTTTCGTAACGCTTGCATTCATCTTACCGGTTGCACTTTTAGGCGGCGGATCATTAGATCCTGAAGCTATGCAAATGGCGCTTCAAGGTGGAATGATGCAGATGATTTCTCATGGTTTGATCTCATCAGGAATGTTCCTCTGTATTGGGGTGCTTTATGATCGAATCCATTCAAGAGAAATCGCAGATTACGGCGGTGTGATTAATAGCATGCCGATCTTTGGTGCATTCTTCATCTTCTTTGCAATGGCAAACTCAGGTTTACCAGGTACATCAGGCTTCATCGGTGAGTTCTGGACAATCCTTGCAAGCTTCCATTACTCTGTTTATATCGCAATCTTAGTGGCGTTATCATTGATCTTAAGCGCAGCGTACAACCTCTGGTTAACAAAACGCGTTATTTTAGGTGATATCGTTCATGATCACGTTAGACAGATGAAAGATATTAATGGTCGTGAGTGGTTCATGTTAGGTTCATTAGCGGTTCTTGTTATCCTCTTAGGGGTATGGCCAGATCCGATTGCGAACTTGATGCAAGCAACGATTGATGGACTTCTTGTTCATTTGACAGCTCAATTCTAAAGGAAGTTAAAAATGATGGAATTTAAACTGACAGATTTACTCGTTGCTCTCCCTGAGATCTTCTTAATGAGTATGATCGTCATTGTCTTGTTATATGAGAGTCTCAATAAAAATGCGAAGCAGTCAACACTCTACGCATTATCGCTCATCGCACTCGTAGGTACGGCGGCGATTGGGATCTATCAATATAACTTTGATGTTACCGGCGGTATTTTAAGTTCAAATGCTTTCTGGTTTGGTGAGATCAATTACAACCCGATCTCAACACTCCTTAAAGTGTTTATGTCACTCATTGTGGCAGTGGGCTTAATCTATAGTTATGTTCGCCTAAGTGATTACGATATTGCTAATGCTGAGTACTATGTATTAATCCTCTTAAGTACGCTTGGGATGTTAGTGCTTGTGACTGCGGGAAGTCTCTTAACGGTATATGTGGGTCTTGAGTTAATGTCTCTCCCTATGTACGGTTTAGTAGCACTGAATCGCCGTAGCAATAAAGGCTCAGAAGCAGCGATGAAGTACTTTGTAATGGGTGCGATGTCATCAGGGATCTTACTCTTTGGTATGGCGCTTCTTTACGGTGCAACAACATCACTTCAATTTATAGATATCAGTGCTGTCATTGCACAAGGTATGACAGAGAGCCAAGAGCGCTTAATCCTCTTCTCATCAGTATTCTTAATTGTGGGAATTGTGTTTAAACTCGGTGGTGCGCCGTTCCACGGTTGGGTGCCTGATGTGTATCAAGGTGCTCCTGCGCCAGTTGCAATGTTTATCGGTGCCGCGCCAAAAATCGCAGCATTTATGATGGCAGCACTCCTTCTTCTCGGCGGACTTGCAGAGTTCTGGGCAGAGTGGCAGATGTTTATCATCGCAATTGCAATCATCTCATTTGCAATCGGTAACTTAGTTGCACTTAAACAAGATAATATTCGCCGCATGCTCGGTTACTCAGCAGTATCACATGCTGGATTTATCTTATTAGGTCTCTTAGTGACGATCGAATCAGAGATGGCATTGACCTCAGGTTTCTTCTACGCAATTACTTATGCATTAACCACCACTGCGGCGTTCGGTTTCGTACTCTCAGTTAAAGTGAATGGTAAAGAGATTCAAGCAATTGATGATCTTAAAGGATTTGCGAAGAAACATGCATGGTATGCAATCTTAATGGCGTGTGTCATGCTCTCGATGGGAGGTATTCCTTTCTTCGTCGGTTTCTACGCGAAATTCGTGGTATTAAGAGCAGCATTTGAAGCAGGACATCTCTACACAGTGATCTTCGCACTTCTCATGTCAGTTATCGGTCTTTACTACTACTTGCGTGTGATTAAAGTGATGTTCTTTGATGAAGAGGTTTCAGGTAAAGAGTTAACGCTTGAAGCAAATGGCACAAGCCAAGTATTCTTCAATCTTAACGTAGCACTTTTAATCATCTTAGGATTTGCACCATCACTTCTCTTCGGTCTTCTCTAAGATCAGAAAAGTGGGTGAATCTTTAAGGAAGATCATTATCGTCACAGTACGATAAGTGATTGAGCATAATAAAATCAGGGATGCAGAAATACTCGAAAGAGTATGGAAGCATCCCTGATTTCATTGGGGGTTTAGATGGTTGAGAAAGCGCAGAGCATGACTTGTACTCAGGGTAAATGCTTAAGCCTCTTTTGAAGCAGAAATGAGAGATCTTAGTGAGATGATATTTCAAGATCGAATGCCGAGCTTTTCGGTAATAAGCCCGGCTATTTTGTGATGATTATGCGGGGAATGATTCAGATATCAAAAGAGTGGCTCACTTTTAAAGTGAAAACATGGCAAAATAGTGAGGTAAGGTGATCAATAGATATCGATCAGAATAGTTTTTTTATAACTGATGAATCTTGATTGAATCAGCATTAGCATTGTTCTGAGTATAAGAACAGATAGAGATAAAAAGAAAATATAAAAATTAAATATAAAAAGTAAATATAAAAAATAGCGATCAAATAAGCGATCAAACAAGCTATAAAACTAGATATAAGAAAGAGAAGGGCGTAATCATGCAAAATATTAAAATTGGTGTCGTATCCGTTTCAGATAGAGCAAGCCAAGGGATTTATGAAGATGAGGGCATTCCGCATCTTAAAGCATGGCTTTCAAAAGCGATTAAAAATGAGATCACTTTTCATGAGCGCTTAATTGCAGATGAGCAGCCGATGATAGAAGAAACGCTAAAAGACTTAGTAGATAATGAGAAATGTGATCTTATTCTTACAACAGGTGGAACAGGTCCTACAAAGCGCGATGTCACGCCGGATGCAACCTTAGCAGTTGCCGATAAAGAAATGCCGGGATTTGGTGAGCAGATGCGTCAGGTGAGCTTATACTTCGTACCAACGGCAATCCTATCAAGACAAGTCGGCGTTATTCGTAAAGAGACCTTAATCGTGAATCTTCCAGGTCGCCCAAGAGCGATTGAGGAAACACTTGCAGGCGTGAAAGATAAAGAGGGTAATATCGTTGTAAACGGTATCTTCTCGGCAATTCCTTATTGCTTAGATCTGATTGAAGCAGGTTATATCGAAGTGAACGAAGAAGTCACTTCAGCATTCAGACCAAAGAAAAAATAGAAGATGAAATTGTGGGCTTAATATCAATGATTCATGCATAATTGGATCATTGATGAGATTGAGATACTTCCTCAAGGCTCAACAGCAGCTGGGTCGAATACTTGCAGCTTTAAAGCAATCCCGCGCCAGCGACTGAGAAGCTGAAAGCTTTTGACGTGTTGGAAACCCATCCATAAAAGTATCTAAAAATAAAAATTTATCGAGCTAATAAAAGGGTGGGAGAATGGCGTTTATGCTCGAATAGTTTACGGCGGAGTATAAACGCCGTTCTCTCACCGCTCATAAAACTGAATTTTAAAGAGCGAGGAGACCAAAACGCCACAAATGTCGGCACGTACACCATCAAAAGCACATCGGACATAGCACCCGACATCAAATACACCTATTGATTCATTCCAATAATATTTCAATAGCGGCTGGGTCGAATGCTTGCAGTTTAAAAGCAATCTCGCGCCAGCGACTGAGAAGCCAAAAGCTTCTCAAATGTCGGCGCGTATGCCATCAAAAGCACATCGAACATAGCACCCGACATCAAATACACCTATTGATTCATTCCAATAATATTTCAATAGCGGCTGGGTTGAATGCTTGCAGTTTTAAAGCAATCCCGCGCCAGCGATTGAGAAGCCAAAAGCTTCTCGAATGTCGGCACGTATACCATCAAAAGCACATCGGACATAGCATCCGACATCAAATACACTTATTTCTCACACAAAAAAAGAGCCACTTAAAAAAGTGGCTCTCTTCAATTCATACGATTAAAACAGGATTTTAACCTTATTTTAATTGTTGCATTACTTCTGCTGCGAAGTCTGATTCAACGATCTCAACGCCTTCACCAAGCTCTAAACGAACAAAGCTGTTCACTTTAGCTGATTCAGATTTGAGAAGTTTTTCAACTGTCATATCAGGATCTTTAACGAAGTGTTGACCTACGAGTGTTACTTCTTCGAGGTACTTACGAATACGACCTTCGATCATTTTTTCTTGGATGTCTGCAGGACGGCCTGACTCTTGTGCTTGTGCAGTGAAGATATCACGCTCTTTTTGTAAGAGTTCTGCAGGTACACCTGATGCGTCTACGCATACAGGGTTAGATGCTGCGATATGCATAGCGATGTCGCGTGGAAGTTCTGCGTTTCCGCCTTCTACGTCAACGATTGCTGCGATACGGATACCGTGTGCGTATGCACCGATTGTACCGTTAGCGTGTACGCTTGCAACACGGCGAACAGTGATGTTCTCACCGATTTTAACGATAAGGTTCTTACGAACTTCTTCGAGTGAAACGCCATCGATAGTTGCATCAGCAAGATCATCGATGCAGTTAGCACGTTTTTCGAATGCAACATCTGCAACTTTTTCTGAGAATTCGATGAAGTCTACGTTTTTAGTAACGAAGTCTGTTTCACAGTTTACTTCAACGATTACGCCGAATTTGTCATCGTTACGAATTAAGAGAACGCCTTCTGCTGCTGCGCGATCTGCTTTTTTGTCAGCTTTTGCTTGACCGTTTTTACGCATGAGTTCGATTGCTGCTTCGATGTCGCCGTTAGTTTCGGTAAGCGCTTTTTTACATTCCATCATTCCTGAACCAGTACGTTCACGGAGTTCTTTTACCATAGCTGCTGAAATTGTCGCCATTATAAATACCTTAATAAATGAAAAGTTAATCGGAAATTAATGA
>CAZPIQ010000117.1:0-5543 GCA_964586665.1 uncultured Ignatzschineria sp. | reverse complement strand
TGCGTTTTTCGGTCATGAAAATAGGGCGATATTTACCCCAATTCATGACGCCTTCTGCAGGGCGATTCATAGCTTCAACAATTTTAGGTTGTAGTTTTGTATGATTTAAAACTTCAGTCATCCATTTTGGGTCTAAGTTTTGTTCACGGCTTGCTTTATTAATAAAAGCTTGTACATCTGTACGTTCTGCAAGATTAGTACGCTCAGCAGTGCTTCCCGCGGGCTGAGAAATAGGCGCTGTTTTTTGCACCTGTACTGTTTCACCCTGACGTGTATTGACTGGTTCTTCTGTATTGTTAGATGCACATGCCGTCAATGTAATAGCACTAATTAAACCGATAGTTAATAGACGTAATCTCATTATTGAATCCTTTTTTTAATAGATGCGGGATGCGAGTAGATGTTCATTAATATACCAAATGAGATAAAGAGAGTCATGATAGATGTCCCTCCATAACTCACAAAGGGAAGGGGTACTCCCACTACAGGGAGGATACCACTTACCATGCCTGTATTTACAAAGACGTAGAAGAAAAACACAAGGCAGATAGATCCACCTACAAGTTGATAATAAGTATCTCGTGCATTGAGTGAGATATAGAGTCCACGCCAAATAATGAGTAAGTAACAGAGCATTAATAAAACTGATCCGACAAAGCCAAATTCTTCCCCGATGATGGCAAAGACAAAGTCAGTCGTTGCCTCGGGCAGAAATTGTAGTGAGACTTGGGTGCTATTTTCCCAGCCCTTCCCATAGATTCCACCTGAACCAATGGCGATTTTAGATTGAATGATTTGATAGCCATTTCCAAGTGGATCAAGTTCAGGATTTAAAAAAGTTTCCACTCGATCTTTTTGATACTCTTTCATGCCAACGAACCACATTGTCGGAATAGCAATGGCAACAGAGACAATCGCGATAATAATGTAGCGCCATTGTAATCCTGCTAAGAAAAGTACAATAATTCCTGAAAAGAGAATCACGATTGCTGTCCCTAAGTCTGGTTGCATGAAAATGAGTGATACGGGAATCCCAATAATTAGTAATGAACCGATGACATTGACAAAAGTTGGGGGGATATTCGTTTTATGAAGGTAGTAGGCAACCATCATGGGTAAAGCGAGCTTAGTGATTTCAGAGGGTTGAAAGCGTATGACTTTAAGATCGATCCAGCGATGAGCACCATTTGCTTCAACGCCTATAAAAATGACGGCAATAAGCATTAATACCGCAACGAGATAGAAGGGGGGCGTCAGTTGTTTGATTCGATCAGGCGGAATAAAGGCAATCACAATCATAATAACAAAGCCTGCCAAGATCTTAGAGCCTTGCGACATCACATAGTCCATATTATGATTTGAAGCACTATAAAGGACGATCATGCTAAAAGTCGTTAGCATGGTAATGAGAAACATTAATACGGTATCAAGATGAAGAAAGGCCAATAGGCCTTTAGGTTTAACCTCTTCAGTATGATATAGCTCTTCATATCTCATGTTCTTGTATCTCCTGTAATGCTTTATGGAGTTGTGATTTCCGTTTTTCTTCAGCACCTAGTCGAATATTCATTAGGGATTTAAGGTTGGGGACCGTTTTATTTTCTGGATCCAAGCTTTCATTCTCTGATGGTATTTCTAGATCCTCTAAAATAGGGGTGGATTCAAGTTCTAAGATTGGGAGTGCTTGAGTGTCATTCACGTCAGTATTCAGGCCTGAGGCTTCTACGCGAGCGAGTGTTTCTTTGGCATAAGGCGTATCAAAGTCCTTGAGCCATGCATCGAGTAATTTTTTAGCGATAGGTGCCGCAACTCTTGAGCCGGAACCACCGTTCTCAACAATCACAGATATTGCAATTTTAGGGGATTCCGCTGGCGCAAAGGCAACGTACCATGCATGGTCATGATGTTTTCGATCAAGTTTATCAGCATTGTATTTAGCGCCTTGTGCGATGGTTTTAACTTGAGCGGTTCCCGTCTTTCCTGCGGTAATATACTCATTCGATTTTGTTGCACGAGCAGTCCCTCGTGCGCCATGAACAACAGCAACCATACCATCTATAGCCACGTCCCAATACTTTTCATCTTTTAAAACAATCGGAGAGATGGGCTTTGGGGTCACAAATTCTTTTTGGTTAGAAGGAGGCATCGCTGTTGCACCTAGGATATGTGGCTCGAAAGCTTCGCCGCGCATCCCCACAATCGCTGTAGCTTGGGCGATTTGTAGCGGTGTTGTAAGCCAGTAACTTTGACCAATTCCAGCGGTGATTGTATCGCCGGTGTACCAAGGCTGTTTAAAGCGTTGACGCTTGTATTCAGGAGTAGGTGAAACACCGCTTGATTCGCCTAACAGATCGATATTGGTTTTTGTGCCAAGGGCAAAGGGGCGAAGGAAGTCCGTCATGGTTGTAACGCCCATATTATAGGCAAGTTCATAGAAGAATACATCACAAGAGCGTTCGATTGATTTACGAAGATCAGAAGGGCCATAATAACCCATATCTCTGAATTTATGGTTATTCCCAGGCACAGAGAAATACCCTTTACAGTTAATGATTGTATTCTCTTTAATGAAATCATTTTCAAGACCCGCAAGACCTATTTGAGGTTTTATAACTGATCCCGGCGGATAGAGTCCTTGCATGACACGATTTAAAAATGGTGTCGAAGGATCGGTATTTAGCTTGTTGAAATCTTTATGGGTAATACCATCTACAAATAGGTTCGGGTCATAGGTGGGCTTTGAAACAAAAGCAAGGACATCACCACTTTGTGGGTCAAGGGCTACAATTGCACCATCAAAATCTTCAAGGGCTTCTTCAGCAAGAATCTGAAGGCGTAGATCAAGTGTTAAATAGATATTTTTACCAGGGACTGGTGGGATTTCATCAATTTTTCGAACAGTACGGCCAGATGAGCTTGCTTCTACAGTCTCAAAGCCCATAGAGCCTCGCAAAATGTTTTCGAAGCTCTTTTCTGCGCCTCGCTTACCGATATGAGTAATGCCATTGTATTCATGTTGAAGGCCCTGTTCAGTAATCTCTTTGATATCTTTGGTGTCAACACGGCCTACATAGCCAATGGCATGAACGCCACGATTTTTATAAGGGTAAGTTCGCACGAGGTCCGCTTTTAAATGAAGACCGTTTAGCTTATGAAGGTTAATTGCAATTAGTGCAGATTCTTCCTCTGTGAGCCCTTTTTTAAGGACAACACTCTCTTGGCGATTTGCGCGTTTTAAAGCTCTTTCAAACTGTTTCATCTCATCAGGAGAAATATCAATAAATTCACTAGCTGCCTCTATTACTTCATCGAGTGGGGCAACAAGGTCTTGTCTAACAACTTCAAGGTTATAGACCGGAATATTGGTCGCTAATACGATTCCATTTCTATCAAAGATTTGGCCACGAGTAGGTGGGAGCGGTAAGAGCTTGATGCGGTTATCATTTGATCTTGTTGTATAGAGATCATGTTCAATGACTTGAAGATGAAAAAGTCTTGCAATGAGAAAAAGTAAGCCTATTAAAACAAATAACGCACAGACAAGCGCTCTACCAAGGAATAGAGGGTTTGTACTAGGTTGTTTTTTTGAGGATCTTTCAAGTGTCATAAATTTAACGGTTATTGACTCACAGGAGCGGAGTCATAATGTAGTTTTAGTGAGGAAGAGACTTAGTAAAGGGTTCTTTGTTTTTCTAAAACATATCTTTTAATACTAAATGGTTCAATAAAAGGGCTCAATCCTCTTTGTTGAATTATTTGTCATTGATACCGAATATTTCACAAAGCTCATTGAGTAGGATATTGATAATGGGCCAGAAGAGGCTAGAAACAACAATCGGCATAATCCAATGGATGAGGCTTGGGGTTGAGTTTCCAAGAACACCATTAACCCATATAGCAATGAGCGATTGTCCTGCGAAGATGAGTGGTATTAAAATTGTTTGTTCAGGCAAGGTAAATGCACTAATGCGAGGGTAGTAGCGCTTAATGATGTAACACAATAACGCAAAGGTAAAACCATGAAGCCCCCACACGAAAGATTTTGAGATATCAAGCAAAATCCCCATTAGCCATGCTGAGCCAATACTAAAATGGGTACGTAATTTTAAAGACCAATAGAGCATAATCATCGTTGTCCAACTTGGACGAATAGCTTCAAAAAAGCTTGGCATGGAAATAGTGTCGAGCACAATTGAGATGCCAAAAGTGATGAGAATGATGAGGGAACGTTTAATGAAAATCATCATTCTTCTCCTTTAGTGAGGATTAATACTTCTCGAATTCGATCTAATTTAGCGGTTGGGGTTGCGATAATTTTTGCAAAATATCCGGTAGGGTCAACCGTAATTGTTTTAATAATCGCAACGGGATATCCTTGTGGGAACTGTTCATCTAATCCTGAAGTGACAAGAAGATCTCCTACTTTCACATCATCATCAAAGGCAATGTTTGAAACCTCAATCTCATTGAGTTTGCCATTACCATTAGCGATACCGCGGATACCATTACGATTGACCTCTATTGGAAGTGAGTGATGAGGATCTGTAATAAGAATGACCTTACTTGAAGAAGGTGATACTGATATGGTTTGCCCCACAATGCCGAGATTGTTGAGGACAGGTAGGTCTTCTTTTACACCTTGATCAGCACCTTGATTAAGAGAAACGATATGGCGATAAGGATCTGAGCTGATATTAATGAGTTCAGCAATAATTGTATCGTGTTCTAGTTTTGATGATGATTGTAAGAGAAGTCGAAGGCGTTTATTTTCAGCGGTAAGCGCTGCCATTTGTTGAGTTTCATATGCTAGATAGAGTTCTTTTTCTTCAAGCATCGCTATTTTTTGTAATAGATCTTCTTTTTCGGTATACCAATCTTTCATATTGCTCACTCCGCGGGTTGGGGATTCTGCTATTAATGAAAGGGGGTAGATGATCTCTTCTAAATAATATTTTGGGAGTTTAAGATAGTCTGTACGGTGGTCTAAGAACATGAGCGCGATCGAAATTAAGCAGAAGAAAATGGCTTTGCCTTTGAGCTTAAAGCCCTGAAACTCAAATTGTTCTTGATTTTTATCAGGTTTATTCATGGATCTGGCGCTGTATTCGTGGTTTTTTCGTGTAGGTCTAAATATATCTGGGAATTGTATTGATATTGGAATAGTAAATTTCTTTAGGAGTATATCATTTTCAGTGCTAATGGATTGATTAGACGTCAGTCATCATAGAATTACCATATATTGCAGTGAAATTTACAGAAATATACAGCTTGTTAAATTAACAAATTATTAACTCATTATAATTCATTATAATTCATTATAATTCATTATTAATGAATTGTAATATTGCATACTCGTATTATGTTTTAATAGTGTTAATGCTGACAATAATTTGTATAAATAGTGATGCAAATTTATTGATGATAATTAAAAAAAGCAGTCTTCTGTGGAAATCAGAAAAGACTGCTTTGAAGAGCGAGGGAATTACGATTACTCGAGCCCGAAAGCGTTATAACCATACACGCCTTGTAGTTCAAGTGCTTTA
>CAZPIQ010000116.1:0-5557 GCA_964586665.1 uncultured Ignatzschineria sp. | reverse complement strand
TGGCGCGAGATTGATAGAAGCATGCAAACATTCGTTCCAGCCGCGAGGAGATTTACGTTTCTCGAAAGAATAGTCTTCAGATGTAGTATTTGCTGCAGGCGAATCGGCAAAGGGCAGGCGAACCGACAAAGGATCATATTCAGCAAGGCATCGAGATGCCTTGAACTGCTGGCGCGAGATGGATAGAAGCATGCAAACATTCGTTCCAGCCGCGAGGAGATTTACGTTTCTCGAAAGAATAGTCTTCAGATGTAGTATTCGATGTCGGGAGCAATGCGTAAGCTTCTGTCATATTTCGTGCGCCGACATTTAAAGGATTTAAAATCCTTCGCTATTTTCCCTGAAACACCTAAAAAACACCTAAAACATGCCTTAACTGCGTTAATTTTAATGGATATAAGATCCTTGGTTAATTTATTTCTTAAGCGGTGTTAGAATAGAGAGCATCAAAATACAATTCTAACGAGGATGAACCTATGAGCGTAACAAAAGAGACGATTGAAGGCATTTTTAAGCAACATACGGACTATTTTTTAGGTGTTGATCTAGTTACTGCGGGCTGTGTGAAGTCTGTGGAGATCAATGAAGGCGCATCTCCTGCGGTAAAAGTGGGCGTGGTCCTCGGATTCTATGCGAAAGAGCATAGCAATCATATTAAAGAATTCTTCGAAAAAGAGATCACTGAAAAAACAGGCTTAACAGCTGCTGTTGAAGTGAGCACGAAAGTGGTTGCACATAAGGTGCAAGGTCAACTTCATGCATTACCGAATGTTCGTAACATTATTGCAGTGGCATCGGGTAAAGGCGGCGTTGGTAAATCAACAACTTCTGTAAATATCGCGTTATCGCTTCTGAATGAAGGCGCGAAGGTAGGGATCTTAGATGCTGATATCTACGGACCCAGCTTGCCAACAATGCTCAATAGCCACGAGAAACCTGTGTCGATTGATGGAAAATCAATGGAGCCAGTGGAAACACAAGGGCTTCAAACGAACTCAATCGGTTACTTGATCGCAGATCGTGATGCAGCAATCTGGCGTGCACCGATGGCAGTATCAGCGCTTGCGCAGATGCTTAAAGAGACGAACTGGAAAGATCTCGATTACTTGATCGTGGATATGCCACCAGGAACAGGGGATATTCAATTAACACTGGCGCAGCAAGTGCCGGTTGCGGGGAGCGTGATTGTCACAACGCCACAAGATATCGCACTTCTTGATGCGCGTAAGGGCATCACAATGTTTGAGAAAGTCGGCATTCCGATTCTCGGAATTGTGGAGAACATGAGCTACCATATCTGTTCAAACTGCGGTCATGAAGAAGCAATCTTCGGTACAGATGGCGGTAAAGCGCTCGCTGAAGATGAAGGTCGTACACTTCTAGGCCGTATGCCATTGAATAAAAAGATCCGTGAAGAAGCAGATAGCGGTAAGCCAACAGCCACGACACAAGATCCGCTTGCAAAACTCTATCAAGAAATTGCGATTAAAATGGCGGCAGTGCTCTCACTTCGTGAGCGTGATAAAATGGCGGGCTTCCCAAAAGTGGTTGTGCAGCAATCACAGGGTAGAGAGCTAAAATAGATCCTTGAGGATCATGATTCAATAGAATGATCGAAGTGAAAGCTTCGATCAATGCTACTAAAATAGGTAGAAAGGGAAAACGTATGTCAATTAAAGCAGACCATTGGATTCGCGAACAAGCGGAGAAACATGGCATGATCGAGCCATTTGAGCCGGGGCAAGTCAGAGAAAATGAAAAGGGTCGCATTATTAGCTACGGAACATCGAGCTATGGCTATGATGTACGTTGCAGTAATGAATTCAAAATCTTTACGAATATCAATTCAAGCATTGTCGATCCTAAAAACTTCGATGAAAAGAGCTTCGTGGATGTGGTATCAGATGTCTGTATCATCCCACCAAACTCATTCGCGCTTGCGCGTACTGTGGAATATTTCCGTATTCCCCGTAGCGTATTAACGATTTGCCTTGGCAAATCCACCTATGCGCGTTGCGGGATTATCGTGAACGTGACACCACTTGAGCCAGAGTGGGAAGGACATGTCACACTTGAGTTCTCAAATACAACGAATCTTCCTGCGAAAATTTACGCAGGCGAAGGCGTTGCGCAGATGCTCTTTTTAGAGTCCGATAAAGAGTGTGAAATCTCTTATAAAGATCGTGGGGGTAAATACCAAGGTCAAACCGGTGTGACGCTTCCGCGTACCTAAGGTCAATATTCATAGAAGAGCTCCCGATCAGGAGCTTTTCGCTTTTCAAGATGATTAAAGATCAGAGAAAATAATCAATCTGCTTTTAAGGTTGAGTCTAGATCTCTTGTGAAGCATGTATGCTTATTCAGAAATTGTGAGTGCGGTTTGAATCAGCAGATTCTAAGATCGGTTAGATAGATTGTTTAAGTATTGATTCAAGTTGATTTAACTTGAGTCATCAAGCTTGAACAACCATCTTGCACTCGATGAAAGAAGGAAAAATATGTCAGAAATTACGATTAAAAATCAAACGCAAATCGATGGTATTCGTCTTGCGAACCAAGCTGTTGCGAATCTCTTAAAACGTGTGAAGCCTTTTGTGAAAGCCGGCGTTACGACAAAAGCGCTCGATGATATGATTCACGGCTGGATGACGGAAGAGGGTTTAATCTCAGGGAGCTTAAACTATGGTCAGCCACCATTCCCGGGCGCAACTTGTATCTCATTAAACCATGTTGTGTGTCACGGTATTCCGGGCGATCGCGCGCTTAAAGATGGCGATATCGTCAATATCGATATCTGCCTTGCGAAAGATGGTTTCTTTGGGGATTCTAGCCAGATGTTCTGCGTCGGTGAGCCTTCAATTCTTGCAAAGCGCTTAGTGGATACCACTTATGAGTGCATGATGCTTGGCATTGAAGAAGTTAAACCAGGCGCGCCATTTAGAAATATTGGTCGTGCAATTGAGAAACATGCGCATGCGCATAACTACTCAGTGGTACAAGATTTCTGTGGTCATGGTGTTGGCTTAGCGCTTCATGAAGCACCACAAGTGCTTCACTACGATTCCCCAATGGTGACAGAAATTATGGAACCCGGCATGATCTTCACAATTGAGCCGATGATTAACGTGGGTAAAGCAGCGGTAAAAGTATTGGGCGATGGTTGGACAGCGGTTACGCGTGATAGATCACTCACAGCACAGTGGGAACATGCGATTTTAGTCACAGAAGATGGCTATGAGATCTTAAGTTTACCCACTGAATAGTCTAGAGTTTCTAGGGTTTCTAGAATTTTAAGGCTTAAATAATCATCAACGCTCCATGGTAGCGATTATCATGGAGCGTTAGGTCATTCGAAGTTTGTGTTTTGATGCAAAAAGAGTGACGAAACAGGATGATAAAAAGCGAAAGCTTCTGAACTTGTGATAAATCAATACACAAATTTGAGAGCTCGCTACAATGAGACGCATGCAAAAAGAGGATAAGATCGCATGACTAAAGGTATCGATAAACGCATTTTAATTTCAGGCGCAGGGCCCATCGGGCTCTCTTTTGCTTTGGGATTAAAAGAGACATCTCTATCCATTACCATTGTGGATCAAAAGAAAAGACCGACGATCGAGCTTCTAGAGCAAGATACGCGAATGATTGCGCTCTCGCATCGATCAGTGAAGTTCTTAGAGACAATCAATATCTGGCAAGATCTTAAAATCTACGCAACGCCGATCGAAAGCGTGCATATCTCAGAGAAAGGGTATGCTACGAAAGTCGAGCTATTCGCCTCAGATCATGATTTACGAGATTTCGGTGCATTAATTCCGCTTGGTAGATTAGTGCTCGGCATGCTTCAAGCGATTGATGAATGCCCGAATATTGAATATCGCGATGAAACCCGTTTAGCAGATTATCAAGTAAAACAGGAAGCCACAGATGCCAAGGGTGTTCATGAATTTGCGCACTGTACACTTCAACAAGGTCATGGCAAATCGCACACAAAAGTGCATGAAGATTTTGATTGGGTCGTGGCAGCTGAAGGCATGAATTCGCACCTTCGTATGATCTCCGGTATTGAGTCGCTCCATTCAGATTATGGACAAGTGGCCGTCATTGCACGGGCGAAGTTTGAAAATCCCCATCACAATATGGCCTATGAGCGTTTCACAAGTGATGGGCCGATTGCCTTATTGCCGGTGGGAAGCCATGAGATGGCAGTGGTCATGATCGCAGATAGTACAGATAAAGAGCGCTGGGAAACAGCCCTTAATGAAGTCTTTGCCAATGAAGTGATCTACCGTATCGGTTATGAGCTTGGCGATATCGAAGCAGTGACAGATCGCCATGTATGGGATTTAACGCTGATGGTACCGAAAGAGGTGTGTAAGCCATGCTTAACGCTCATTGGTAATAGCGCGCATTCACTCCATCCGATCGCAGGACAAGGCTTAAATTTGGGGTTTAGAGATTGTGAATTACTACTTCCTTATTTTGCTGGTAGTACCATTCCAACGCTTCATGATTTAGCGCGTTATCAGCGTGAAAGACGCCATGATGTGGTAAAAGTTGTGGGCGCAACAGATTTCTTGGTGCGCGGGTTTGGGTTAGATCTTCCCGGTGCACCGCAGTTACGAAATTTAGCATTACGTAGCGTGAATTTAATCGGTCCGCTGAAAAAGCGGATTGCCCGTTTTGGCATGGGTTATTAGTCAGAGTTTCTATTAGTCAGTATTTTAATAGTGAATAGTGAATAGTGATCGTGAGTGGTTATCAGTGCTCAGATAGATCAAAAGTAGTCAAGGCAGTGCAAGGGAAGCGCGATATGCGGTTCTTGAGGATTCGAAAGAGAAGGGAGATGAAATGAGTAACCGTTATGACGTAATTATCAATGGCGCAGGTTTAGTAGGCTCAAGTATCGCGATTGGCCTTGCGAAAGCGGGCTTTAAAGTATTAGTGATCGAGTTCCATCCACTTGAAAAACTCTATCCTACGGAAGATTACGGCCTTCGTGTTTCCGCATTTACGCCTTCTAGTAAAAAATGGCTCGAGTATGTGGATGCTTGGGATGGCTTGATTCACACAGGTCGTATTACGCCCTTCCTTCATATGCATGTATGGGATGAAGGTGGCAAAGGCGAGTTAACATTTGATGCGGCCGGCACAGGGTCAGATGCGCTTGGCTGGATTATGGATAATGAATCGACGCAAGGCGTATTAATCGATCGTGCAAAAGCGCTTGATCTGATTACGATTTTAGATAATACCAAGCTTGAATCCTTCGTTCGTGAAAATGGCGAAGTGACGGTAACGCTCAGTAATGGCGAGCAATATGTGACTGAGCTTATTATCGGCGCCGATGGTGGGCGTTCGTTAGTGCGTGATTGGGCTAATATTCCCACAACAGGTTGGAGCTATGGTCAAAAAACGATTGTTGGCCAAGTACGTCCTGAAAAGAGTCATGATAATACTTGCTGGCAACGTTTCTTAGAAAATGGCCCATTGGCGATGTTGCCGCTCAATGATGGACGCTGTTCATTGGCATGGCATACAACCTTTGAAGAGGCGG
>CAZPIQ010000115.1:3212-5574 GCA_964586665.1 uncultured Ignatzschineria sp. | reverse complement strand
GGGGTATTCATTGCCCCGTGAACATCAGGATGATTTTTGTCGGTATTTAAAATCTTACTATTAAAGCCTAAACAGGCATTTTCTAAATCGGCGTTCTGCTTACAATCACTCATTGTCTTCCTTATCCTATCTATACAGATGTTTCTTGTTCATTTGAAACGACTTGAATGTTTTTCTTCTTTTTCATCAAGTATTCTCATTAAAGCATAAATTATCGGATTAAGTTAACTGTTTTATCATAACAATCAACACTATATAAATGACTTAAATGTAAATTGCCAGTCACAATTTTCTCAATTAAGAGGTAGAGGAGAAACAGATAAGAAGTAGCGAAACATTTGTAGTAAACATATACTCTTATATTAGCGCCACGCATTACTTCGCTAATCAATGATCTTCACTGAAAATTTAGATCTGATTTTCAAAAAAGAAATAACAGAGGACTTTATGCAATTCATCCAATTTCAGGATTATCGCCAATGGTTACTATTGCCTCTCACGATGATCCTCATCGCATGTGGTAATGATGAGCCTCAGCAGCTGACATTAAAAGAGGGCCTATATCTTCCAAGCGATATCTCAGTAGAATTGATAGATAGCCAACAGAATCAGGAAATTCAGCAGGCACTAAAGGATTCGATTCTTCATAAAATTAACGAAACCTATTTTGAAATACAAAATCAACATTTTATGATTATGGTGCCGGGGGATGATGACACTGCGTTAATCACTCCTGAGAATATTGCGATCAGCCCAATTGCGGCCTATTATCTTGATCCTCAAAAAGAGAACCGTATTAAAATCACTACTCAAGATCATCCCCTTTGTAAAGCAGAGCGATGTGAGATCTCTTTACTCATCAATCCGACAATGGAGACAGATCCTAAAATTGTCGCGCTTGAAGAACTCGATGCGGCGCTCTATAAAACACTTACGCCCATTACATTAGATATTCCTGAAAGCTATATCACCAAGGAGATCAGCAAGCCTTATTATGGTGTTAAACATGTATTGACTGACCATCTTTCGATTAAATTAACGCCAGCTGAAAGTAATGGCTTTCAATATGGGATTCCCGATCATACAGCCATCGAATCATTTAAACTTGGCGATGTATTGATTGATCCCAGCAATGAGTTGATGGAAATTGTCTCTTTCTACACAAATGACTCGCCTAGTAGCGAAGTTCATCAGATTAATACACTCTCCTATATCTTTATCATACCGACACAAAGTCCGCTTAATATTGATCTAGAAAATTTAAATCCGAAGCATATTCGTTATTATAAAACGGATCATGGCTTCGTCAGTGAAGATCAAAATGGTTTTTATAATGTTTATTATCGTTATATGCCGGAGATTGAGCGTGCAATTATTGCCGTGTCAGAAGGACTTGAACTTCAAGAGGTTCTCTCCCATTACCGCGCTTTCGAATCTTTAAAGAGTGAGCTTATTGATCAAGAATCTCACTCTGATTCTACTCAGGATGCAGATACTCATACCGCCGATATGACAGCATTAGCAAAAAAGGATCATAGTGATAAAATAGCCTCTACTAAAACCCCATCTACGACAGTCGCTGATGAAAGTATTAAAAGAGAGATTGATCCTTATGAAATCACTCTCAGCGACTATCTTTTACCAGAAGAAGTACTCAATGAACGTTATGGCATTACGCAAGAACAACTCTTTAGAATCGATTATATTGCCAATAATTATCAAAATGAATTAAAAAGATTACTCACCTCAGCCGATCTTTTCCTGTTTGAAGGACCGAATACAACGAATGGCTACCATCAGTTTACTCAATATATTGGGGATTATCGTTTTAACGACACGCTTATTAAGTTTCATCGAGGAAAGTTAAATAAAGTCCGAACACACCTCCAAGAGAGTAATATCGAAAATCATCAAGCTCAAAAAGATCTATGGGAAAATCCGGTCTATATCTACTCAACCGATAGCAATGAAGCCTCTGGATTAAGTTATCTCAAAGAGATTCAGCCTAACGTCACTGTCGAGATCTTTACACCTGCTCATCAAGGTCATGTCGCTGAAAAAGTACTCTTTGCGAAAATGCTCACTCAATTACCACTCAATGATCTTCCTGAGCTACAAGGCGAAGCGATTCAAAATATTGGGAAATACCATATCAATAAAACAGATACAGAGATGAGCAAAGCGAATCTTACGCGCCAAGTCTATCAATTTAACGAAGGATACACTAATAAAAATGGTTCACTCTTTAAACGTTAAAATTAATATTAAAGAAGAATGGATTAAACATGCTTTAATCCATTCATTTAATCCATTCAATTTGATGCATTCAATCATTCAATCATTCAATCATTCAATCATTCAA
>CAZPIQ010000115.1:0-3112 GCA_964586665.1 uncultured Ignatzschineria sp. | reverse complement strand
CATTCAATCATTCAATCATTCAATCATTCAATCATTCAAAACAGATTTTAAATCAATTTAAAATAGCTTAAGTCAAATACAGACTCTAATTCAAGATCATCGGCTTTTGCATTAAAAGGCACTTCGCCGATCATTGGAATATCAGTGAATGCTTGAATGCCTTTAATATAGGCCGGTAAACTGACTGAATCTGATAGATGATTCGCAATCCAACCGACAACATTTAAGCCTGAATTTTGAATCGCTTCAAAGGTTAAACGTGCATGATTAATCACGCCGAGCTTTAAGCCGACAACAACGATCACAGGAAACTGGTTTTCAATGACCCAATCACTATAACTTTTCTCAAAGCTTAAAGGTGTATACCAACCGCCGGCACCCTCCACAAGTGTAATACGATTTTTAGCTTCCAAATGTAAAAGTCCGGCAGTCATCACTTCAAAGTCAATCTCCTGCCCTAATTGTTCTGCCAAAATATGAGGCGCTTCTTCTGCTTCAAAAAAGAAGGGATTGACCTCTTCATAAGTGAGTTCATCAATCGATGCGGTTAAATGCGCATAAGCATCTGGATTTTTAAGCCCTAATGGCGTTTCAGCAGCACCAGATGCCACAGGTTTATATCCATTTGCCGGCATATTCGCCTCATTAAGCGCTTTTAGAAGTAACGTTGAAACATAAGTCTTGCCAATCTCGGTATCTGTACCTGTCATAAACCAAGTATGAGACTTTTTTTGTGCCATTTTTGTAGACATTATTTTACCTTGTCCTTTGTAATCTCTGTCTTTGTAACCTTTGTAATCTATGTTTTACAATCTGATTATCAAATCAATAATAATAGGGTCCTATTCGCGCTGATAAGTTCCCGGCAATGTAATTTCTGCCACAACATAGGTTAATTGATATCGCCCGAGGGATTTAAAGTACTCATCAAGCTTCTGATAATCATTTTTACCAAGCAAGCCTTTCCGGCGATTAGGGACATTCGTCGCGCCAATGCCCTTTAAACTTTGAAACAGTGCACGAAGCGAATCAAAAATCATGATCTCTTCGTAAACCTCAATACGCCCACCTAACCGTTCAACAATCGAAACAACATCACTTTTTGTTTCAAATCGTAAGATATGCGTCTCATTATCGACACGTTCAAAAGCTTTCTCTAACTCTTGTAAGGTTCCTTTGAGTAACGTTGTGATATAGACGTTGGGCCTTTGATGAGCTTCATCTTCTCGCCCAACATACTTTTGCGCTACATTTGCAATACTTTGTAGCGCAGTTAATGCTGTTTCAAAATGATGGCACCACTGAACTGCTAAACTACTCATCACAAAATCATAAGGCGCTATAGGATCTACAATAGGATCGACTAAGGAATCACGCATCATTGATAGCATTTCAATATCCCCTTGTAGGGATCGATCGTAACAGCCTTTCGCCATTGCAACCTCTAACATCTCCTTTGAGAGATCAAAGGCGGTAATTTCAAGCTGGCCTATATCAATCCCCTGATGCATTTGCAAGCTTTTTTGTTGCAAAAGAGGCTGAAGGCTTGCTTGAAGCCTGCTTGCTAAATACCCTGTTCCACAGCCGGCATCTAAAATACGTAATTTTTTGGAATCCTTCAATTTATCTTTCAAAGGTATGATCATCGAATCAATCAAATGATCGGCAATAGTTCTCTGTACCTTAGCGAGCGCATCATATTGGCCGGCATTTTTACCAAACTCAGCTTCAATACGAGGCTTAGCGATCACATGAGGCGCACTTAGACGATGACTTAGCTGATTATCACAACTCATTCGATGATTCCTCTAACAATGCCTGATAAAGTGATTTTATAAACTGATCGATCATCTCATAAGTATGCTCCGCAGTGATCGTCACCCTTAAACGCGCGGTTTGGGGCGGTACTGTCGGTGGGCGAATAGCTGATACCCAAATGCCGGCATGCCGTAATTTCTGAGAAAGGATCAAAGCATCTTCATCTCGGCCGATGACTAATGGTTGAATAGGACTTGTTGAATCTAATAGATAAGGCTTTATTCGAACTTGATCATGATCTGAGGACTGATCTGAAGCGTGAGTTGAAGTAAATGCCGGTAATGCCAATTCCGATATTTGTGAGATTTCTTGAGTCATAGGGGGATCAATCGCTTCTAAAACGCGCGCAATCGCCTCTTTGAAATAATCAATATTATTCCGAAGTTTTACCCGTCTATCATCCCCTTCTTCTGAGCGAATCAGCCGAATCGCTTCGAGTAGCGTCGAAGCTTGTATTGGTGGAATTGCTGTACTGTAAATCAGCGGACGGGAAAATTGTACAAAATAATCTGCAAGATCTTTTGATACAAGCACCGCAGCACCACTACAACCAAAGGCTTTCCCAAAGGTCACAATTAAAATATCTGGCTGAATGCCAAGTTGATCGCAAGTACCGCGACCCTCATGACCTAAAATGCCAATGCCATGTGCATCATCGACCATCAGTAAAGATCGATGCTTTTTTGTCATACGCGCAATCGCTTGTAAAGGTGCTTGATCGCCATCCATACTGAAGATTCCCTCAGTAATGACAAGCTTTAAAGATTCCTGAGAGATTTCAGCATATTTTTGAAGATAGCTCTCTAACGAATCAATATCATTATGCTTAAAGCGATGCAATCTTCCCGGCGATAGCATCGCCGCTTCGAGCAACGATGCATGCGAAAGCCGATCTGCGATCATCTGATCGCCCCGTTCAATGAGCAGTTTAATCACTGCCTGATTCGCCGTAAAGCCGGAAGGATATACAATTGCTGCATCATAACCTAGCCAGTTCGCTAAAGTTGATTCAAGCGCTGCAAGTGGCTCACTAAACCCCGTCACATGTGGCGAACCTCCGCTGCCTACCCCATATTGCGCAGCACTCTTTTGGGCTGCACTAATCATCTCAGGATGATGTGCAAGCCCGAGATAATCATTCGAAGAGAAATTGAGATAACTCTCATCATCAACCATAATCTTAGAAGTAGAGCCTTGGCTCTGACAAACGACTCGGCGACGATAACGATCTTTTGCTTTTTGATCGGCAAGCGCCTTTTGAACTCTATTTTCCCACATAACCCACTCTATGATT
>CAZPIQ010000114.1:616-5650 GCA_964586665.1 uncultured Ignatzschineria sp. | reverse complement strand
TCAAATATCCTTAAAAGATGCCATCTCACTCGGCATCTTTTTTTATATGCGAAGATTGATATTTCATACTCAGAGAATAAATACGCTATGATCATTATCATCTGACTCATTATAGGAGATGTAAAATCTCCTAATCATTATTAAGGGACTTAAATAGCCTATGACAATCGCTATTTTACTCATGGCAGCAGGACATAGCACCCGCTTTAAAAAAGCACAAAATGGCCAACATAAACTCTTAGCGATTGAGGAGCACCATCAATGCTCACTCCTTGAACTCAGCTACAAGACTGTTTCGACTGTTTTTCCGAGTAGTGACATTCTAATCGTGACTAATCAGACTGAACCTAACGTTGGTGAACTGGCGCGAAAAATATCTGACAATAACATTGTGATCGAAAGCGATGGACTTGGCACAAGTATTGCAAAAGGCGTTCAATCCTTAATAAAAACAGCACCTTTCCTTAACAAATACCAAGCTCTTTTCATCTTACCCGCTGACCTCCCTTTTATTCAGTGTGAAACATTGATACTCTTACGAGACTTATTCAAAAAATCTGATAAAAAAATTATTCGCCCCACTTATAAAGCAGTTTCGGGACATCCTGTTGGATTTCACCATGCGCTTTTTGGGGAACTTGCACAGTTATCTGGCGATGATGGCGCAAAAAAGCTACTCAAAAAATATGAAGTCCAATATATTCTTGTCAATGATCCCGGTATTGTTTGGGATATTGATACGCCTGAAGATTTAACCACCACCCCTAATGCAGATAGCTGGCACAATATAGACCCAAATTTACTCGATAAACAATAATAAAATTGCCCATTGCCGTAAACAAAATGATGATAATAACCATGGCTGTAGGCACATAACAATCATAAATCGCAATCAGCGATCTTTCGGAGAAATTAACCGATGAAAACACTTGATGTTCTTGTCATAGAAACGGCTCTTGAATGGGCTAAAGCAGATAAACCTGTATGGCTCTGTACGGTTCTACATACTTATGGATCTGCCCCAAGATCCCCTGGCGCTCTGTTTGCTGCAACCGAAAATGGTCAATATATCGGCTCATTATCCGGTGGTTGCATCGAAGAGGATTTTCTTCAAAAACTTCAAGAGAATTTCTTTCTCAAAAAAAGCGAAGTTATTGTCTATGGAGAGCATAGCGATACATTTCGCCCGACAACAACCCTACCTTGTGGCGGAACGATTGATGTTCTAGTGGAGTACCTCCCTTCTTCCGCAGAAGCTATCCGTTATCTTCAAGAAATGGCATCTGCTCTTAAGGGTGAAACAGAGCTTCTCAAAAAAATAACACTTGGGGAACGTGCTACACTCCATCCCCAAACCAACAATCTGACCCTGCCAATTACACGCAATGATCTCTACATTGAAATTGCGCTTCAAACATTTACGACCATCTTTATCGCCGGCATTTCAGCGGTCGCCCTTTATTGTATCGACTTTGCACATAGCTTAGGGTTTGCGGTAACAGTAGCTGACGATAGAGATGAGGAACTCAGACAATTAAAAGAGAGTCCACTGATTGAAAAAGTAACGCTTCTTGAAACCTTCCCAGCGCAATATATAGAAACGAATGGGGTTTCAGCGCAAACAGCAATTCTTTCATTAACGCATGATCCAAGAATTGATGACTTCACGATGATAGCAGGTCTTGATACGCCTGCATTTTATTTAGGCGCCATGGGATCTCAGAGAAATAGTGATCATCGCCTTGAGAGATTAAGAGAGTGTACGGATTACAGTGATGAAATCCTACAAAGGATTCATGCGCCGATTGGTCTTGCCATTGGCAGTAAAACACCAGCAGAAATTGCACTTGCGATTATGGCAGATATCGTAAAAGAAAAAAATAAGTGAAGAATGATAAGTTAAGAACTAAGTAAAAAATAAGCCAAAAAACAGGTAAAAAATAGGTAGATTATTTTAAACAATCTACCTATTTATATTTTTTATCATATGCGCTTATTTATGAATAGTTTATCGCTTATCACCTGATATTAAAGAGCATAATTGACGGCATCTTTTGTTAAAATTACGACAGATGCGCCATCCTTTGTATAAAGATTACTTGGATTCAAATATTGGATAGTATGATCTGTAATACCATACTTTTTCACAGCACCTAGCAATTCTACTTTGTTACGTGATTTCACTTCTACGACCTCGGGAATATCGGTAATAGAAACATGAAGCTGATCTTTATCAAGCGCTAATTCAGACAGTGCTAAAACTCGTGGAATATAGGCCTTCGTTATCTGTGGTAGATCTAAGCTCCAAAAATCATCCGATTTTCCGGCTGTACGGTTTTTCTTCATGCTACGAAGTACACGACCTTCACCTGCGTTATAAGCAGCCAACGTTAAGAGCCAATCTCCATCAAAACGGCGATTTAAGTACTCAAGATAATCGAGCGCAGCATTTGTTGCTTGCACAAAGTTAAGACGTCCATCTGATTTTTGAGAAATTTGAATACCAAATGTTTTAGCTGCTGCCGGCCCTAATTGCCAAAGACCAATATGTTGACCATTTCTTGCATTGGGTCTATATCCGCTTTCAACAAGTGGTACAAATGCGATTTCTAAAGGCAATCCACGGCGATCTAATTCTTCGACCACATAGTTAAATACCATCAGGCCATCACCGTCTAAATGAGTGAATACACCCGCATTTTTAGTCTCGTAGTTTTGAATCATCGCCTTTACACGTGCATGATTCTTATCGCCCATCGCCATTCCGTCGCTAAGTTTTGTTGTGAGCAAAACTTCATTGTCCACGTCTGTATCAACCCCCTTTGCAGCCCCTAAAGAGAGGAACATAGAGAACAGAATACAGATTGAGATACCAAGTTTCTTCCTGAAATTATGAGTGTGTTTTTTAGTCATCCTACTAGTTCAAATTGCTAAACAGATGCCGAGTATAACCGACATTGTATAAAAACACTCCTTTAAATTTTTTATGAGCTTCATGCAGTTACCCTCTTTTATGCAAACAGAGGTCATATTTATATGCGAAAAGATACAAATTTACAGGCCTTAGTGATATAAAGGAATATTTAGGCATTCTTAATAATTATACGGTAAAATAAGCGTCATGATGAATCGAGACAACCATAAAAAAATCCTTTTAATAAATGGGGTTAACTTAAACCTCCTAGGTACGCGTGAGCCTGAAATATACGGCAACACAACCTTAGCGATGCTTGAAGAGAAGCTCATTATTAAAGGACAAGAGATCGGGATCGAACTGCTATGTATGCAGAGCAATCGCGAATATGAGATTGTCGAGGCAATTCACGAGGCAAAACAACGTAATATTGAAGGTATTATCATTAATCCGGGAGCGTTTACTCATACAAGCGTTGCAATTCGTGATGCATTTTTGGGCGTAGGCATAAAATTTGTAGAGATTCATATCTCTAATGTCTACCAGCGCGAAACATTCAGACATACATCTTACCTTTCTGACATTGCAAATGGCGTGATTGTAGGCTGTGGTCTTTATGGTTATGAACTTGCACTACTCAATATTATGAATATAATCTCTCACAAATAGATCGAAATAAGGAGATTCCTTTTATGGAATCTCCTTATCATTTTACATAGGAGCTAATCTTAATGGATATTAAAGAAATTGAAAAACTCGTAGAACTCATTGATAAATCATCAATCGACGAAATCGAGATCACAGACGGAGAAGAATCTCTTCGTATTAGCCGCTTCCCTAAAGAAACACAAGTATTTGCAGGCCAAATGCCAATGATGCAGCAACCACAAATTGCGGCACCACAAACAAATGTGCAAATGCCATCAGTTGCAACAACAGCAGCACCGGAAGCAGCAGCTCCAGCTGAACTTTCAGGTAAAATCGTACGTTCACCAATGGTCGGAACGTTCTACCGTGCAGCATCACCAACATCTGACCCATTCACAGAAATTGATGCACAAGTAAACGTGGGTGATGTTGTGTGCATCATCGAAGCGATGAAAATGTTCAACCAAATTGAAGCTGAGCTCTCAGGTAAAGTCGTTAAATTCCTCGTTGAAAATGGTGAGCCAGTAGAGTTCGATCAACCTCTAATGATCCTTGCATAAGGAGCAATTCGAGATGTTAAAAAAAGTATTAATAGCAAACCGTGGAGAGATCGCACTGCGTATTCTCAGAGCTTGTAAAGAGCTCGGAATCCAGACTGTTGCGGTTCACTCAACGGGTGATAAAGACCTTAAGCATGTACGTCTTGCAGACGAATCAGTTTGTATCGGACCACCGGCACCAGGCCTTAGTTACCTCAATATTCCAAGCATCATTGCAGCAGCAGAACTCACTAATGCAGACGGTATCCATCCAGGATACGGTTTCTTAGCTGAAAATGCTGACTTTGCTGAGCGCGTTGAATCTTCAGGCTTCACATTCATTGGCCCTAAAGCTGAAACTATCCGTATCATGGGTGATAAAGTTTCTGCGAAAAAAGCAATGATTGAGGCAGGTGTTCCTTGTGTTCCGGGTTCTGGTGATGCACTTTCTGATGATAAAGAAGAGAATCTTCGTATTGGCCGTGAAGTCGGCTATCCTGTCATCGTTAAAGCATCTGGCGGCGGCGGCGGTCGTGGTATGCGCGTTGTTGAATCTGAAAAAGATCTTCTTCGCTCAATCGAACTTACTAAAGCAGAAGCGTTGGCAGCATTTGGTAATCCTGAAGTCTATATGGAGCGCTATCTTGAAAAGCCACGCCATATCGAAATTCAGATCTTAGCAGATGGACAAGGTAACGCGATTCACTTAGGTGAGCGTGACTGTTCACTTCAACGCCGTCACCAAAAAGTACTTGAAGAAGCGCCTGCGCCTGGTATTACACCTGAAGAGCGTGCTCGCATTGGTGCTGCGTGTGTTGAAGCGTGTAAACGTATCAACTACCGTGGCGCTGGTACTTTTGAGTTCCTCTATGAAAATGGTGAATTCTTCTTTATCGAGATGAATACTCGTATTCAGGTTGAGCATCCTATTAC
>CAZPIQ010000114.1:0-606 GCA_964586665.1 uncultured Ignatzschineria sp. | reverse complement strand
AAGTTTGAAGGTCATGCAATCGAGTGCCGTATCAACGCTGAGCATCCAGAAACGTTTATTCCATCACCAGGTATGATCACAACGTATCATCCACCAGGTGGTCCTGGAATTCGTATTGATACCCACATCTATGCGGGATACGCTGTTCCACCGTTCTATGATTCTATGATTGCAAAGATCATCGCTTACGCGCCAACGCGTGATATGGCGATTGGTCGTCTTAAAAATGCACTTCATGAACTCGTCATTGAAGGGATCAACACCAATGCTGAACTTCATATCAAGATCTTAAATGATCCAACATTCTTAAAAGGTGGCATGGATATCCACCACCTTGAGAAAATGTTGAAAGAATCTAAAGTACAGGCTTAATTTTAACGACGCTTGGTCAATTAAAAATTAAGTCATTCAACTTTATCAAACAGACGCCTCGTTGAATACGGGGCGTTTTTTTACGTCTAAGAACCCGTTTTGCGATTATTAGATGGATACTGTAATGCCGGATACAATGCTTGAACTTCTCTCACGTTTCATATGCCGGCAGTTAAGCATATTCAATGCTTACATAGCTAGAGAGAAGATTGTTAGACCAATATTGTGAGGCCG
>CAZPIQ010000113.1:0-5683 GCA_964586665.1 uncultured Ignatzschineria sp. | reverse complement strand
GTAGACGCTGGTAGAGGCGATGAAGGTGGCGATTGAGATGCGACTTGCTCTTGAAGAGGCATACTCTGTGCTCTACCTTCTAGCTGAATTTTAAGCGGACCCTCATTGTTATCAAGATTAATTAACTGCGTTGTATCTGCAAAGTCTGCACCATGACTATGGACAATCTCGATAATTTTCAAGAAAACCTCTTGCTGTGCTTCTAGCCACTCTGCCCACTTCACTGTTTTTGTGAAACAGTAGATCATCACGTTTAATGATGAATCGGCAAATGCATCAAAATAGACGAGTAATGTCTGCGTCTGATCAATCTTAGGATTATTTTGTAGCATCGTTCGGATATCATTTACCACAACCCCCATCACAGCTGAGTCCTCATAACGAAGCCCAATTTGGGTATCAATCCGGCGATTCGTCATACGACCTGGATTCTCAACACTAATTGATGAAAAAAGCGAGTTAGGCACGTAGAGCGGGCGATTTTCAAAGGTCATGATCTTTGTACTACGCCAACCAATCTCTTTAACAACGCCTTCAATCTTGCGATCAGGCGAATTAATCCAGTCACCGATATTAAACGGGCGCTCGAAGAAGAGCATCACGCCGGAGAAGAAGTTACTTAACACATCCTTACTCGCAAAACCGATGGCAATCCCACCAATACCACCAAATGTCATCAACCCTGATAAGCTCATGCCGAAATGTTCACCAAAAAGAAGCACGACGGTTAGGAAGATGAAAATCTTTAATACGCGCGAGATAATCTTCGCAGAAGTACGATCAGCCCCTTTCGCTACTTGAATCTCTTCAAGGACATTCACAAGATAGAAAAGGTTGCCTATGATGATAATCGCAAGGAATATCGTCTGAGTAATCTCAACCATCTCCGGCGTAATCATCTTGATTCTGAAGTCTTGAATGCCCATCAAAACATATTGGGTAATAAAGATGACCATGAAACAGAGGATTAAACAGAGTACAAGATGGACTGCAACCCCATTTTTAGTCCATTTCTTTTTGCGCACAATAAAACGAATGACAAAGTATATAAATACTGTACACAGTAATATTGCGAGCCCAACGCCGTATTTCACGACTAAAGGATTATCCATCATATACAACATGTTCCTCTATCTATCACGAATGATCACTGACGCATGATCAATTTAAATCTAGCTCTATATTACACCGCTATTGTTAATAATCCCAACAGCAAATTGCCGGCTTCTTTGATGAAAAATGATGAGTCTTCTCTTAATCTTCATCTTCGTGTAAGTTAAAATAAGCTTTTAAAAATACCTTATTACTCCTATGGTCTCGATATGAATTCATCCACATGGCAATCTTATGCAAGCATTTCCCTCTTTGTCTTCATCTGGGGAATATCCGGTATTATTACAAAAATTGCTCTTGGGGATATTTCGACATTCCCCCTTCTCCTAATACGATTTGGCGCTGCCATTATTCTACTTCTGATAATCTGCCTGATTTCCAAAACGCCTTTTATCCCTAAATCCGGACAACGCCAATTTATCGCACTCACAGGTTTAGTTCTAATCGGCTGTTATACAACATCATTCTTTCTCTCTATGGAGTTTGGCTTAACACCTGGACTGTTAGCCACAATATTGGGGGTTCAGCCTATTTTAACGCTCCTACTTTCTGAAAGGCATTTTCCACCGATGCGCCTTCTAGGACTACTGGTTGCTTTTATTGGACTCACAATGGTCGTTTCTAGAAGCATGATGCAAACTGAGATCTCAATCTTCGGAATTCTTTTTGCGCTCTTAGGACTAGCGAGCATTACAATTGGTACATTAATGCAAAAACGCATTCAATTACCACCCCATGAAATTTTACCGCTTCAATATTGTTCTGCAATGATTCTATTTGCCATTATTCTACCTTTTATGCCCATTCGACTTGAGATCAATCCCATCTCAATGGGATCTGCGATTTGGCTCGGTCTCATTGTATCTGTTGTTGCACAATTACTACTCTATCGACTTATTGCTGCGGGCAATCTTGTAAATGTAACAAGTCTTTTTTATCTCGTACCTATTGTCACAGCACTCTTTGATTATCTGATCTTAGACAACAGTATGCCTCTGATCACAATGCTCGGCTTAGCTACAATTTTGATTGGACTCGCAATCGTTCTTCATTCAGCTAAACGCACTGTTATTATTAAATAACTCATTATCCATCCTTTCAAACCTCAATATAAAAACATAATAGATTGATTTATCACGCACCCCATTCTATTAAAGAATGTTTTCCAAAATAAAAATAATCAAAATAAACAAACAAATAGAAGAAAATAGAACTATCTTGACATATAATAAAAATATATTAACTATAAATATTCTTATTATTAAAAAACAAAACAATAATCATTCGCATTAACTTGATAAGACTTTACTTAAAATAGCGAGAAGGGCTAATCCGCCTTCGTCATCTATTTTTCAAATTTACAACAAGAGGTGTACTTTGGACAACTCCGTATCGCGTCGTAACTTCTTAAAAACATTCGTCATTGGCGGTGTATCTGTATATGTTGCTGCTCCCTTTAGCCCTGCCTTTGCTACGCTCTTTGAAGATAATATCTTAACTCCTCCTATTTGGAATCCGACAACTGATCGCATTAAATATCGAACCGATGCACTTGCCAAAGTTACCGGCGAAAAGGTCTTCTCCTTTGATGTTCGCGCAAAAGATATGCCGCATTGGCCGCAACAACAAGCGCATGCAATGCTACTGCGAGTGACGGAAGCCGATAAGATCTATCAAGGCTTTGATTTAACGCGCCTTGAAAATGGCTTAATGCCGGATCGCATCGTTACAGCCGAAGATCTGGAGCGAGATAACATTACTTTCCCAGCATTCTTTGGTGATGATATGTTATTGCCAGTCGGCAAAACGCCGCAATATTTAGGACAAGCAGTTGCGCTCTTTATTTTCAATGATTTTGCCAAATTTAGATTTGCAAAAAATGCCCTAAAATTTCAAAAAGATATTATTCAATGGGGCGAAAAAACAGGTCCTATTGAGAGAAATCCTTGGGGAACTTACCGCAGCGTACGTGTTGGCAACAAAGATCCATATGCCCCTGATATCTACTCAAGCATGAAAGATGCGGATATCTCCCCTATTGCTTTTAAACAACACATGCCGATTTGGCCCACTGGTCAAGAGGGCGGCAATCTCGATCAAGAAGGAATCTATTACGCCAATCAAATGGCCAAAGAGATGGACAGTCCTCCTAAGGATTGGCTCGTCTTAAACCGTATATTTTACTCCCAATCTATAGATACATGTGCTATGGAACCTAATAACTCAAATGGGTGGTATGACAAAGAACAACAAACATTGCATCTTGTCTTTGCAGCTCAATCCCCTATTGAAGTGATGGGCTCTGTGATTGAAATGATTAAACGCTCAAATATTAAAATGGAGCGCTTAATTCTACATCCATGCTCAACGGTTGGTTATGGCTCAAAAGATCATGCTCCTGAACCTATATACGGTGCTATGGCATCTCTTTATGGCAATGGCTTACCGGTCCGTCTTGCAAATGATCGATTTGAACAATTCCAATCAGCACTTAAACGCCATGCCTTTGATATGCATTTTCAAATTGCAATCAATAAGAAGAGCCATAAAATCGAGTCATTAATAGCGAAGTATATTGGTAATGGTGGGGGGAGAAGTAATTTTACTGGCGCTGTGATGGCTGTTGGTACAGAAGGTACACAAGGCGTTTACTATATTCCTAAAAGTGACTTATCAGCAGTAGGAATAGCCTCCCGTGCGGTTGATGCAGGATCAGCACGAGGATTTGGTACAGTCCAAACAATGCCAGCGCTCGATACTTTAATGGATGAAGCCGCTCAAATATTACAAGTAGACCCTATTGAGTTCCGCTTAAATAATATGATGCATTCGGGCATGAAAAATACCCAAGGGGCAATTCCGGCGGGAATGCTTCGAGGAAAATCTGTCTTAAAAAAATGTTCAGAACACCCGCTTTGGTATCACAGAGTAGATCGTAAACAAGAATATGAAAAATTAAATCCCGGCAAAAAACTAGGGATTGGAATCTCTTGTGTACAAAAGAAATTTGGTGGTGGCGTTGAGGCTTCGTTTGCAAAAATAGAGCTCTCACCTGAGGGAGAAATCACGTTATGGCATACAGGTCCTGAAATTGGAACAGGAATGTCCACATCCCAAACGGTCATTTGTCAGAAATGGCTCGGAGAACCGGCACACCACTCCCACTACGCTGTTTCAAACTGGCCTGAATTACCCCTTGTGACTACTGAAGGATCATTAACTCAAGCCAAACAAGATGAGTTTGAAAAAAATCCTCTATGGACACCTGTTTATTGCACATCATCAAGCTCTAGTAACTCAGCTTATTTTTTCTCGCATGTCACAACAGAGACCGCCAGGCTGATTTTTGATTATGGGCTTTGGCCTGCTGCACTCTCTATTTGGAGTGAAGGAATCGGTGGAGGTCAATCTGCACCTTTAACCATTCGAAAAGAAGATGCAAGATGGACGGCTGAAGGACTATCTGCTGATGGCCTAGAACCACTTTCTCTTGCTAGACTTGCCAAAAGAACCTATGAATTAGGAGGGCTTATAGGCGCTGTTACTCATGGATTTAATAGATGGCAATGGGCAAATGCAAACTACACTATTCAAGGAATCACCAGTAATCGCGCCCTAGATGCAATCGCTCTGAAATTTGCCAATGACAAAACCTACCGCATCTCAGAAAGAGAAGCCATTTTCTATCCAAAAATAGATCGTAGTAATGCAGGCGCGACAAACTATTCAGCCTTTGCAACGGTAGTAGAGCTCTCTATTGATACAGCTTCAGGGAAAATTGAATTACTTGATCACCACTCTGTTCTTGAATGTGGCAATATGATCGTTCCACAACTTGTATCCGGACAAATCGAAGGTGGTCTTGCGATGGGAATAGGTCATGCTCTTCATGAATATCTTCCCCTTTATGAAGATGGACCCGGCAATGGTACTTGGAACTTTAATCGTTATAGGTTACCTCTTGCAAGCGATATTGCAGTATGGAAGCAATCGAGCGATATTCTTCCTCCTATTACAGAAACAGATCCAGCTAAAGGCATGGCGGAAGTCACTATGATCCCTGTTATTTCAGCCATTACGAATGCAATTGCGAACGCAACAGGTCATTACTTCAATAAACACCCTATTTTACCTAAAGATATATTAGCAGTGCTATCTAATGATTAATTAAGCATTAAGCGCTAAAAAAGTTACTACAACAAAGCAAACCATTACTTGAAAAGATAAACAATTCGAATCCAGGTCTAACTACTGATCTATTCAATATTTATTGTTTATCTACTTTCAACCTACTGATTGCTTAATGCAAAACATGACAAATATAGAAGAAAAAACACTTATTTTGACATATAATGTAAGTATATTTATTACAGATAACCTTATTATTAATAAGTAAATAATAATCATTCTTATCACCACGATAAGCTATTGATTAAAACTTCTCGTAATGCTATTTCGATATGTTTATCGATCGTTTAAATTTATTAAAAAGAGGCGCACATTGGGTAACTCCGTATCACGTCGTAATTTCTTAAAAACATTTGTCATTGGAGGCGTATCTGTATACGTC
>CAZPIQ010000112.1:0-5775 GCA_964586665.1 uncultured Ignatzschineria sp. | reverse complement strand
GATCCCTTTGAGTATGCGACAAAAGCTTATGGTTATGGGATCAGTGTTAATACCTTAAAACTGGCGCAGATGTATACCGTTTTTGGAAATGAGGGGCACTACCGACCGCTTCGTCTCATTAAAAATGATTACTATCCTGAAACTACTGAAGTGTTTAGCCCCGGCGTGACTGAACAGGTGCTCTTAATGTTAGAGGCATCAACGGATAAATCTCGTGGAGCAGGTGGCTGGCGAGCGACAGTGCCGAACTTTAGGGTCGGCGGTAAATCAGGAACGATTCGTAAAATCGTCAATGGGAAATATAGTAGTACAAACCATAGAAGCTTCTTTGTGGGCGTTGCGCCGATTTCAGACCCAAGATATGTGATTGCGGTGATGATCGATGAGCCTCGTAAAGATGGATATTACGGTGGTTTAATTGCCGCTCCGATCTTTAGTGATGTGATGCGAAGTACCCTTCGTATTATGGGGGCAAAACCAGATGCACTTTTAGATGAGCCGAATATTAAATTAATTGCTCAATAAGAGTATGCTTAGAGAAGAGATTTTACAGTACAGCCATATTAAATAAGTCGTTGTCATAAATTAATGGAGCAAGGAGTAAAGGATGATTTTAAAAGAATTACTGCAACAGAGTATTGTCGCGGGTGACATCCCTCCTGAGCTCGGATTAATCGAAGTCTCAGGTCTTTCGTCAGATAGTCGTTATGTGGAAGCTGGCGATCTTTTTTTCGCAAAACAAGGCGCACAGTCTCATGGACTTGATTTCTTACCAGCGCTTATTGAGAAAGGGGTTGCCGCGATTATCTATGAAGATCCTCAAAATAATGCTACTGCGCCTTTGAATATTCCTGCTCTTAAAGTTGAGAATATCGATGCGCTGATGCGCGCTGTCACTTTTAAATTCTACGAAGATCTTCAATCTCGTATTGAGCTGATTGGTGTTACAGGCACTGAAGGGAAAACCTCAGTGACGCAGTTTATTGTTAAAGCATTTAGTGGTCTTAATATTGATTGTGGTTTGATTGGTACTAATGGTATTGGCTTTATGGGAGATCTTAAAGAAAATACCCATACAACCCCCGACCTCATGGCGCTCTATCAATCTTTAGCGGAAATTGATGCTAATGATGATGTCCGTGTTTTAATTAGTGGTATGCTTCCGATTGCCCTTGAGGTGACTTCCCATGCGCTTGATCAAAAACGAGTGGAAGGACTTGCCTTTGAGACAACCGTATTTACGAACCTTAACCGAGATCATTTAGATTACCACGGCACGATTGAAGCTTATGGTGAAGCGAAGGCACGCCTGTTTTTAGAGTATGCGCAAAATAATAGCGTGATTAATATCGACGATGCCTTTGGTGAAAAGCTCAATACGCAACTTCGTGAAACAAGACCAGAAGTACGCCGGTTCCCATATGGTACTAGAGAATCTAATGAGCCGAATTATCTCCAAATTAAAAACCTCAAACTCCATGAGCAAGGTTTAAGTTTTACACTTCGCTTTAATGGTGAAGAGTACCCAATTGAAAGCCATCTTTATGGTGCATTTAATGCTTATAACTTAGTGGCGGCAATCGGTACGTTACTCTCATTCCGTTTACGCATTGAATGGATTCTAGAAATTGTTCCGTTAATTACCAATGTTAAAGGACGAATGGAGATGGTGCATCTTAAAAATGGTGCTGTTGCCGTTGTTGATTACGCTCATAAGCCAAATGCTTTAAAACAAGCGTTGATATCACTTCGTGAACATCTTGATGAAGGTCGTCTTGTTTCTGTCTTTGGTTGCGGTGGTAATCGTGATACCGGTAAGCGCCCATTAATGGCAGAGATTTCAGAAGAATTTTCGGATCTTGTGGTGGTAACAAGTGATAACCCCCGTTTTGAAGATCCACTTTTGATCATTAAAGATATTGAAGCAGGCTTTAAAAATCCAGAATCAGACGCCATAGTGGTAGAGCCTGATCGTGCAAAAGCGATCAAACTCGCAATCTCACGTTCAGAGCCTGGCGATATTATTTTAATTGCCGGTAAAGGGCATGAAGATTACCAAATTTTAGGCGACAGAGAGATCTACTTCTCTGATTTAGCCGAAGTACAGAAAAATAATGAGGAGTTATAGTATGAAGTTATCCGAAGCAGCCAAGATCATGAATGGTGAGCTCAGAGGACAAGATGCCTACTTCTTTGGCGGGGCCAGTGATACCCGTAAACTTAAGCCTGGTGAACTCTTCTTTGCATGGAAAGGGGATCAATTTGATGCCCATGATTATCTTGAAAGTGCAGAGCTTAATGGTGCTATTTGCGCCGTTGTTGAGCGCTTTATCCCTTCTGCACAAATTGCCCAGATTATCGTAAAAGATACTCAGAAAGCGCTTGGTAAAATTGCAAAAGCATGGCGTAAAGAGTGGAAAGGAACGATGATTGCATTGACGGGCTCAAATGGTAAGACAACTTTGAAAGAGATGGTGACATCGATTTTAAGCGTAAACCATGAAGTGCTTGCAACGGAAGGGAACTATAACAATCATGTGGGATGCCCATTGATGCTTCTAAGACTCAATACGCATCATACACATGCGGTGATTGAGATGGGTGCAAGTAATCCTCGTGAAATTGAATATCTCACAAAAATTGTGCAACCTGATATCGCGATTTTAAATAATGCCGGCGCATGTCATTTAGAAGGCTTTGGTTCTATCGAGGGCGTTGCTAAAGCAAAGGCGGAGATCTTTGAAGGGCTTTCTAAAACAGGCACAGCGATTATTAATGCAGATGATCAATTTGCAGAGTTCTGGCAAACCTGTGTTTCAGATTTTAACTCACTCACTTTCGGGATTGAGCATGAAGCAGATGTGATGGCGAAAGCGATCCATGATCGTCATTTTGAGTTGAATCTGATGAAAACAGGTGAAAAAGCTGAAATCGATTTACAGCTTCTTGGTCGTCATAATATCTTAAATGCATTGGCAGCAAGTGCCGCGACAAGCGCGGCAGGCGAGAAGATCGAAACGATTCAAAAAGGATTAGAGCAACTTGAGCCCGTAAAAGGACGCTTACAAGTGGTCAAGATCAAAGAGAATGTACAGCTCATTAATGATGCATACAATGCAAATCCTAATTCCCTAAAAGCCGGTATTGATGCATGTAGTGCCGGCGTGAGATGGCTAGTGCTCGGCGATATGCGTGAACTTGGTGAGGCAGAGCGCTCTATTCATCACGAATGCGGGCAATATGCTAAAGATACCGGTTTTAGTGAGCTCTTTACTTTAGGTGAACTCACTAAAGAAGCTGTTAAAGGCTTTGGAGAAGGAGGGAATAACTTTGATACTCATGAGGCATTACTCGGAATCCTTGCTGAAAAAATCGAAGCATACCAAGATAAAACCCTTTTAACGATTCTGTTAAAAGGATCGAATAGCATGAATATGCAATATTTCTATGAAGCGCTGACGAAAGATCAAGATCAATCAGAGAGCGATGAACTAGATCATTAATGAATAATCCCTCATGGCAGATCAATGAAATGAGGGATTTTTGATTAGATGCAGATAACAACTCTACGAGTTCTAATTGTTGAGTTATCATTTTTGAGTTTCATTTAAATCACAAGTCACAAGTTACAAGTTACATTTATAAGGGATTTTACCACTATGTTGTACGCGCTTTTAAGCCACCTAGCAGACTACTGGTCACCGCTACGAGTCTTTCAATACATCACAATGAGAGGCATCATGGCCGCGCTCACAGCACTGGTCTTTAGTATTGGTTTTGGCCCTAGCTTTATTCGTTTACTTCAAAAACAGCAGATCGGGCAATTTGTGCGTAACGATGGGCCAGAGAGTCATCTCTCTAAGCAAGGAACGCCTACAATGGGTGGGATCTTGATTATCTTTGGAATTCTCATTGCGACGCTTCTTTGGGCTGATCTTTCAAATTTTGATGTTTGGGTTGTGCTCTTTGTGCTCCTTAGTTTTGGCGCTGTCGGTTTCTTAGATGATTATCGTAAAGTTGTGAAAAAACAATCTTTAGGACTTCGTGCAAAAGAGAAGTATCTCTACTTAAGTATCGCCGGTTTAGGGGCTTCTTGTGCGCTCTATTTCACGGCAGAAACGCCGGTTGAAACGAATCTTCTGATTCCCTACATTAAAGATCTCACCATTCCGATGGGTATTTTGTTTATCCCCTTCACATACTTAGTGATCGTGGGTGCGAGTAATGCTGTGAATATGACAGATGGTCTCGATGGACTTGCGATTATGCCGACGATCATGGTGGGCGGTGCATTGGCTATTTTTGCTTATATTGCCGGCAATACAGTCTTTGCAGGTTATCTTTCACTCCCTTATGTAGCTGGTGCGGGTGAAGTCTTAATTATCTGTGGTGCGATTGTAGGCGCGGGGCTTGGCTTCTTATGGTTTAATACATATCCTGCGCAAGTTTTCATGGGCGATGTGGGTGCATTATCATTAGGCGGTGTATTAGGCGTGATTGCAGTGATTGTCCGTCAAGAGCTCGTATTCTTTATTATGAGTGGTCTTTTTGTAGTCGAGACAATGTCTGTGATTTTACAAGTCGGATCTTTCAAACTCCGCAAAAAACGACTCTTTAGAATGGCACCGATTCATCATCACTTTGAATTAAAAGGCTGGCCTGAACCACGTGTGATCGTGAGATTCTGGATTTTCACCTTTATTCTCGTATTAATTGGCCTTGCATCCATAAAACTTCGTTAGCCGATGGTGTTAAATTTTCTATAAAATCAGTCAAGTCTTATGGTTTGCCTAGAGAAGAGATCAAAAGAGAAGACTTTCAAATTGATTGGCGTATAATAGAAAAAATTACATATTTACTACAAGAACGTTATAAAAGGCGTTCGAGAAAACATTTTATTCGTTTTGAAGTTCACACTTAATTAATTATTCCATTAGGAGAAGAGAGTTATGAAAAAACCTGTAAGAGTTACCATCACTGGTGCAGCTGGAAATATTGGTTATGCGATGGCGTTCCGTATTGCTGCGGGCGATATGCTTGGTCCTGATCAACCAGTGATCCTTCAATTACTTGAAATTACACCTGCGCTTGAAGCATTAAAAGGTGTTGTAATGGAGATCAATGACTGTGCATTCCCACTCGTACAAGGCATTGTTGCAACTGATGATTTAAACGTTGCGTTTAAAGATACAGACTATGCAATGTTAGTTGGTGCACGTCCACGTGGACCAGGTATGGAGCGTAAAGATCTTCTTGAAGCAAACGGCGCGATCTTCGGACCACAAGGTAAAGCAATGAATGATCACGCTAGCCGTGACGTTAAAGTGCTTGTTGTAGGAAACCCTGCAAATACAAACGCATTAATCGCAATGAAAAATGCACCAGATTTAAACCCAAGAAACTTCCATGCAATGACGCGTCTTGACCATAACCGTGGTTTAAGCCTTCTTGCAGAGAAAACAGGTTCACATGTTAATGACATCAAAAACATGACAATCTGGGGCAACCACTCATCAACTCAATATCCTGACCTTACTTTCACAACAGTAAATGGTAAGCCAGCACTTGAAGTTGTTGATCGCGCTTGGTACGAAAATGATTACATTCCACAAGTTCAACAACGTGGTGCAGCAATCATTAAAGCACGTGGTGCATCTTCAGCAGCATCAGCGGCATCTTCAGCAATTGACCACATGCGTTCATGGGCACTTGGTACTGAAGCAGGTAACTGGGTATCAATGGCGGTTCCAGCAGATGGTTCATATGGTGTTGAGC
>CAZPIQ010000111.1:0-5793 GCA_964586665.1 uncultured Ignatzschineria sp. | reverse complement strand
GTTCAAATCCCGCCGCCTCCACCAGCTAGCTGAAGAAGCCACTCTCATTGAGAGTGGCTTTTTTATTTCTAAAGAAATTCCACATAAAATAATCAAAAGAACATTCAGATAAAAGAGCTGAATTGGAATTGCTACGCTTCAACCCTTGAAAAAAGTTAAGGATCAAATTTGAGTGTATTGATCTGATAACGTGTATTACGCCCACCCCCTTCTAATTTGATGATACATCCTTTTTCAAGCAAATCTGTTAAATGCCGAGTCGCTGTTGCTTTACTAATTTTTGCAACCTTTTGATATTGCGAAGCACTAATGCCCTGTTCAAAACCATTTTCTCCCCCATCTAATAAACGGTTGAGGACTTTTCGTTGTTCTTGATTTAGAGATAAATTAGCGTATTGATGCCAAAATTGGCTTTTAAATAACGTACGATTGATTTTAACCAGTGTTTTCTCAAGACTGTCATTCAGGATATCCAAAAACCAAACGAGCCAATCTGTAATATTAAAATCATTTTTTTGGGTTTTTTCTAATACTTCATAGTAGCTCTTACGTTTATTCAATATTGCCGGAGACATTGCATATAAGCGAATGCTTTGTTCATCCATTTGCGCTAAAGCAAGATCTGTTAGTATGCGTGTAATGCGCCCATTGCCATCATCAAAAGGATGTAGAGTAACAAACCACAGGTGAGTAATACCTGCACGTAAAAGAGGATCAAGTAAAGGATCATCTAAGCTACGATTAAACCATGTTATGAAAGCATTTAAGCGACCTTCTAAACCTTCCCTTGGAGGTGCTTCAAAGTGTACTTTAGGCGCATCTAATCGACCTGATACAACCTGCATAGGCTCTGACCCTCTAAGTTGACCAATACGTAAACGTTGCATTGTCCAATCAGGGTCATTAAATAGCCAACTATGCCACTGCATAAGACGTTCAATTGTGAGAGGTTGCTTAACATCATTAAGCGCATCTAACATAATATTGGCTAAACCTTCAGAGCGATCTGAGCTTGGGTACGGCTGTTCAAGAGTGACACCTAAGCGTTGAGCTAGAGAGGATCTTAATGAAAAAACATTAATAGTTTCATTTTCAATCGCAGATGAAGCAACAAGATTAGTCAGTAAAGTATCGAGGGTGAGTTGTTCTTTGGCTAAATCATACTGACTTTGTCCAAGAAGCATTCCTATTTTTTGATGCACCTGCCTTGTTTTGGGTAAGATAATTGAATCTTCCCATGTAAAATTTGTCCAGTTTTCCGCCTGCCAAATCCATTCTTGCATTTTCAATCTCTTTTAAAAATTTTGTATGAGTTGAATATAACATACATTCAGCTCATATTGTGAGCCGAAAAAACTAATTAATTAGCGCATTCTTATACGCGTCTAGAGGCTATGCTCTGCAATAACGGTTTGTTTTTTATCAAAAATGATAGGCTTATTTAAAATGTTTAATGCTCGTAAAGAAAATGTAAATGAGTTTACAGAATTATTAAAAAATCAGAATAAGATTAAAACTCCAAGCTCACCCACAATAATGATAAGCCCGATTAAAGTACACCAAGCTCTGGTTCTGTTCGCTCTTTTGGATCGCTTTGATATGGCAGATAAAGATCGTGTGAGTGCCGACTTCTTGGACTTGATCGACTTCGCAATCAAAGCTTACAAGTGAATCTGCTAATACTGGTGCGCCGGTTTCTAAAGATGTCCATGCGCCATGTTCGAAGCGCTCCTTAGCATCTCTTTTTGAGGAGAAGACTTGTGAGATCGCTTCATGCTGCGCGCCTAATACATTCACACTTAAGATTTTATTTGCCACAAAGTGATCATGTGAACTTGAAGCACGATTCATGCATACAAGTAACGTGGGCGGAGAGTCTGTGACGCTACATACGGCCGATGCGGTAAAGCCATAGCGACCTGTTTCACCTTCTGTCGTCACGACATTGACGGCGCCTGTTAACAGAGACATTGCATCTCTAAAGTCTGTTGTTTCTACCATGATGATTTTCCTACCTTCATTCCCTAAGGAGAAAAAAGGGCTACCGATAAATGTGGTAGCCCTTCTGATTCTAAATCAATATCAATTACAGTTCGCTTCGAACGATTGCTGCGCCCGCGGCTAAAGCATGTAATTTCCCTCTTGCTACCTGACGAGAGAGTGGCGCCATACCACAGTTTGTTGATGGATAGAGCTTATCGGCATCTACGAACTGAAGTGCTTTACGAAGCGTATCAGCTACTTGTTCCGGCGTTTCGATCTCATTCGTCGCAACGTCAATCGCCCCAACCATGACTTTTTTACCGCGAATTAATTCAATAAGATCCATTGGTACGCGCGAGTTCTGGCACTCAAGAGAGATAATATCGAGACTTGATTGTTGAAGTTTTGGAAACACTTCTTCATATTGTCGCCACTCTGAACCGAGCGTTTTCTTCCAATCAGTATTTGCTTTAATACCGTAGCCATAGCAGATATGCACAGCCGTTTCACACTTCAAGCCCTCAACCGCACGCTCAAGCGCTGCAATTCCCCAATCATTCACTTCATCAAAGAAGACGTTAAATGCCGGCTCATCAAACTGAATAATATCCACGCCCGCAGCTTCTAGCTCTTTTGCTTCTTGGTTAAGAATCTTTGCAAATTCCCATGCGAGTTTTTCACGGCTCTTATAGTGATTATCATAAAGCGTATCGATCATCGTCATTGGCCCTGGAAGTGCCCATTTGATCGGTTGCTTTGTGTGCTTACGTAAGAATTTTGCATCTTCTACGAAAACAGGCTTCTCACGTGTAACAGCGCCTACAACTGTTGGAACACTTGCATCATAACGATCGCGGATTTTAACCGTTTCACGTTTTTCAAAATCCACACCACTCAGATGTTCGATAAATGTTGTTACAAAGTGCTGACGTGTCTGCTCACCATCACTGACGATATCAATACCGGCATGAAGCTGATCTTGTAATGCAACTAATAGTGCATCTTGCTTTGCTGAGAGAAGATCTTCGCCTTCTAATTTCCAAGGAGACCAGAGTTTCTCTGGCTCTGCTAGCCAAACCGGTTTAGGTAAACTGCCCGCCGTTGATGTCGGTAATAAAATCTTCATGAGTAAGTTCCTTATATTGGGGATGTTATTTTGTTATTTTTATATTCGATTTATATTCGATTGATATTTGCTTTATATTCAATCTGTTATATTGAAGTTTTAGGCTTTATTGTTTTATGCGTAATTCGCAGCCCATTCTTCAAGCACCTCTTCGTATGGCTTAATGAAATGCTCTTCCGTAAACTTCCCTTGATTTACCGCTAATTGGCTACGCTCCTCTCTATCGTAAAAAATCTGCGTCAATGAATGGTTAGGGTTCTTTAAACTTGGCTTGTAGCATTTACCTGCTGCCGCATTAGCATTATAGATTTCAGGACGATAGATCTTTTGGAAAGTCTCCATCGTGCTGATCGTACTAATAAGCTCAAGATTACTATAATCGGCCAAGAGATCACCACTAAAGTAGAATGCGAAAGGTGCAAGACTATTAGGTGGCATGAAGTAACGCACCTTTAACCCCATCTTTTCGAAATAAGCATCTGTTGAAGAATATTCATTTTGCACATACTCAACGCCTAAAATGGGATGTGTATTCTCTGTGCGATGATACGTCTTACTACTTGAAACGCTTAAACAGATGATCGGTGCCTTATTAAAGTTTTGCTGGTAAACCTCCGATCTCACAAAATCTTTAAAGAGCTTGCCATGTAGATCCCCAAAACCTTCAGGAATCGAGAACTGCTCTTTCCCTTTATTATGCTCTAAAAGCACCACGCTAAAATCATAATCACGAACATAAGAGGAGAAGCTATTACCGACAACACCTTCAAAACGCTGACCGGTTGTATGATCCACAATATTCGTCTTCAAAAGCTCGATAATTGGAAATGCTTCATTGTTATTATTAATATCCATTTCCACAGATACAATCTCAAGCTCAATTGAGTAACGATCCCCATTTGGGTTATCCCAATGCGCCATATCATTAAATCGACTGTTCATCATCGCGATCGTATTACGCAAGTTCTCTTGGCGATGCTCGCCTCTTGCTAAGTTAGCAAAGTTCGTCGTAAGACGCGTGCTATTCGCTGGAAGATAATTTTCGTCAAATTTAATGCTCTTAATGGCGTATGTAAATGGGTTACTCATTTTAATGTGCTCCTAACTGCTGTGTTAATACTTCAATTTGTTGCTGTGTAAATTGATCATAGCAATTCGTAAGATGAATAAAATTGATTTAATTTCACACAATGTTGAGCAAAATTCATAGTAGCGTTTTTATGCGGTTATTCTCCCTTAAAAAACATTATTTTCTCTTTAAAAAAACTCTCAGAAGCTAGATAAAACGAAGATTCTCATAGATCCAAACATCTATTTTATACAGATTAAATTTATCGCTTAGCCTTAAATGATTTCTCATCACTATCTCCAATAAAACATCAAAAAAACCACCATTGCATACAATAAGTGCATATTTAGTATGTTTTGTCGTACAATTGATGCCAGTATATTGATAAAAATGTTTTAGCAACAACAATACATCTGAAATAGAGACGTTCAGCCTGAATTACTAAAGGAGTAAAAAATGACGCAATTCAACAATCACACCGATTTGATTGATGCCTTAGTCGGATTAGAAGTGGGCAGTAATACTTATGCTGCTCGTCACTTTAGAGACGAAGTACTCACCGGTACGCAAGAGAGTTATGAAGCGCTTTTTGATCGAGATCTCACATTGCCGATCGAAACACGCTACTTAGTGGCACTCTATGCAAGTCTACTCTCAAATGCGAAGGAACTTTCCGAACATTATTTAGCGCAAATACAGAGCGAAGTAAGCAGTAAAGGAATAAGTGAAGGGATCAATGAAGCCATTGATGAGAAGACTCTTCAAGCGGTACTCAATAATGATCTTTCTCAAATATCAGACCCCGCACTCAAAGCGATTTTACTCTTCACTCGCACATTAACGTTAAATCCGATTGAGGGCGATCAAAACGCACTTCTTTCATTACAAAATGCCGGCATTTCAACGCCTGATAGCATTACAATCGCGCAGCTTATTGCCTTCTTGTCCTATCAGATTCGATTAGTGACAGGATTAAAAGCAATGAAAAGTTTAGAAGGATAATCATCATGAGTCATAAAATTACCGCAAATGGATTTACCAATGAAGCGCTTGGCTGGAAAGCATGGTTAGATGTACTTGATCTCGATAAAGCCACTGATGAACAGATTGAAGTCTTAGAAGTCAGCCATCCGCAAGCGAAAAAAATGGACTACTATCTCCTTTTAGCCCATCAGCCGGCTATTCTTCATCATCGCTCCACCACTTATAATGCGATTATGTACGCGCCCGGCGGATTAGATCGCGCAGAACGAGAATTGGGGGCTTTAACCGTTTCCCAAATCAATGGCTGTGTTTACTGTGCCTCTGTTCATGCTCAGCGTTTTGTGATGGCATCAAAGCGAACGGATATGGTCAAACCTGTCTTCGAGAATCCAGCTACAGCACCACAAACTGCGAAAGATAAAGCCGTGATTGAGCTCTCCATCGCTTTAACAGAAAGCCCCGGCGATCTCGACCCCAAATATATTCAAGCACTCAAAGATGCCGGCTTAAATGAGATTGAAATTCTCGACCTGATTCATTCTGTCTCCATATTTGGCTGGGCTAATCGTTTAATGCTCAACCTTGGAGAAGCACTGTTTCCAAAGGATGTTTAATTCTAAAAGTTCTAAAA
>CAZPIQ010000110.1:0-5898 GCA_964586665.1 uncultured Ignatzschineria sp. | reverse complement strand
TAGTATTTCTAAGCCGCCTATCCGGCGGTGCACGATACCTTACCAAATAATTAAAATGTGTATAATTTCTAAGCCGCCTATCCGGCGGTGCACTAAACCTCGTCTTATAGCTGGTGCTAGAAACATTTCTAAGCCGCCTATCCGGCGGTGCACTAGATGGGATTCAACGATAGCCCTCACTAGATCTCAATTGTTAAAGAACTAAGGTTCAAAACCCTATTTTTAGCGCACAAGCTAATGCGCAATAAAATCAACAAGATACCAGTATTCTTAAAATAAGGTTTCATTAAGGCTCTTGCTCATACAATAAAAATGACCCAAAAAAAAGACAGATCGAATAAAATTCCATCTGTCTCTTAATATAATCATTAATAAAATTAATTTCTAAAATTTATTAGAAGTCTCGAGTTTGATTCTCTCTACGACGACGTCTTGGTCTCTCTGACGCGCCTGAACTCTTTTCACTACTTCTACTTCTTCCGGCATTCCCTGAATGATTGCCGGCATTTTTTGTCGGGTTTTCACTTCTTGAACGCTCGCTTCCTGATCGCTCTGCTCTAGGTCTTTCGCTTCTAGTTTGATCTGACTTCGGCTTACTATTTCTTGAGCGTCCTTCTGATGGAGCGCCTTCGGCTCTGCTACCTGAATTACCGGCATTATCTCTATTGGTTCTACTGCGAGTTCTGCGATTAGCGTTATTTGCACTATTCTCTGTTCTCTCGCCACTATTACCGCGTGATGATTGCCCGCGCCCACGTCCTGCGCCTCGGCTATTGCCTCTGCCACCGCGACCTGTTTCAATCGGCTCGGCTTTAATCGATGGATCAGGTTCAAAGCCTGCGATCTCAACTCTTGGCACTTCTGCTTTTAATAAACGTTCGATATCTCTTAAAAGTTTATGCTCATCCACGCATACTAACGAAACCGCTTTACCCGTTGCGGCTGCTCGTCCCGTTCTACCAATACGATGAACGTAATCTGCCGGTACACTTGGAAGATCGAAGTTTACAACATAGGGTAATTCCGCAATATCAATCCCGCGCGCAGCGATATCTGTTGCCACTAATACGCGCACATCACCTGTTTTAAAATCAGCTAAAGCACGCGTTCTTGCACCTTGGCTCTTATTTCCATGAATCGCTGAAGCAACAATACCTTTCTCATTTAAATATTCCGCTAAACGGTTTGCACCATGTTTTGTTCGGCAGAATACAAGTACTTGCTCCCAAGCTTCATCTTCAATTAAATAGGAGAGTAATTCACGCTTACGATTTTTATCTACAAAGTAGAGTTCTTGCGTTACTTGCTCTGATGCGGGTTTATCACGCGCAATTTCGACGCTCGCAGGATTATGAAGAAGTCTGGTTGCAAGTTCTGTAATCTCTTTCGAGAAGGTTGCTGAGAAGAGAAGTGTTTGACGTTTTGCTGGAATCTTCGCAAGTACTTTACGGATATCATGAATAAAGCCCATATCAAGCATGCGATCTGCTTCATCAAGCACAAGATATTCAATCTTGGAAAGATCAACAGCATTTTGCTGTTCAAGATCTAACAGTCTTCCCGGCGTTGCAACGAGGATATCGACTCCACCGCGAAGCTTCATCATCTGAGGATTAATACTCACGCCACCAAACACCACGAGCGAACGGAGTTTTAAGTATTGACTATAAGTTCTTAAGTTATCGTGAATCTGCGCGGCTAACTCTCGTGTCGGCGATAAAATTAACGCGCGAACAGGTCTGCGATTTTGACGCTTATCATTACTCTGAACCGGCGACTTTTGGCTTAATAGCTGTAAAAGTGGCAATGTAAACCCCGCCGTTTTACCTGTTCCGGTTTGCGCACAAGCCATTAAATCGCGACCTTCTAAAACGAGAGGAATCGCTTGCTGTTGAATAGGTGTCGGCGCTGTATATCCAGCTTCACTAATCGCTGATAAGATTTCATCACGTAAACCAAGGGAATTAAAAGACATATAACTAAAACACCTAATCAAAAAAGAAAGATGTACTATACACCAATTCCCGGCAACTTATCGTAATCTCTACCATCTAAAAGTGCGCAACGCGCTCTTTAACAATGCTTTAATATTATACTGATCAATACAATTGCGATATAACTTATATAACTTGCGATATAAATTACTATATAAATTACTTATAAATCCAGCAATAGAGAGAATACATTTTGACGATACAAATTATGCCGGCAACCAAAGATGATTATTTAACCTTACAAGCAATCTGGTCTCGCTCTGTATTGGCAACGCATGATTTCCTAATGCCAGAGGATTATGCTGAGATTCAGCAAAATCTGATTCCACACTACTTCCCGGCAGTTTCGCTTTATAAAGCGGTTGAATCAGACTCACAACAAATTCTCGGTTTTATCGGCGTATTCGATAACGCAATCGAAATGCTCTTCATTGATGCGGATGCTCGTGGAAAAGGCGTTGGCACAGCGCTTCTTCATTTTGCGACTAAAAACTTGGGCGCAGACCAAGTCGATGTGAATGAACAAAATCCGCAAGCGATAGGGTTCTATCAACACTATGGATTTACCCAAATTCATCGCAGTGAAACAGATAGTGCCGGCAAACCTTATCCGATTCTCACATTGAAATTATCCTCATAAAAATGTATCTCATCTCGCATGAATATTCATGCGATCCATCAATATCATTATTGAAGGTTATGGTTTCAGATTCTCTCTTTACAAATATCTCAGCAAGCGCCGGCAATTTTTAGTAAAGTCATGAACGCTTAAGCAAAAACCTACAGGTTCATTTTGTCCCCAAAAGGGACGTTTCAATCAATCGAGATATTCATGAATAATAAACTCTCTCTTGCCTCTTACATCACTATTGGGTCGATGTTATTTGGGCTCTTCTTTGGTGCCGGAAATTTAATCTTCCCGGTTCATATGGGTCAGGAAGCTGGCGCAAATACAACGCTTGCGACTTTAGGCTTTATCATTACCGGCGTGGGTCTGCCCTTTCTTGGAATTGTTGCCATTGGCTTTTCAAAAAGTAATGGTCTTTATGATCTCGCAAGTCGCATCACGCCGAAATATGGGCTTATCTTTACAATGCTCCTCTATCTCACAATCGGGCCATTCTTCGCACTGCCAAGAACCGCAACGGTCTCCTTTGAGATCGGTTTAACGCCTTTCATTGCGCCGGATTACTATACGATAAGCCTGCTGATCTTCACACTCGCGTTCTTCTTCCTCGCTTGGATCTTATCGCTTAATCCCTCGAATATTATGGTATGGATCGGCAAGGTTTTAAATCCGCTCTTCCTCATCTTCTTAGCATTTCTGATCATTAGCGCTTTCATCAAACCGATGGGCGATATTAGCACCTTGCCGGTACAAGAAAGCTATCAGGCAAATCCGATCTTTAAAGGATTTACAGAAGGCTACAATACGATGGATGTATTGGCATCGCTTGCATTTGGAATTATTGTCGTCAATACCATTAAAAGCTTAGGCGTGACTAATACAACCGATATCGCAAAAGATACCTTCAAAGCCGGCTTTATTACATTAGTGTTAATGAGCCTCATTTATGGAAGCCTTGCATATCTTGGTGCGACAAGCTTAAACGCATTCCCGCTCTCTGAAAATGGCGGAATTGCACTGGCGCAGATTTCAACCTATTACTTTGGCTCACTCGGCTCGATTCTCCTTGCGATTATCGTTACAATTGCCTGTCTTAAAACAGCGATTGGTCTTATTTGTGCTTGTGCGGAGATGTTTAATCAGCTCTTCCCGAAAATTGCGTATCGTACTTTCGTTCACGTTTTTAGCTTGATTAGTATGTTGATCGCGAATGTGGGATTAACTTCGATTATTCAGATTTCGATTCCGGTATTAATGTTCCTCTATCCACTTGCGATTACACTTGTGATCTTAGCGTTCTTATCGCCTCTCTTTCATCATAAGAAAATCGTCTATCAATTTACGACAGGCTTCACGCTGATCGTCGCGATTGTGGAAGGCTTAAAAGCAAGCGCTGATGTGATTAGTCAGAATAAAGCCGTGATTGAGATTACAACCTTCTTCGATCGCCTCCTGCCCTTCTCAGATGTCAATATGGGTTGGATTGTGCCGGCATTCATCGGACTTGTGATGGGCTGGGGATTGAGTTTAATCATGCCAAATTCAACTGCGGAAAATGCAAAAACCGCATAACCCAAATGAACCGATAACGATATAGATCAATCAATTGCGCATTAGTGCATCTTCCCCTTTTGCTATTCATTTCATAAAGAGGAATAATGATTCACAATCAGACCTGATAGATCTACAAAGCTCATGGGCAGATGAATGCCGATGAGCTTTTTTATTATTCCCATGAAAGAGCCTCTATGAATATGATGAACCCCAAAATCCTTCTCGCTATCGGCTTTACGTTAGCTTCTGTCTCCTTTGGAGAACCGGTTAGTTTTACGAGCCAAATTAAAAACATTCGAGAAATGCCGGAATATCTTGCCGGCAAAACCTTCACAGAATTTACGGCGCAGATCTCGCTCCGCAATGAGCCTTGTAACGCCCTAACCTTTTACACCGCAACCGCTAGCGATATGGGATTAACGCCGGAAGCTTTCTCGGAATTGCTACAAAAAAGATACGCGCAATCTGCGAACGGGCTCTATTTTAATGTTCAGATAGAATCTTGTGATGTGGAGAATGATCTTGTCGTCATCAAAAGCCTTGAACCTTGCAATACTCAAAATTGCCCTGATCACTATGTGTTAGAGGATAAGGTTTGGCTCGATCAAAATTTTGCGCAAACCATGGACCCTTCTTGGATCAGCTACTACTATCATCTTCCACTTCAATGGGATGAAGAAAAACAGCTTTGGGAAGTAAAAGCGTACTACGCGCAAGATATCTACTTCACAGATATTTATGAAGACCCAATGCCGGTGGCATTTGTCACGTATAGCCAATCGAATGAACCGGATAAAGTCACGCCATACGGACCTTTCACACAGTATTATGCTTCCGGCGATGTGATGACGAAAAAGCATTACGGCGAAAATGGCGCGGAAGGCGAATCTACAAACTATCATCCTTCCGGAAAAGTTCATCAAACTGCGACTTTTAAAGCAGGAAAACCCCATGGCGATGTCATCACTTATCATGAAAATGGCGTCGTTGAATCAGACATTCTCTATGACGAAGGAAAACCGGTTGATCGCTTCTGTACGCATTACTTTGAAGATGGTACGGTTTCTCGAACACATACCTATTATCAAGGTTCTTACGATGGCGAATATGTGGATTATTATCCGGATGGAAGCATCTCGCTCAAAGGTCAGTATCATCAAGGCAATATGTCCGGCATTCGTGAATCATTCTTCCCCTCTGGCGAGCTTGAATATCATCATCAATATATGACTGAAGCACCCTTTGCCAAAGATGGCGAACAGCGTACTTATTATGAAAGCGGACAGATCAAGCGTGAAGAGCAATATCAAAAAGGCATCAATACCAGCACTAAAGATTGGGATAAAAATGGCACATTAGTGCGTATCGTCAGCACCAACCTCGAAGGGCAAAAAGATGGACTTCAACAGCGACGAAATGCAAATGGTCAATTAAGAAATGAGCAGACCTATAAAAATGGCGTCATGATCGGCGATAACAAAGAGTGGGGAGATGATGAAGTCCTCCTCCTTCATGAAACCTACGATGACGAAGGCGTTCCGATTGGCGAGCACCAATATTGGAGCAACTACGATCATAAGCTCTCGAAAAAGAAAATCTATGGCGATAATGGCACTCTACTCTTTACCGAAGATTATCAATATGCCTTTGATGATAGTGGCGAGTATCAAATCATCATTGAAGATCATCTTCAAGAGACGACTACGACGACTTTTTATGATG
>CAZPIQ010000109.1:0-5936 GCA_964586665.1 uncultured Ignatzschineria sp. | reverse complement strand
AGATTTGGGGGTGCGGTATTTAGGGCATCACCAAGACAGTCCGACCTCATGATTATTGCAGGAACACTGACAAATAAAATGGCTGTGCCACTTCGTAAAGTTTACGATCAGATGCCAGAGCCAAAATGGGTCATCTCAATGGGTTCATGCGCAAATGGGGGTGGTTACTATCACTACTCATATTCAGTTGTGCGTGGGTCAGATAGAGTCGTACCTGTTGATGTCTACGTGCCAGGTTGTCCGCCGACTGCGGAAGCGTTAATGTTCGGAATCTTACGTCTTCATGACAAGATTAAAAGAACTAGTACGATTGCAAGATTAGGGTAGGTGAAAGATGGCTAAGTTTATTAGAAATCCAGAAGAGCTACTTGAAACCGTTGAAGCAATCCTCGGTGATAAGATTTTAAAGTCAGTTCTTGATGTGGGTGAACTCACTATTACGGTCGCGCCAAAAACGATTCATGAAGTGATGGAAGTCCTTCGTCATAATGATGAGTTGAAGTTCGAACAGGTAACGGATATTACAGCAGTCGACTACGCAGCTTACGGTTTAACTGAGTGGGATGTTGAAGCATCGAATCATGGTTTTAGCCGTGGTACAAGCCCACAAGCAGTGGGGCGCGCAGGTCATCATTTAGAGGCAACCGCCTATAAAGCATCAATGACTGAGCGTTTTGCCGTTGTGTATCATCTTCTCTCGCTATCACATAACTCGCGCATCCGTGTAAAGACTTACCTTGATGGTGAGATGAATAACGTGATTCCAATGCTCGATTCAGTATCTGATATCTGGAGCGGTGCAAACTGGTATGAGCGTGAAGTATTCGATATGTTCGGAATTGCATTTAAAAATCATCCGGACTTACGTCGAATCTTAACGGACTACGGCTTTATTGGTCATCCACTTCGTAAAGATTTCCCATTAACTGGGAACGTTGAAGTGATTTATGACGAAGAGTTACGCCGAGTGGTTTATCAGCCGGTCTCAATTGAGTCGCGCGTTAATATTCCACGTATGATTCGTAAGGGGCAGTAAGACGATGACAATTACAACAAATATAGAAAACTATACAATCAACTTCGGTCCTCAGCATCCGGCAGCGCATGGTGTAATGCGTTTGATCCTTGAGCTACGAGGGGAGACAGTTGAAAGAGCAGACGTTCATATCGGCTTACTCCATCGTGGTACTGAAAAATTGATGGAAGCAAAGCCATACACGCAATCAATTGGTTATTTAGACCGTCTTGATTACTGTTCGTGCTTAAACAACGAACATGCTTTCGTATTAGCCGTTGAGAAACTTTTAGGTATTGAAGTGCCGGTTCGTGCGCAATACATCCGTGTTTTAATGGATGAGGCAACACGTATCATGAACCACTTGATGTGGTTAGGCGCGCATGGTCATGACCTTGGTGCGATGGCGATGCTTCTCTACTGTTTCCGTGATCGTGAAGAATTATATGATGCACAGGAAGCGATTACAGGTGCGCGTATTCACCCGTTCTACTATCGTGTAGGGGGTGTTGCAAAGGATCTTCCAGATTCAATGCCAAAATACGAGCCAAGTAAATTCAGATCGAAAAAGAAACTCGAGCGCATTAATGCGGCGCGTCAAGGCGACGTACTCGACTTCTTAGAAGATTTCTGTGAGCGTTTCTTAAAGCAGAACATGGTTGAATATAAAAACCTTCTCGTTGGCAACCGTATCTGGAAAGGTCGTGTTGTGGGTATCGGGACAGTATCTGCTGAACGTGCAATTGAATTAGGGTTTACAGGTCCAATGCTTCGCGGTTCAGGCGTTGCTTGGGATCTTCGTAAAACTCAACCATACTCAGTCTATGACCAACTCGATTTCGAAGTACCCGTAGGTGTTAATGGCGACTGTTATGACCGTTTCTTAGTAAGACTTGAAGAGATGGAGCAGTCAGCGCACTTAGTGATGCAATGCATCAAATGGCTTCGTGAGAATAAAGGTCCTGTGATGAGTACGGATAGTCGAGTCACTATTCCTCAAAGACGTGATGTTAAAGAGGGTATGGAATCATTAATCCAACAGTTTAAGGTCTTTACAGAAGGCTTCTGTGTTCCTGAAGGGGAATCATATGCGGCTGTGGAGCATCCTAAAGGTGAGTTTGGTGTTTATCTTGTTTCAGATGGCGCAAACAAACCCTATCGTGTGAAATTGAGAGCACCTGGATTTGCACATATTTCGGCAACAGAAGAGATGACTAAAGGTCACATGTTGTCAGACTTAGTCGCAATTCTAGGTACGCAAGACATGGTATTTGGGGATATTGACCGCTAATTTTACGAATCACAAAGTATAGAGTAGCTAAGATGAAAAATAGAGAAAGTATTTTAAGTAGCCACGCAAGAGCAGAAATCGATCGTTGGCTAGCACGCTTCCCTGAAGATCGGAAGCAATCAGCACTTCTTGCTGCACTTCGTGAAGTTCAGCATGAAAATGAGGGTTATCTAACCGTTGAGCAAATGGACGCAATTGCTGACTATTTAGATTTATCACCGATCGCAGTGTATGAAGTGGCATCGTTTTATTCAAACTTTGAGACAAAGCCATGCGGTAAAAATGCACTTTTAATTTGTACGAATATCTCTTGTATGCTTCGCGGCGGAGAAGAGTTATTAGCACATGTTGAAAAACGTCTTGGAATTAAGGCCGGGGAGTCAACTCCTGACGGTCTTTTTTCGCTTAAGAAAGAAGATGAGTGCTTAGCAGCTTGTACAGCAGCGCCAGCAGCTTTACTTAATCATGAATATCACGAGAACTTAACGATTGAGAAAATTGATGAGATTCTCGACCGTATCGAATCAAGAGCAGATAAGAAAGAGGCAAACTAATGGTACAAAATGAAGTTTGTTACTTCACTCTCGGGCACGATAAGCCATGGTCATTAGAGACCTACTTGAGCTTAGGTGGCTACGATGGGTGGAAAAAAATATTAAGGGGTGAACTCTCCAAAGCAGAAGTCATCGACATGGTGAAAGCTTCCGAGCTTCGCGGTCGTGGTGGTGCGGGGTTCCCTACAGGTGTTAAGTGGAGCTTCATGCCGAAAAATGATGATGGTAGTAGCTACCTCGTCTGTAACTCGGATGAATCTGAACCAGGTACCTGTAAGGATAGAGATATTCTTCGCTATAACCCACATGCTTTAGTAGAAGGTATGGCAATTGCGGCCTACGCAATTGGCGCTAAAGTTGGGTATAACTATATGCGTGGTGAGTTCAGTGAAGAGCCATTCAAGCGCTTTGAAGCGGCTGTGCAAGAAGCACGTGATGCGGGTCTTTTAGGCGAGAACATTCAAGGCACGGGCATTTCAATTGATCTCTTTGGCGCGTTAGGAGCAGGTGCTTATATCTGCGGGGAAGAAACTGCGCTTTTAGAATCATTGGAAGGTAAGAAAGGTCAGCCTCGCTTTAAACCACCATTCCCAGCAGCTGTGGGTTTATATGGTAAGCCAACGACAATCAATAACTGTGAGTCACTCTCATCAGTTGGTCGTATTATCCGTAACGGCGCAGAATGGTTTAAAGAGCACGGTATTCCGGGAGCGGGTGGTCAGAAGATCTTCTCAATCTCAGGACACGTTGCAAAACCAGGTAACTATGAGATCCCAATGGGAACCCCATTTAAGGATCTTTTAGAACTTGCAGGTGGTATCTGGAAAGGTCGTAAGATCAAAGCCGTTATTCCTGGTGGTTCTTCAGTACCCGTTGTTCCAGGTCATATCATGATGGAAACCAACATGGACTACGATTCGATTGCAAAACATGCAGGTTCGATGATGGGTTCAGGTGCGGTAATCGTTATGGATGAAACCACAGATATGGTCAAAGCACTTCGCACACTCTCAAGTTTCTACTTCAGTGAGTCATGCGGACAATGTACACCATGCCGTGAAGGAACAGGTTGGTTGTTTAGAATTATGGATCGAATCTTAAAAGGTGAAGGTAAGCCTGAAGATTTAGATCGTTTAGTGCATGTCGCAAATAACATCGGCGGACGTACAATCTGTGCGCTCGGTGATGCTGCTGCAATGCCGGTATTGAGTTTTGTTAAACACTTCCCTGAAGAGTTTAAATACTATATCGAGCATGGTAAGAGCATGGTTGAGGGGGCTAAATAATGAGTAATGAAATAAAAATGTTTACCGTAAATATCGATGGTAAAGAATTTCAAGCACCCGCGGGCACAATGTTAATCGAAGTTGCAGATAAGGAAGGAATTACGATTCCACGTTTCTGCTACCACGATAAGCTTTCGATCGCGGCAAGTTGCCGTATGTGTTTAGTAGATGTTGAGCGCATGCCAAAGCCGGCGCCGGCATGTGCAACACCGATTATGGATGGCATGATCGTTCGTACACGTAATGAAAAAGCACGTGAAGCGCAAAAAGCGATTATGGAATTCTTACTCATCAATCACCCACTAGATTGTCCGATCTGTGACCAAGGTGGTGAGTGTGAATTACAAGACTTCTCATCTGAGTATGGTCAAAATAAATCACTCTACGATGAAGAGAAACGCCATGTTGAGAAAATCAACATTGGTCCACTCGTTGAAACCTTCATGAACCGCTGTATCCAATGTACACGTTGTGTACGTTTTGGCGATGAGATCGCAGGAATGCGTGAACTTGGTGGGGTTGATCGTGGCGATCGTTTAGAGATCACAACTTATATTAAGCATGCGCTTGTATCAGAAGTATCAGGTAACATTATCGATATCTGTCCTGTCGGTGCATTAACAGCGAAACCCTCTAAGTACGGTGCGCGTCCATGGGAATACATTAACCATGACTCGATCAGTATGCATGATGGTGTCGGTTCTAATACAGAAGTTCATACTCTTCGCGGTAAAGTGGCGCGTGTTGCAGCACGTCGTAATGACGAGATCAACGAACCATGGATTTCAGATAGAGATCGATTCAGTTATGAAGCACTCTCAAGTGATGATAGAGCAGCACATCCATTAATTGATAATGGGAATGGCGAGCTTGAAAAAGCATCATGGAGTGATGCACTCAATGCAACAAAACTGATTCTTGAAGGCGCGATTCAAAAATATGGCGCAGATCAAGTGGGCGTATTGGTATCGCCAATGGCAACGGTTGAAGAGCTTCAGTTAGTGAAAGAACTTCAAGCTGGCTTAAAACTCACGAATGTTGATTACCGTTTTAACCAACGTGATTTCAGCGGTGAGAAAGCAGAGCCAACATTCCGTGCATTAGGTGTAACGCTTCCTGAAGTGAATCAACTTGATTCAATCTTCTTAGTGGGCGCAGATCCTCGTATGGAAGTACCCGTTCTTGCAATTCGTGTTCGTGATGCTGTTAAAAATGGTGCGAAAGTCTCATTCTTAGGTTCATACAATGCAGACCAACTTCACGCAATGAATGCAGAAATCGTAGCGCATCCATTTAATTGGGTAAATGAGCTCTCTTCAGTTTTAGTGAAAGTTGCTGAAATGAAAGGTGCATCAATTCGTCCTGAATTAACGAGCGTGATTAATAGCAATACGCAAAACAGCGAAGCGGTGAATATCCTCGCCGAGCAGTTAATTAAAGGTGAGCGTGAGTGGATCGTGTTAGGTCATGATGCAATCAGTCATCCGCAATTTGCAACACTTCGTGTGTTAGCTGCTGAACTTGCACGTATTACTGGCGCGAAATTAGGTTACTTCACGCAAGGTTCAAACGCATCAGGTGCGGCGATCACAGGTTTAACAAATGCAGTCGCAAATACAGCTTCAATGATCGAATCACCGCTTAAAGCATATGTTTTAGTGGGTGCGATTGATCCTGAGTTCGATTTTGTTCATTCAGCGAAAACTGTTAAAGCATTGGAAACAGCGGAAGCTGTAGTTGCGATCACACCATTTGCAAGCGAGACGTTGAAGTCAGTTGCGAATGTGATT
>CAZPIQ010000108.1:0-6018 GCA_964586665.1 uncultured Ignatzschineria sp. | reverse complement strand
GCAATCATCACATCGTTAAAAACTATATGTCAGTCCCACCATTGGCCCTTGTTGGCGAATATCATAAACCACCTTATTCTTCTCATAATCCACGCCCATAGCTCTATAACCTGCTGTCAGCGTAAAGCTTTTATTGATAGACCAATTGGCAAGAAGTGCAAGATCCCAATCTTTCTTTGCACCACCCTTTCCAGCAAGCGCCCAAGCTGTTAGGGAGAATTGATCATTCAAAAAATAACGTCCTCTAACCCCCGCAGTAGCATCTACCCAAGTTTCACTCACGCCAGCAGTCGTGACCGGCATCGGCCCGCCATGAAGCCCCAAAGTTAAATCCGCATGCCAAACACGAAGCCCACCGATCAGATCTAAACGAGTATTTTCGCCTTCAAAGACGGTATAACCCGCCCCAAGATAACCTGTCGTTACATTGCCTTTTGCTTTAATTTCCTGTGCCGGCACTTGTGGCGGTAATCCATGACTCATACTGCCATTGATATACATATAATCAAGGAAAATACTCATCTTTCCTTTACGTGCTTCACCCATAATCATCGCAGAAAAGTCCACATTTTTCAGAATGTCCGAGAAGCGACTTTCGACATAATGCGTGCCAATTCGTGAATGACCGACATCGCCAGACATGCTTGCGCCCCAAAGATAAGGGGAAACGTGAAATTTCCATTCATCTTTAGAAAATGAAGTTTCACTTCCCGCTCGCTCACCAGCCACCACAATCTGGAAAGTGCCAACCCCCAAAATGAATAAGAAACTTTTAACCACATTAATGACAATATTTGTGGTTGTAGACTTTGAATATGAAGACATTAGCATCCTTACTTAATTAGATAGAGGAAAAATAAAGTTAGATAATAGAAAATTGTAATATATCTGATGCATTATAAACGATCCTTTCTTTTTAAAGTCCAATATAAATTTATCGTCTTTATATGAATGTCGAGCCCCTTATCAATCTCAAAATATGATATGATTTAGCACAATTTTATCGATTAATATGCACCCAAATAGGTGTTTGAGCGTTGGCAACCTTATGACTTTTACACACTTCAATCTTCATACTGAATTCTCCATGGTTGACGGACTGATCCGTGTTAAACCGCTCTTTGCAAAGCTGAAAGAGCTTGGCATGGAAGCGGCTGTTTTAACAGATCTAGGCAATGAATTTGCTGCAATTCGTTTTTATGAAACCGCGATTAAATCGGGGATAAAACCGATCTTTGGCGCAGATTGCTTAGTCATTGATGAAGATAATGTCGTGGGGCGCATTACCTTAATTGCGCAAAATTACGAAGGATATTTGAATCTTGCTGAACTTTTAAGCTATGGCTATCGCTACCATCAAGTGCGTGGCATACCTTATATTACCCATGAAAAACTGCGTGAGTACAATGAAGGGCTCATTGCGATTTTAGCCAAAGAGAGCCACTTTGGGCAGATTATGCTCAATCAAGGCGCTAAGACTGCCTTTGAGTTTCTTCAGGATCAATATGCACCCTTCTTAAGCGATCGCCTCTATATCGGTTTAAAAAGACTTGATCAAGAGAATGATGAACGCTTTATTCAAGAAGCGCTTCCCTTTGCAGAAACCCATCATCTTCCCGTCATTGCATTGAATGATGTCCGCTTTACGAGCGAAGATGAGTTTGATGCACATGAAGTACGTGCCGCGATTCAATCAGGGCACACGATGCTCGACCCCAATCGCCCGAAGAACTATAGCTCAAAACAATATCTGCGCAGTATCGAAGAGATGGAAACCCTCTTTGCCGATATTCCTGATGCTATTGAAAACACCCAAGAACTTGCAAAGCGTTGCACAGTAACGCTCACGCTGCATAAGCCTCAATTGCCGGCCTTCCCGATTCCAGAAGGCATGACGATTGAAGAGTTCTTCAAGCATGAATCTTATATCGGTCTAGAAGAGCGTATCGGCAAACGCACGCCGGAAAATGACAATCAAAAGTATTGGGATCGCCTTGATGTAGAGCTAAACGTGATTAATAACATGGGATTCCCAGGTTACTTCCTCATCGTTGCCGACTTTATTCAATGGGCGAAAGATAATGCGATTCCGGTAGGGCCAGGACGAGGTTCGGGTGCCGGATCATTAGTCGCTTGGGCGCTTAAAATTACGGATCTTGATCCCCTTCCTTACGATCTCCTCTTTGAGCGATTTTTAAACCCTGAACGTGTTTCCATGCCGGACTTTGACGTTGACTTCTGTATGGAAGGACGCGACCGCGTGATTGAATATGTGGCCAATACCTATGGTCGTGAAGCCGTATCGCAGATTGCAACCCATGGAACGATGGCCGCTAAAGCGGTGATTCGAGATGTCGGCCGCGCGCTTGGGCATCCTTATGGGTTTGTCGATCGAATCGCAAAACTGATTCCGATGGATCTCGGCATTACGCTTGAGAAAGCAATGATGCAAGAGCCAGAGCTCCATGATTTATATCATCAAGATGAAGAGGTCAAAATCCTGATGGATTTTGCACTACAGCTTGAAGGGCTTGCAAAATCAGTGGGTCGACATGCCGGCGGTGTTGTTATTGCGCCGACAAAACTGACAGACTTCTCCCCGCTCTATTGCGAAGAAGGCTCCGCTTCGCTTGTAACACAATACGATAAGGATGATATTGAAGCAGCCGGCCTTGTGAAGTTTGACTTCTTAGGCTTAAGAACGCTGACGATTATCGATTGGGCGATTAAAAATATTGAGTATAATCGTGGCACAACCGTTGATCTTCATGAACTACCGCTTGATGACAAACCCACATTTGACCTCTTAAAAGCGTGTCAAACCACATCTGTTTTCCAGCTAGAATCACGTGGTATGAAGGATCTGCTTCGCCGTATGCAGCCTGATAACTTTGAAGATATCGTCGCACTCGTTGCGCTCTTTAGACCAGGGCCGCTTGAATCAGGGATGGTTGAGGACTTTATTAATCGTAAACACGGACGTGAAGAGGTTGCTTATCCTTTTGATGAGTTAGAACCGGTTCTAAAACCCACTTATGGCGTTATCGTTTACCAAGAACAGGTGATGCAGATTTCCCAAATCATCGGGAACTACAGCCTTGGAGGCGCAGACTTACTCCGCCGAGCAATGGGTAAAAAACTCCCTGAAGAGATGGAAAAACAACGTTCGCTCTTTATGGCGGGTGCTGAAACGCTCGGCTTTGATAGTGAAAAAGCCGGTCGCCTCTTTGATCTTATGGAAAAGTTCGCAGGTTACGGATTTAACAAATCTCACTCAGCCGCTTATGCCCTACTCTCATATCAAACAGCTTACTTAAAACATCACTATCCACCAGAATTTATGGCGGCCGTTCTCTCTGCCGATCTTGATCATACTGAAAAGATCATTATCATCATTGAAGAAGTGAAAGAGATGAAGATTCCGATCATTCGCCCAAGCGTGAATGAATCGTTCCATCAATTCACCGTCAATAAAGCCGGCGCGATTATCTATGGACTTGGCGCTCTTAAGGGATATGGTAAAGCTGCAGCGCTTCAGCTGATTGAAGAGCGAGAAGCAAATGGCCCTTATGTCGATCTCTTTGATTTCTGCCGCCGAATTGATCTCTCTAAAACATCAAAACGCGCTATTGAAATTTTAATTCGTGCCGGCGCACTTGACTGCTTGGATGAGACCATTCAAACAATTGATGAACGCGCTGCATATCGCGCGAAGCTTTTTGCTACGATGACTGAAGCGATTCGTATGGCCGATCAAAACCGTAAAAATGAAGCGTCAGGCCAAGGCGATATCTTTGGCCTCTTTGATGATACTCCCTCAGAAGAACCACAATATCAGCTTCAAGATGCGATTCCGATGACAGAAAAAGCGCTTCTACACGATGAAAAAGCGGTATTAGGCTTCTTCTTTAGTGGTCACCCGGTTGATCAATATCGCAATGAGATCAGCGCCGTTGTGAACTGTACGCTCAGCAAGCTCAAAGAGATGCCAGAACCGAAGTTCCATTCCCGCGGGCACGATGATAGCGTGATGATTGGCGCACTTGTTACAGGTTACTACACACGGATCAGTAAAGCCGGTAATAAGATGCATTTTGTAGTACTCGATGATGGCGAATGCCGTGCTGAATTTAGACTCTTTGATGATGCCATTGAAAACTTTGCAGAACGGGGTAAACAGATCGAAACAGATACGATTCTCTTTATCCGCGGTGGCTATAGTTGGGATTCATTTAATAATGGAATGACGCTTCGCGTAAGCTCCCTCCACTCTCTTGAAGAGATTCGCGCACAATATGCAAAATATATCTATATTGAAAATCATAGCCCTATGAACCTTAAAGTCGCACAAGGCATCTTTAACCGCCTACTAGCTGAAGCGGATAACGAGCAAGGATTACAGCTGATTTTCAAATACACAAACCATGCAAGTTCCGGCGTGCTACAGATTGATCAACAGAAAGTATTGCCAAGTGATGAGCTTTTAACGGCGCTAAAGCAACATTATCATGAGTATGTCAAAGTCGCTGTGGGATATGGTCAATAGCCATACAATGAATCATTGATATCGCTTATATCTTATAACTATCCGGTCAAAAGCGATATCAGCAATAGGAAGATCAACAACCATGAAATTTAATCCGCCACTCGCTAAAGGCACGCTCATTAAGCGCTACAAACGCTTCTTGACCGACATTGTGACAGAATCTGGCGAAACCATCACCATTCACTGCCCTAATACTGGCTCGATGATGAATTGTCTACTACCAGAAAGCGATGCTTGGTATGAAGTCTCTACTGATCCAAATCGCAAAACAAAAGGCACTTGGGTCATCGCCACAACGCCCTTTAATCGTCTTGCGAATGTGAATACCCATCTCGCAAATGATCTTGTGGAAGAAGCCTTAGAAAATGGTGTGATTGATCTAGGCAAGCCTTATCAAAAACTGCAACGAGAAGTGAAATATGGCCATGAAAATTCACGGATTGATTTAAGACTCACGCACGATGATGCGTCTTACACCTATATTGAAGTGAAAAGTGTTACGCTCGGTTTTGAAGAGAACAATATCGCCGCTTTCCCAGATGCAGTTACAACTCGTGGCACAAAGCATTTGCGAGAATTAATGGCGCTTGTCGAAGAGGGCGTTAATGCTGTTTTAATCTTCTGCGTCAATCTCTCAGGCATCGAAGGCGTTCGCCCTGCTGATGAAATTGATCCTGAATATGGTAGAGTGCTACGAGAAGCGATTAATGCCGGCGTTAAGGTGCTCGCATTTGGAACTCTGATTAGCGAAAAAGAAATAAAGATCACCCATAGGTTACCAATTATTTTATAGAACCATTTAACAACAAAATACTCAGCACCAATTTTTTAAGATAAAAAAAGCGATTTCATATCCTTCTGAAATCGCTCTTAAGTGTTATTAAAACACTTTAAATGAGTTGGCATCCCTGCTGTCAAGCCTCATTAAACTACTCAAGCTTTCAATATCTTGAATAAATTATGTGTGATAATATACCACCATTAGTAATAAAATCCAAAGTATTTTTTATTTCATTATCACTTAACATAACAACCAAAACAATCTTATCTATTTATTAACTTACTAGCTAGCTTATTAGTTATCTTATTAGTTAATAAAAAAGAATACTCATTAATCTTTAATCTTCATAAGTGAGAAGTGACTTCACGTTATACCCCTCAAGGACATCAGGTCCATGCAAGTATGTAAGATCCGCTAAGAAACAGATTCCTGCGACCTCAGCCTCCTCTTTATCGATCATCTGAATGATCGCTTTAATCGTTCCGCCTGTTGCAAGTACATCATCGATAATCACGACTTTATCGCCTTTTTTAACATCACCTTTATGCATCTCTTGATAGTTATTACCATACTCAAGTGAATAAGCTACTTTATGACATTCTCTTGGGAGTTTTCCTGGCTTACGCACTAATACTAAACGAGTGCCTGTCATCACAGCAACAGGTGCTGAGAAGATAAAGCCACGTGCTTC
>CAZPIQ010000107.1:0-6122 GCA_964586665.1 uncultured Ignatzschineria sp. | reverse complement strand
GGCCGTAACCAACGTTACTCTATGCCTAAACCAAGCGCTATCGTTATGTGCCCAACACGTGAACTTGCACTTCAAGTCGCGCAAGAAGCGATCCAATTAAAAGGTGCGCATCGTGATTTCCGCGTTGCGACAGTCGTTGGTGGTATGCCGTACTCACGTCAAATCCGTGAACTTCAAAACGTAACGCTTTTAGTGGCAACACCAGGTCGTTTAATTGACCTTTACAAACAAAAAGAGATCAGCTTTGATGATGTTCATTACTTCATCGCTGACGAAGCTGACAGAATGCTTGATATGGGATTCTCTGAAGATCTTGAGCGTCTTCATAAAAGCTGTATCAACAACCGTCAAACACTCATGTTCTCAGCAACATTCCCGCCAAAAGTGATGCATTTAGCGGAAGGCATGATGAATCATCCGCTTCGTGTTGAGATCTCACCGAAAGATACAATTAACAAAAATATCACGCAAATGCTTCATTGGGCAGATGGTCGTGAACATCAGAAAAAATTACTTTTCCATTGGTTAGAAAATGCGAAAATCGACCAAACAGTTGTATTCGTACCGACACAGATCGATGCTGAAGAGATTGCTGATGAAATCAACGAAATGGGCTTATCTGTAGATCACCTTCATGGTGGGATGCAACAACGTGTTCGTAACCGTGTATTAGATAACCTTCGTCGTGGTAAAACAAAAATCTTAGTTGCAACTGACGTTGCAGCACGTGGTATTGACGTTGAGACAATTACACACGTATTTAACATTGGTGTGCCAAGACAACCTGAAGATTATGTTCACCGTATTGGTCGTACAGGTCGTGCAGGACGTGAAGGTACAGCGGTAACATTCGTACACTTCAAAGATAAACGTTTACTAGATGCAGTTGAAAACTTCATTCAACTTGAAATTAAAGCAAATGTGATCGAAGGTCTTGAGCCTAAGAAAGAACCTATGCGCGGTGCGCCTAAAGGCGGTCGTGGCCGTGGTCGTGGTAATGGTGGTCCTAGCCGTGGTGGCCGTGGACGCAGTGATGGTCGTCGTAGCGATGATCGCCGTTCAGAAGGTCGTCGTTCATCTGCTGAAGCAAATCGTAGCGGTTTCCGTGATCGTACTGAAAGAGCAGCATCAGATCGCAACGAGCGTGGTGGTGACCGTAGAGAAGGTCGTTCAAACGATCGTCCACAAGGTAACCGTGATAATGCAGGCCGTAGCGAACGTTTTGGACGTTCAGAAGGCAATCGTGAGGGTGGTTTCCGCAGTGAAGGTAGACGTGAAAACCGCTTTGGCGGTCGTAGCGAGCGTTCAGGAGGCGGTGAAAGATCGCCACGTAGAAGTGAGCGTACAGAACGTGCGCCAAGAGCAGAGCGATCATCAGAAGGTCGTCCTAGCAGAAGAGATGCTCGTTAATCTGTTAAACTAAAAGATTATTCATTTTTAAAAGCCAAAGCTAAAGCCAATCTTATGATTGGCTTTTTTGCGTGAGAGTTTCATGCAGAGTTTCATTCCTGGGTATTATTACTTGCACTATTTAATGATTTCTTGTCAAAGATCATTTTCAATAGGTAAAAGTTGTTTTAATATGTTATCTGATCGAGCAGATTAGGGTTTATTTTGTTAATAATGTATTAAATGTTGCTATATGACGCCATAATAACTATACTATTCAACATGGTAATGTTTATAGCTTTGTTACATAATGTTAATTATGCAAGCTCTTCGTAACAAGCTGAGTATTATGTTTTTATTAATATCATAGTCTTTATTATTAAATAATGTATTTATAGTCAAGCAGTATATGTCAGCATGGTAGTCAGTTATTGATTACTATGCTTCCCTTGTTATTAAATATTTATAGTTAATTTATATTATGATAAATACATCATTTATTATATAGTGTTGATTATAATGACATTATAATATAATTAAAAATAACTTTTAGGAGAATTTAATGACTTTAAGACTAATGCGGATTTTCCGTTCTGTGGCTGAACATAAAAGTTTTAGTCGGGCCTCTGAAGAGCTGGAAATTACAAGACCTGCTGTAAGCCAGGCGATTACACAACTAGAGGAAGATTTACAAGTACAGTTGTTTAACCGCACAACTCGTCGGGTTGACTTAACTGCTGAAGGGAATCTTTATTATCATCATGTGATCGATATTCTCGAGCGTATGGATCTAATGAGATTACAATTAAAAGAACCTTTTGATGGGCCATCAGGACGGGTACGTATTGATGTTTCTCCAGCAATAGCAAAGACTTTTTTATTACCACATATTATTAGTTTTCAGGATAAATATCCTAATATCGAGATATTGTTGGGTAGCACAAGTACCAATGTTAGCTTTAATGAATCTGCGGTTGATTTTGCTTTTAAAATTGGAGACAGTACCTTACAAGATACGGAAAGCCATCAGATAGGTACAATTAATTATGTATGCTGTGCATCTCCTTCCTATATCAAAAAACATGGTGCACCAAAGAATTTAGAAGATTTAGCGGATCATACTGCGGTCAATTACTACTCACCAGAAACCGGTAGGATTTGGTCATGGCCGTTTGAAGATCGAGGGCAAGTTCGTAATATTGATATGAATCATAGTATTGCGGTTGATGATCCTGAAACATGCTTAGTTTATGCATGTAAAGGTAAGGGAATTGCTGTATTAGCCCAATTCTTGGCGCAATCTAAAATTGATGATGGCTCATTAATTCCAATTTTAGAAGATCATCCGATTGTTGGTCAACCCTTAAACCTTGTATACGCACAGACTAAGATGCCCAATCAGAGATTGCAGCTATTTAATGATTGGATCAAGGAATTGGGTGATAATTTTATGGTGACATCGAATACCCACTAAAGAATTCACACAATAGACTAATTCTAATGAATGGATATTTTCTAAAAAATATATTTAAAAGGCTATGTACTAATTATAGACATAGCCTTTTACCAATAATAGTTTCATAACCAATCCCGGCATTGAAGAAACTATTTTTAATTTTGAAAATGAAGATATTCAGAATCAGGAGCTGCAAAAGAGTATGAAGGATTTGATCGATAAGGATGCTGTGTATCAAATAACAAAAGTGATTAATTACAGCTTATCTGTAAAACTTATAGAACTACTTGCGCATCCTCGTTTAGACTTTACTAAAAGAGATCTACTCTTTTATCGATATGAGTTAGAAATGCAACAAGATCAATTAACTTTGTTGGCTCGTAAGGCATTTACAGTCAAGGTCGTTTCGGCCATTTTGAGTATAATAGGGATCGTTGTTTATATATTAGGAGTGAGCTTTAATTATTTATCATTGATGCCTAGCGCTAAGGAGATATCGCTTATCGTAGTCTGGGTGATTTGCGTATTATATTGGATTTCAACATTTATCCCATTACCTCAGATGATTTTAGTGAGCATGAAGCCGGTTCAGACTTTTCTTCTCGCGGGGCTTAAGAAAAGTTGCTTACTATTGGTTTTTAATGCAGTAACTGGAAACAACTCATTTATAGTGACTTCTTATAGAGTTAATTATTTCTTTAAAGCTTTTTATCTATTAATATCAGTTATTTGTTTAATATTATTAGTCATCATAATATTGATCTCTATAAGTTATGGTGCGTCGATCTCCGAGTATTGGGAAAGTATTTTATCGGTGTTCATCTTTACTATAATATTTCTGGGAATAGGAATCGTTTTTTGGCAAGGAGGACCACGATTAAGTCCTCATAAAATGCAAGCTTTACTTGATGCGTTCAATCAGGAATGTGCAGAAGCATCGAGAGAAGTTGTGCCAATGTCCTAAGATGAATCTGTTTAGGCGTATATATCGTTGAAAAAGGCCTTTTACTATTTTACTCATAAGTAAACAGCCATCTCTATGGGTGAAGATGGCTGTTTTTATAATGATTAAAGTCACATGTCGAGTCACGTATTGAAGGTTTTATTGAGAGCTAAAAGTGTATTAATAATACCTTACAAGCCCCCTTAAAAGACCCCTTAAAAACTCATCAAAAATGTTTTTATCTTCTCGATTCCTGAAAGTGCTAGGTCGATGGGCAGTATGCCTAAGAGTGATCCATTATAAATCGGTATTTGTGCGAAGTTAATAATAAATGCCGATGATAAAAGCGTGATGACACTGAGCGATATCCATTTATGGGGACAACGTTTTTGATTGACCATCCATTCATATAGATACGGCAATTGACGTTTAAGCCAAAACTTTAGCCAAAAAATTCTGAGTAAGTAAGGTATTAAGCTAAGCGCTAAGATAGGATAAAGCATATAATTCCAAGCTTTAGCGATCGAGGTGCCGAAAGGTAATACGCCATTGGCTTTATAAAGATCATGGTAGAACGTAGGTAGCCAATGTAAACCATCTTGAGAAAGCGCACTCATTTCGTTGGGTGATAGCTCCGTTAACGTAATGCTACCGGCATAAGCGATCAAGAAGGCAAAAACGAATAGAATCCACTTAATCAAAGACCATGTTTTAATTGCAGTTGTGAGCTTACTGAAGGCTTTATGAGTGACTTCTAGGTAGTTCACCGATACTGATCGTTGTAAATCATCTCGTGTTTTTTCAAGATTTGAAGTATCTACTGAAAGCTTTATCAGTGCTTGGTTAACTTCCGATTCGGTAAAGTTTCGGACACTTTTTTTACAGGCTTGCGCAATGTATGGTTTGAGAAGATTAACAGATCTAGCACTATGTTCTAGTGCAACGAGATCTTCTATGAGGAGTGTTTCAACAACATTACTTGATTCAAAAATAATAGGATCTTTTCCATAAAGAATCCAAAAAATTTCCTTCTCTTTAATGATGCTTTTATATTTTCCAAAAGGGCATTGTGCCTTATAGACGAATTGTAGTGCATGCTCATTTGTCTCTTTTTCGCTTAGAAAAGTGACGGAGCCTAATTGGTCGACTTGATGCATTCCATAATGATAAAGGGCTTCAGTTATATAAGACGGTGTATCTTCTCCATTATAAACGGGCATATAAGAAGGCTCTGCTGTTGTAACAACAGTGGATATTTTCGTGAAGTACTTATGACCTTTACAACTAGGGCAAGTGACTCGGCAACTTCCACCACAATTACCGCAGTTACGTTTACCACTTCCCCAGCAACTAGAGCAAGAACGCTTATTGGTTTGTAAACGAGGACCTTGGCTTGTTTGAACATTTGATGTGTAGGTTGTATAACCTGCGCCACTACAGCTAGAGCACCTTGTTTTCCCAGAACCTGAACATTCAGGGCATCTGATAGTTCCTTTAGCAGTACATTGAGGACAATGGTAGCAATGAGAAACAGTTTTTTGGCTTCGGTAAAGATCGCAGGTTTGATGGAGATGTCCAAATGAATGATTTCTGACAGTCTCTTTAACACGTGTAAAGTTACGAGGTTTGGCAATCTCTTCAACAATAATGGTCTGTAGCGTATTTTCGTAGTCTGAAACAACCCGATAGACAGGATGCTCTTCAGAGCTTTGTAGTGCGCCGAGTCTTATATCATTATCGATTCTTGAGGAGATCTGGATATCTAAGGCTACTTCATAGTTAAGCTCAAAAATATCAAGAGGGTCAATGGCAAAGGTAAATGCCTCGAGACGAGTTGCATCCCGAATATATTGATTAATCGTATTTTCGCAGGATTGGCGGTAAGGTGCGGCTTGAAAGGTCATTGGATGGGCTTCTTTTGATTTATGGGTATTTTATGACGTTAATATTGAAGTGAATATCTAAATTTATTAGAAGTCATTAGGTATCATCAGATATTATTAGAAGAGCTCAATTATAGTCAGTTTATAAGGATAAATACGAATAAAAGATAAATAATTGATAATACTATTAAGTTATAAATATTTTTGGATGGTCTCTTTACTCTGTAAAAAAATCATCCAAAGTGCCGTGACCTATAGGCATTAATCATAGTCGGCATGGGTTTTCTGCTATGATCTATCTAATAAGAAAATAATTAATAGATCGCCATGGTCGCGATCCCATTACAAGAATTAAGACAAGAATTAAGACAAGAATTAAGACAGGAATTAGGCACGATGTCAGATCAAAACTCCAAATCTCTCTACGCTGCGCTCTGGTCGAGTGCGGATG
>CAZPIQ010000106.1:0-6208 GCA_964586665.1 uncultured Ignatzschineria sp. | reverse complement strand
AGATACATATCTTCTAAGATCGTGACAGGAATCTCATATTCTCCCGGCACTGATGCTTCGAGAATATAGACGAAGGTCTGTTTCTCATCTGCTTTCATCGGAAGGGATGCCACATATCGATCAAAGCGAAACTCTTCATGTTCCATTCGGTTACGCTGTTCAAAATCGATGCCGAGATCTCGGTAGAAGGTGTCGATATCCTCAGATGCGAGATTCGGATTCACTAAGTTAAACCCACCCGGAATATAGGAGGCGAGGAGCGCACTCGGTAAATTCACGCTTGGCGTTACTTCAATACGAATCTCCACACGATCGCCCACTTTATACTGCTTGCCGGCTAATTGATACATTGTGCTCTGATAATCCATATTAAAGTTCGTGACTGAAACGGGCGCTTTCGGGAAACCTGAAATCTGGTATTCCATAAAGAGTGGTTCAGCAGAAGTGAGCGTGCCAATGCTATTGGCCGGCATTGGCATATTGGCTGAAATAGATTGCGTTTGACCATTGATAATGACTTCAATGGGCTTTGGATCTTCCGGCATATCAATCCCGAGCTTAATAAGCGCATAGCGATCTTGTGTGCTGAAGTATTGACGGTGCGAGAGTTCGCGATCTAATACGCGCATTAAGTCCATCTTGAGCTCGCTTGAAATGGGATATCCTTTTGCCGTGAGCTCATTGAGCACATTTAAAATGCCGGCAATCTCTGAAACAGAGGATTGGTAATAACCATAACGCTGATCATTTTCCATGACTTTGCCGGCAATAGGTTCGATAAAGTCATTGCCAAGGGCAGAGCTTCCTAGCACAAGCCCCGATGCGCCCATATAGCTTGAAGCAAGTGGCGTTAATCTTTCGAGCAGATTGTGCATAAAGAGAATATCTGCCGAGAAGATCTTACCGCTTTTTGCCAAGATCCAGCTTGCATAGCTGACCGATGCTAAACGGCTTCGGGTTAAGAGCCCTTGATAATCGCGGTCAATATCGAGCCCATAGCGGTTATAAGCTTCTTGCGTTCTGCTGAGCTCTTTTTTGAGATAGCTAAAGGCATTTTCGAGTGCTGATTGTGGCACTAATGCCGGGAATTTTCTCTGCGCATCGATTAAGAAGTCAGTAACATACGCCGATGCCGGCAAGAAGCTAGGACCTTCACTCCAAAGTGCAAAGCCTCCATCGATATTTTGACGATCTAAAAGGCGCTGAATCGATTCCTTCATCATCGACGTTTCCCAATCATTAAAGCTGATGGTCTCTTTTTTAGATGATCGATCAATGGCGCGTTGATATGCAGATTGCTTCTCCTGGTCTAAAATCGGATTCGAAGGGAAGAGCCAAGGGAATGCTTTACTCGTTGTTTGTTCAGTACAGCCATAAGGATACTCAAAGAGTCCGGAAGTATAAGAGAGCACATTGATCTGCGGATTGCGCGAGAGCGTTAAGAACTCTTTAAAGCCTTGATCATAATGTGTCGTGATCGCTAAATCCCTTGTGAAAGGCTTATTCGCATCAAGAAGACGTTTATCATAGAGCGCTGTTTCAATCGTTTTATGAACCGTGCCGATCTGATAATCTCGTTTGGCATTGAAGCTTTTACTCTCAATATTCAGTGTAACTTGTGCAAATGGCGTAAATGTATCGAGCTGAAGCGGAATCAGTTTGTAGCTTTTCCCTTCAATCGGAAGCGTGATCGATTCTTCAAATAGCGTATGATTACCGGCTTGATCAGTAAAGGCTTCACTCGTAATCGTGATTTTCGCAGTATCCTCAATACCACTCATATTGACTAACGTCAGCGCCATATAGCTCTGATCGCCTACACGAATAAAGCGAGGAGGTACAATATCCGCGACAATGGGCGCGTGAATCGTTAAGCTTTCGCTCGCCTCGCCCATTTGGGTTTTATTAAAGAGCTTCACATTCACTAATGCTTCGCCATTAAAGTCCGGCAGATCAAAGGTTATTTCTGCCTTGCCATCTTCAAGCGAGATTAAATTTGAAGTGAGTGAAACGGTTTTCATCTCTGTGAGATTCGGAATTGCGGTCTCTTCCTCTTCGGCAAACACACCATCGCCTCCAAATTGTGGATTAAGCAGTGAACCTTCGCCACGTTTAAAGAGGCGACTATAGTAATCGATAATCTCGGCACTATATTGACGCTGTTTGAAAAATGCATCGAAGATCGAAACCGGTTTCTCCGGAATCATATTGAGAATCCCTTGATCGGTAATGCTGATTGTTGCATAAAGATGATCGAGATCGCCGGCATCTTGAAGCTTTTCAAGATCACTTTTTGAGAGTGATACTTCAATTGTGATGGGATGATCGGGTTTTGCAACCGCCGGGAATTGTAGTTCTGGCGTGAGTTTTCGCTCTGCGGTGTTGATCTTGAGTGGAATAATCCCAAGTGATCTTACAGTTTCATCTTGGGCATTATTAGAGATTAAAACGCCGGAGAGATAGAGGTCATGGCGATTCCAATCTTCTTTCATCTCAATTGTGAGGGTTGTGTCGCCCTTATCAATATTGAGGTTCTCTTTGTAGAGCACTTCATCGCCTTCCACTAACAGCGTTAAATTGCCGGCAAGAGGCGCATTGATTGTGAGCTCGATGGTTTCTCCCGGCACAAAGTTTGGCTTTTGCGTTGAGAGATTTAAATGAAGCGGTTTCACCGCCGGCAATTGTCCTGAACCAGATTCTTCCCAACTACCATTAAAGGCAAACTCTGAAACAAGTCCAGAAGTGAGATCTTTCACTTCCAGTAGATATCGGCCCCAGCTATTGGGCGAAAATTCATAATCAATAATGCCGGAAGCTTGTACTGTTTTCTGCTCTCTGATCTGATAATCATAACTATAATGACAATCCCAACCGCGGGCATTACTGAAGATCCAAGTACAAGATGGATCCAGGTATTTGAGCGTAATCAGGAAATCACTCGGCACAATATCGCCGGCATTATTTGCGCTAAAGAGCTCAAATTGTGCATCTGCGCCATATCCAATCTCTTCACTTTTAAAGAGCGGGCGAATCACAGGGATCGTTTCATTGGGCCAGAAATTACGGCTAATCTCGCGAGTAATGCCAAGAACGGAACCATCGAGAATATTCACAGCAGAATCGAGCTTTAAAACCGCCGACACTTGTGAGCCATCTTCCGGCATTGGTACAGAGAGCATAATCGTCTCTTCGCCATTGTCATTGAGCGAACCTTCACTTTGATAGCTTGAAGCGATTTTACCAAAGGGGAAATCTTCAATTCCGGCATACCAATCTTGATTGCCGGCAAAAGGTGTACGATTGATGGATAACTCATTTTGAATGTTATACGCATTTTGCGATGCGGTTGCACCAAAGAGATAACGGCTATTGATTGTGAGGGTAAAAGGCTCATCAATGCTTAAAGGTCGATCTTCGCCGGTTAAAATCAGCTCCATGCGCTCTGGCATAAACTCTTCAATATAGAGTTTTAAACGGCCCAGCGCCTTTTCGCTCGTCGCATCTGTTCGCGCTTCTAAATGCCAAACGCCCGTTTTAGCATCTTGGGGCATTTTGATCTCAGTTTGATAAAACCCATCTTGACGCTGATCGAGCTGGAAGTTGCTATATACTTTGCCTTGTGGATTGATGAGAGCAAGGTTAAGGGGTTGCTTAGGGAGAAGCTCGCCATTAAAGTTACGAAGAAGCGCATTGATGGTCATGACTTCGCCAGGGCGATAGAGCGTACGATTGCTATAGAGATATGCCACATCTTTTGTACTCGGCGCGCCAGTTACCGCAAATTCATTCAGATCAAGTGCGATCTCTTTCATTGGTAAAATGGAAAGATCATCGCCGGCTTTTACGACGACAACATCGGTTGTTCTTAAGCGCTCCGGCAATTGGCATAAGCCATTTTCAAAAGTACAGAGTGTTTCAGACTTCTCCAACTTGCCATTTTTATCACGCCAAACTTCAAGGGTAGCTTCATTAAGCGGTGCATTATCCGTAAATTGATTCGCGATAATTAGCGTGCTTTCAGGATAGAGGCGTGCTTGTAACCCGATATTGGAGATAAAGACAATGCGCGTATCAATCGTTTTATAGATCTCGCCGGCAGGATTCACAGTTACAAGATAAGCGCCGGGTTTGATGTTTTGATCAAGGGGAATTCGATGTTTTGATCTCTCATCGACTTTGGTATTTGATGGCACCACATAGCGGAAAATGCCGGCCGGCGTTGTCTCTTTCACAAGACGAGAAACGCTCCAGCTATCAAGGCTTGTGCCGATATAGTAGTTTTCAAGCAGATGAGGCAGGTTGTCAATGGCATAATATTCAATATCCACCGCTTCAGTGCCGATCAGCTCTACAGGAAGCGAGGCATTTTTAATCGGTAGAACAGGGCCACGACCTAAAATCTTCACGCCTTCGCTTACTTGCCCGATATAGATATCCGCAGATTTCTGAGAAGTATCTTTCAAATGCTTAAACTGATCGGTATGAACTTCGTAGCTCCCTTGCGTCACAGGATAGTAAGAGAGGCGATAACCATCTTTGCTTAAATGCCACGCGCCTTGCGTATCTTCAACATATTCATAATCCGTATCATCAAAGACTTTTACGGTAAATTGCGATTGAAGCTGATCTTTCGTAAAAGTTTGGGGCGAATCAAAGAAGACGGAAATGGTTTCACGTCCTTCAATCTTCGCCGGATTAATCGTGCTGACCTGCGAAAATGCCGGCACTATGCTCGATAAGAGCATGAAAAAGAGGGCAAATAGGAAGATCAGGTAAAATCGATGGGGTTTCGAAAACAGAGATATGAGAGTATTAGGGTATAAGCGCAGAAAAGTCGACATTCTCATCTCCTTAGTAGATGAATTATTGTAAACTTATTATGCCAAATCTCACGCAATCTTGCCGAACCTTTACGAGATCAATGATGGATAAGGTTAGTATGATGAGTGAAAGGGGTTATCAATCTCCCAAGTTCAATTTCCCAAGCACGATGGCGCGTGAGTTGATCATCGCCTGTCAATTAGAGTAATTAGAATAATTAGAGCCCACAAATGAAGCCACAAAAACATCCCATAAATCAGCCGAAAAAATGGCGAACCTACGGCAAATGGCTTGCCGGGATTCTGCTATTGCCGGCGTTTTTAGGTATGGTGCTCTTTGGGGTTTTTAACGCTATTTATCCGCTTGATCTCCCGAAGATCAATGTCTCGACAACGGTTGTGGCTAGTCATGGCGAAGTGCTCCGGCAATTTGCGGATGATAAGGGTGTTTTCCGGCATTGGACAACGCTTGATGCGGTTTCGCCGGCCTATTTAGAAGCATTGATTGCCTATGAGGATCGCTATTTTTATCAGCATCCCGGCGTTAATCCGCTCTCAACACTTCGTGCGCTTACACAGTGGATTCGTCATCAGAGTATTATCTCCGGCAGTTCAACTTTAACCATGCAAGTGGCAAGGCTTCTCTATCCCCATGAACGTACAATTTCGGGGAAAATCGAGCAGATGTTTCGAGCGCTTCAATTAGAGCTCAAATTGAGTAAGGATGAGATTCTCACGCTCTATATCAATCTTGCGCCGATGGGCGGAAATATCGAAGGTGTAAGTAGCGCCTCTGAGCGTTATTTTTCTAAAAAGGCAATCGAGCTGACTCTTGCCGAGAGTGCTTTATTAGTAGCGCTTCCCCAAAGGCCTAGTATCTACCGGCCAGATCGAGACTTACAATCGGCAAGAGAAGCGCGGGATAAAGTTCTCACACGATTACGGGATTTTTCAGTGATTGATGAGAGAACTTATCTGGAAGCAACCAAAGATCCGATCAATTATACGCCGAGCGAAACGGCGCGTTATGCACCGCTGTTGGCAGAAAAACTCAAGCGCGAAAATCCTGATTCGCATTTGATTCAAACGACCATCGATTATGAACTACAACGTACTGTTGAAGCATTTCTCCTTAAAGAGAGCGAGAAGTTTGCGCCTCGAGTTTCTTCGGCGATTTTGATCATTCATAACCAAACCCATGAGATTAAAACTTATATCGGCTCAGTGGATTTGTTTGATCGAAATCGAGCGGGCTTTATCGATATGGTTACGAGTATTCGCTCGCCTGGATCAACGCTGAAACCTTTTGCCTATGGACTTGCGCTTGATTACGGCATTGTTCATGAAGCGAGCCTGCTGACAGATGTGCCAAGATCCTTTAATGGTTA
>CAZPIQ010000105.1:0-6212 GCA_964586665.1 uncultured Ignatzschineria sp. | reverse complement strand
TCATTAATGATCTTCATCTCGATTCTATTTTAATTCTATTTTAGATTTTATTCTTGGTCTCAATATTGAGCCCATTTTTGATCGCATTTTGATTTCAAATTAATGATTTACTTCTTGGTCGACTTTAAAGTAGTTGTCTGCTTTCTCTTTATCGAAACAACCTTCCCATTTCGCAATAACTAGTGCCGCAAGCGCATTACCAACAACGTTAAGTGCAGTACGCGCCATATCGAGAATACGGTCAATACCGATAATATAAGCCACTGATTCAAGCGGAATACCCACAGTCCCTACCGTTGCAAGAATGACCACAATCGCAGCGCCCGGAACGCCGGCAATTCCTTTAGACGTGAGCATCAGTGTAATCACTAGGATAATTTGATCTGTAATAGAGAGATCAACGCCTGTAATTTGCGCTAAGAAGATCGCAGCAATACTCTGATAGAGTGTAGAACCATCAAGGTTAAATGAATAACCTATGGGAATCACAAAGCCTGTAACTTTTGCCGGCGCACCATAGAGTTGCATTTTCTCCATGATTCTAGGAAGAACCGTTTCAGAGCTTGCCGTTGTATAAGCAAGAATAAGTTCATCTTTCAGTACGCGGAAGAGTGTAAAGATATTAATGCCGAAGATATAAGCCGTAATGCCTAAGACCACGATCGCAAAGAAAAGGATTGTGCCATAAACCACTAATACTAATTTAAGGAGCGGGTAGAGCGATTCAAAACCGAAGTTAGCAACCGTTGCACCGATCAATGCAAATACGCCAATAGGTGCATAACGCATGATCATATTCGTCACTTTGAACATTGCGCCAGAAACACCTTTGAATACTTGAATGACCGGCATTTTTTGTTCATTTGGCAATTGCCCAAGGCCAAGACCAAAGAGCACTGAGAAGAAGATAATAGAGAGCATATTGCTATTATTCGTCAATGCCGCAAAGATGTTGCTTGGGAAGATAGAGAGGAGCGTTGAAACGAATGCGCCATGCTTTGCTTCTTCCATTGAAGCCATTGTGTTGCTGTAGTTAGTGATATCTGCTTGCGCTAAGCTACTTAAGTCAACGCCACTTCCGGGTTGGAAAATGTTTGCAGCAACAACGCCGACAATAATGGCAATTGTGGTAATGATCTCAAAGTAGATAATGGTTTTAAGCCCCATTTTACCGAGTTCTTTGGTGTTCTCGCCGCCGGCGATTCCGACAATTAAAGTGGAAACAACGATCGGAACAACGATCATCTTAATCATGATGATTAAGATCTGTCCTGCGGGTTGGAATATATTTGCGATAATCCAAACTTTCGATTCATGATCATGGAGAATCGCCCCCGCGATAATCCCTAAGATTAAAGCTACTAAAATTTGAATCCCTAAGTTGGGCATTTTAAATCGACGTCGATCTCCCTCGACACTGACAGCATTTGGCATTTGAGCCTCCTTAATACTCTTCCATAGATCACTTCAGAGTGATGAAAAAAAATAACGAATTATTATAGCGATACAATTCCGTAAAAAAAGGGAAGTCGTATAGAATTTTTGCATTTTTTTAGTAAATTTTTTTAATGAGATTTCTGAGCAAATCATTGATAAAGTGAAATATTATTTAGATGCCTCAAGTGAGATCGATCGTGTTCTAATCTTAGAATATGAAATTGTGCGATTTTATAAGAGATGCTTTAATCAAACATTCACGGAATATAACGGCATTTATGCGCTCATTTTCGATCTATTAAGTATTCAATATCAGGGTCAACTTCTGGTTGAATCTTTCTGGTATGTTTGATTATTGCTCAATACTGTAATTGGGTTTGACAATGTTTCAGAAATCTTTATAATTGTTCTCCTGTTCAGCGGGAATAGCTCAGTTGGTAGAGCACAACCTTGCCAAGGTTGGGGTCGCGAGTTCGAGTCTCGTTTCCCGCTCCAAACATTAAAAAGCCTGATTTTTTAATCAGGCTTTTTTGCATTTATCGATTTTATATGTGGGCTATCTACACGTATCAATCTCGTAGGATTGTTTGATGCTCTATAGAAAATGCCGGCATTTCTTCGATCAGCTAAAAGAGATCTGGTTTAAGAGATCTCTTTTAGCTGATCTTGAGTGTGCATTAAATGTATAAAATAGATTAAATAACAGATGAAGCAGCCGCGCCAACGGCTTTTGCGAGCGCTAAAGCATCTTTAACACTCATCGTTATATTGGGGTCAGGGCAATCACGTGTGACAATTTCTCCCTCTTCAAACATCAGTAGCTCATTTTGTGCAAACTGCGTCCAGTTTTCATTGGAAGTGAGCGGCAATGTGGCAATCACCGCAACGCGATCTTTGGGCGTTGTTACCGCTTCAAAGTTAATGCTAACATCATCATCTAAAAGGTGCGCTTCGCCAAAAGGGGCTTGTCGAATAATATAATGAAGCAAGGTACTTGCATGGGCCATCATCCATTCGCCATTTGTTAGGATGAAGTTAAAGATACCGGCTTCACGAATGGTTTCGGTGAGCTTTTTCACCTCTGCGAAAATCGCTTCTTTGCTAGGTTTTTCTCTAAATTTTTGACGAAGATGCTCAAGGATAAAGCAAAATGCGGCTTCTGAATCCGTCGTGCCAACAGGTCGATAATATTCTTGCTGATTGCCGGCAAAGAGTGTTTGAGGATCATTTAGATGACCATTATGGGCAAATAGCCAATACTCGCCCCAGATTTCTCTCATAAACGGATGGGTATTCGCTAATGAAACATGGCCATGGGTTGCTTTACGGATATGCGAAATTACATTCTTAGACTTAATCTGGTAAGCCTTCACAAGGTCTGCTACAGGGCTTGAAGCACAAGCAGTATCATCTTGATAGATACGAACGCCTTTTCCTTCGAAAAAAGCAATCCCGAAGCCATCCACATGAACATCCGTCTCGCCGCCACGGCGACGAAAGCCTTCAAACGAGAAGACAATATCGGTTGGGGTATTACAATTCATTCCGAGTAACTGGCACATCGCTTTTGATCCTTAAAATAATAGCGTCTAAAAAGTCTAATCATTAAAACGTTAAAATGTGTTTGTGAAACGTATCTGCGATTGATCGTCAATCAATCATCAATAGGAATGCATCTATTTTCTTATTTTGAAATCAATATTAACGGATATTGAATATTCTACTAATACGAATATTTTATTAATACCATATTGCGTGCATCATGCATTCCAAACACTATAGTTATCTATAGTGCCTTGATAAGAATACCCAACTTTCCATAATCTGTCAGAATTATTCTAAAAGGAATACCGTAAGTTGAATGCCATAAGTTGAATGCCATAAGTTGAATACCATAAGTAGATGCTGGTAGACGTAAGGCAATTATGAATCTATTGAGAATGAGTTTTAACTATATTTTGCATATTGCAATTGAAATTGTGGGTTTTACAAAAAATAGTGGGAAGAAGGCTGGATATACAGCTATACGACTATACGGATATAAACAATGCCGGGAATCTTTAAAGATCCCGGCATTGTTTTGTTACTTCATAGCTATAATACCCTATAGGGTATATTGATCGATGGCTTATAAGCTTATATGGCTATAAACCCACAATATTTCCATCCGCATCAATATCGATTTCGCGATAGGCAGGGCGAAGGCCTAATCCTGGCATTGTCATGATGTCGCCGAGTAGGACTTTGATGAATCCCGCGCCTTTCACTAATTGGAGAGATTTGACCGGTAGTGTGAAGGGAAGAGGTACATTCTTGACTTTTGGATCATGGCTGATTGATTGGGGAGTTTTAGCGATACAGATCGGAAGATGGCTATAACCCTCTTCTGTGAGTTTTGCTAAGATCGCTTTTGCTTCAGACGAATAATCAATCGCAATCGCACCATAAGTTTTGGCAACAGTTTCGATTTTCGTTTCGATACTCATCTCATCTTCATAGAGTAGTTTCACTTTTCGATCATTATTTGCAGCTTTTACAATGGTGCGTGCAAGATCCGAAGCGCCGAGTCCGCCTTCTTCGTAAGCATTACTAATCTCACAGCCATCTGCGCCATATTGTAGGGCGAACTCACGAATAAAGTTAATCTCTTCGGCGCTATCATTTGGGAAGACGTTGATAGCAACAATGACAGGGAGGTTATAGCGTTTCGCATTTTGAATATGCCAGCCCAAGTTTTCAGCGCCACATTCGAGCATCTCAAGTTCTGTGGGGTTTTCAATCGTACAGTTGGCTTTGATGCTTTTTACGGTACTGACAACGACGATACAAGATGGATAGATGCCACTTGTTCGCGCTTTAATATTAAAGAATTTCTCCATACCCATATCAGAGGCAAAGCCTGCTTCTGTCACGGCATAATCCGCGTGAGATAGTGCGATCTCATCAGCGATGATAGAAGAGTTACCATGGGCGATATTAGCAAAAGGTCCTGCGTGAATAATCACTGGCGTATTTTCGACTGTTTGCATGAGCGTTGGTTGAATCGCTTTTTGTAAAATAGCCGTCATTGCGCCGGCGACTTCGAGATCTTCAGCGGTAATCTCTTTGCCATCTATATTATAAGCAAGCACCACTTTTCCGATACGTTTTCGTAGATCTTGAAGATCTTTCGCGAGTGCTAAAATCGCCATTAGCTCAGAAGCTGCGGTAATTTCAAAAGTCCCTTCATGCATATATTGCGTCTTATCGCCCATTTTACCAACGGTAATTTCACGTAATGCACGATCATTATGATCCACAACGCGAGACCAGACGATTCGCTCAGGATTGATATTCAGGCGTGGAAGCTGACTTTTTTCTGTAAAACTATCGCCAAGGCGTGTTTCATGAAAGAGTCTTGCATCAAGTGCCGCAGAGGCAAGGTTATGAGCAGATGTTAATGCATGGATATCGCCGGTCAGATGAAGATTCAGATCCGCCATCGGCACGACTTCTGCTTGACCGCCACCAGCTGCGCCCCCTTTTTGACCGAAAACAGGCCCAAGACTAGGTTGGCGAATGCAGGCGATTGCCTTGTGGCCAATATAATTAAGACCTTCACTAATGCCGATTGTTGTGACGGTTTTACCTTCGCCTTGCGGCGTCGGCGTTGTGCTTGTCACTAGAATAAGCTTGCCTTGTTGGGTTTGCGGGGGATTTTGAAGCACCTTGAGATCAATCTTCGCGGCATATTTGCCATGGTGCGTGAGAAGTTCATTTGCGATATTAATTTTTGATGCGATTGCATCAATCGGAAGTAACGTCATGATTGCTCTTTTGTTTGGGTTAAAAGAATTGTGAAAGTACTATAGCAATATGAGATCAAAAATAAAGGGAAGAATCATTAAAAGTGATAATGCGTGATATCCGTCACACAGAAACATTCAGTTAGCGATAAAATGGATTGTTTTTTTGCTAAGCCTCTTTATATAAAGAGAAATTTCGTTTTATATCTGTTTTAGTGTTCATGTTTTGATTGTAGATTTGTGTGGGAAATAGTGCATTCGATGTCGGATGTTATGTTTGTTGTGCTTCTATAGTTTGATGTGCCGACATTTGAAAGGATTTGAAACTCTTTCAATCTCCGTTTGATCGGTTCGAGTGCATTTTGAGTGAGATCTAAATAGAGAAGCCTATGGCTTGATAATTGCTGGCGCGGGGTAGTGATAAGGATGCAAGTATTCGATCCAGCTTTGCATGAATTATGATAAAGAGGTTATTTTGCTAGAGTGTAATAATTAAGCAATACGATTGTTGACAAAGTTAGAAAACTCTCTATAATTACACTTCTTGATTGCGGGAATAGCTCAGTTGGTAGAGCACAACCTTGCCAAGGTTGGGGTCGCGAGTTCGAGTCTCGTTTCCCGCTCCAATCATTGAAAAGCCGAACTTTAACGAGTTCGGCTTTTTGTTTTGTCTCCAAAAAGTTCTCTTTCACGATATAATGCCGTATCGATTCTATTAAGCGCTATGAAAAGTATTAAGGATATCATGAGCAATAAAGACCAAGCAGTAGATCTACAAGCACAATTAGAAGCTTTAACCGCACGAGTGGATGAACTTGAAAGTCGTGAGGTTTTTCATGATTACACCATCGAAACTTTGAATCAGACCATTATTGAACAGCAAGCAACGATAGAACGTTTAGTGCGCGTGTCCCAACAACTCATCGATAAAGTAAAAGAGATGCCGGGATCAGAAGATAAAGCTTGGGCGCCGGAAGATGAAGTGCCACC
>CAZPIQ010000104.1:0-6307 GCA_964586665.1 uncultured Ignatzschineria sp. | reverse complement strand
AAATTGATCACCTCAAAACCTACATAGCTCAAAGTTTGAAGGTTCATCATATTGTAGAATGATCATATTATTAAGTATGATCGTTTTTAGCGCTCATTGTTAAAACTCTTCCCAATATATCTCCCAATCAATAAGGATCTTCCTATGCGTATGGCTTCCAAAAATCGCAGACAACACTTACAGTCACTGAAACAGCATTACTATGATTTAGTCATCATCGGTGGCGGAATTACGGGCGCGGGTATTGCGCTTGATGCGGTGAGTCGAGGACTGAAGGTTGCGTTGATTGAGAAGCAAGACTTTGCATCAGGGGCAAGTAGTCGGTCTACGAAAATGATTCATGGCGGACTTCGGTATTTACAAAAGCTTCAACTAAAAACAGTTGCAAAAACAGGGCGAGAGCGTGCAATGCTCTATGAGAATGCGCCTCATGTAATTATGCCTGAAAAGATGTTATTGCCGATTCATAAAGGTGGATCGCTTGGGCGCTTTACCACTTCTATTGGTTTAAAAGTTTATGATTATCTTGCCGGCGTTAAGCAAGGTGAGAAGCGAGTGATGTTAAGTCGTCAGGAGGTTCTCGAAAAAGTGCCGGCAATCAAGGTTGATGGGCTTCGAGGCGCCGGAGAGTATGTGGAATATCGTGCGGATGATGCAAGATTGACGCTGGAGATTATTAAGAAAGCCTCCGAGCTCGGCGCAGATTGTTATAACTACCTAGAAGCTGAGCGTTTTAATTGTGATGCGCAAGGCTATGTGGAAGGGGTTTTAGTCAAAGATGGATTCTCCGGAAACCATTATCTCGTGGAAGGTTCAATTGTCCTTAATGCTACAGGCGCTTGGATGTACGATCTAATGCCGGTTGAAGCAAAAGAAGGGTTGAATGTTAATCTGATTAAGGGCGCTCATATTGTCTTTGATCAATCTGTTTTACCGCTTAAAGAGATTGTCTATTTTGATACCGGCGCTGAGAAGAAGATGGTATTTGCTGTGCCTCGTGGTAATAAAGTTTATGTGGGCGTAAGTAGTGCGATCTATCATGGTAAGAGAGAAACACCGACAGTTTCTGAAACGGATATTCAATATCTCTTAACTGCGCTTAATGAGATGTTCCCAGCATTAAAACTCACTAAAGATCAGGTAGAATCTTCTTGGGCGGGAATGACAGCCGTTTGCAAGGAGAGCACGAAGTCAAAAGGGCATAAACCACTGTTACAAACCGCAGGTAATGGTTTGATGACCGTTATGGCTGGGAAGTTAACAGGGTATCGAGAATTAGCAGAATCGGTGGTCGATGAGATTGCCGGTCGTTTAAAAGTAACAAGAGGGCTTGAATTTTCGCCGTGCCAAACACAAACATTGCGAGTTTCCGGCGCTGATGTCGGAGGAAGCGATCAATTCCCGGCATTTATTGAGAGAAAGATCGCAGAAGGGATCAAAGCAAATCTTACAGAGTCAGAAGCACGTGCGCTTGCAACGATGTATGGCGCCAATGTGGATGATCTTTTTGAAATCGCATCTACAGCAAGCCCTGATGAGATGCAAGGTTTGCCATTGATGCTCTATGTGAAATTGATGTATGGTTTAAAGCATGAATCAGTGATGACGCCGGCAGATTTCTGGCTTCGAAGAACGAGTGATCTCTATTTCAATATTGAATATATGCAAACCCATCATGTGAATGTGACTCGTTTTATGGCGCGTTATTTCAGCTGGAGCGCTGAGGCTGTGAAGCAATTTAATAGTGAGGTAGAAGTTGCGCTTTATCAGGCAACGCATCCTGTTGAAGATGCTGGGGTTGTGAAGTTATCGTTAAAAGAGTCCGGCATTTCCAATCAAGATTCACAAATGCCGGCAGAGAGAGTTGAGAAGTAAACAGAATGCTTTGAAAGTGCGATGAAAAATTGATGGGTTTTGATGAGGAAATGGTTGAAAGCTCTGGAAAATGTATTGAAAAGAAGCGTCTTCATAAAATTTGAACGCTTTTTTTTAGGAAGTATGTTTATATATGGGGTAATAAAATTTTAACTAATGGAAGGTTTAACAATGAGTAAAGAACATCTTTCATCCTTAGAAACCCGTCTTGAAGAGATTGATTTTGAAAAATCACTCTGTAATGCTTTTTTGAAAATTGAGAATGAAGAAGAGATGATGCTCTTCTTGAAAGATCTCTTAACACCGAAAGAGCTGACTTCAATGATCGAACGCTGGAAAGTGTGTCAGCTTTTAGAGCGAGGAGATCTCTCTTATCGTGAGATTCATGCGCTCACATCCGCGAGCCTTACAACCATTGGGCGCGTTGCGAGATTCATTAATGAAGAGAAAAATCATGGTTATCGATTAGTCTTAGACAGAATGGATCCTAAAGAGAAGATTTAAATTAATTTTTGAATGAGTCGTTAGAATGCCGGCATTGCCCGGCATTTTTTGTGCCTGTTTTGATATCGCGTGATTTGAATATGGATGATTTGGATATGAAAAAGCTTCGAGCCGAGTACTAAAATTTTCTGAATAAGATTGACATCAAATACTGAATGTATTACTGTATCACCACAGTAGAACAAAAACATAATAAAGCCCAAAACATTCGGCGAAATAAATACCAAGGAAAAACCCTCGATGATTCGAGATTATATTTATCTTTAGGAGATATCATGAAAAAGTTATTAGCAGTTGTATTAAGTGCAGCACTTGCAACAAGCGTCTCATTTGCAGATGATGTGAAAAAAGTCTATGTAAATCAGATCGTAGAGCATCCGGCACTTGACGCGACAGCGAATGGTATTCGTGATGGTCTTAAAGATCGAGGTTATGTGGAAGGTCAAAATCTCGATTTTGTCGTGGAATCAGCACAGGCTAACGTTGCACTTGCAGCACAAATCTCAACGAAATTTGTGGCACAAAATGCAGATGTAACAGTCGGAATTGGTACACCATCAGCGCAATCACTTGTGAAAGCAGCGATGGAAGGTAAAACAAACATGGTCTTTAGCTCAATTACAGATCCTGTTGGCGCAAGTTTAGTGTCGAAGCTTGAAGGTTCAAACAATAACGTGACAGGAATGTCGAACTACGTTGATGTAGCACCGCAACTTGAGATGTTTAAGCAAGTATTACCTGAGATGAAAACCATCGGTTTTATCTATAACCCAGGCGAAGCAAACTCAATTACGCAGTTAAATGATCTTGAGAAAGCCGCGCCAGATTTCGGTCTTAAAGTAGTGACACAATCCGTCAATCGTACCGCAGATGTGCCGCAAGCAGCAACACGCCTTGCAGATCAAACAGATGCGATCTTTATTTACGGCGATAACACCGCACTTGCAGCACTTGAAAGTATTGTGATTGCCGGCGTTAAAGCAGGTAAACCAGTATTTGTAGCAGATACAGATGCGGTTTTATCAGGCCCACTTGCAGCACTTGGTCCTAACCAATATCAGCTTGGTATTGATACGGCAGAGATGATTGCAGATGTGTTAGATGGTAAAGATATAAACACGATTCCTGTCGGTTTTCCTGATAAGATGGAGCTCGTTATTAATATGGATACCGCAAATAAGCTTGGCTTAACACTTCCAAATGAAGTCGTTGAAAAAGCAGCTGTCATTATCAAAGATGGTAAAGCGGAAGCCGTGAAACAAAATTAAGGGTTAGGATGAGCTTAAGCGAATTAATTATGAGCCTGGAACTCGGGCTCATTTATGGAATAGTCGGTATGGGGATTTACCTCACATTTAGAATTATCGACTTTCCAGACCTCACATGTGATGGTAGCTTTGTTTTAGGAGCTGCCATCTCTTCCGTTTTAATCAAAGCAGGAATTGATCCTTTTATCTCACTTGTCTTTGCACTTGTGGGCGGGGCGCTTGCCGGTGCATTAACGGGGATATTAAATAGTTTCTTTAAAGTGACAGATCTCCTTGCCGGGATATTAGTCGCTTTCATGCTCTATTCAATTAATCTTCACGTTATGAATGGAACGCCGAATATCTCTCTTTTAATGTCGCCGACGATCTTTATTGCGAATAATCTTGTGGTTTTAGGCGGTATTGCAATAATTTTAATTGCGGCATTTAGCTATCTTCTCAATTCAGATTTAGGTTTAGCCATTCGTGCCGTTGGGCAAAATAAGCGCCTTTGTATGAATGGGGGCGTGAATGTGAAATGGATGGTGATTCTCGGCGTTGCAATGGGAAATGCGCTTATCGCGATGGGCGGTGCGCTCTTTAGTCAGCAACAGGGATTTACAGATATCTCAGCTGGAATCGGGACGATTATTGCCGGCTTTGCAGCGGTGATTATCGGTGAGCGAATTTTACCGTTCCGTTCAATGTGGATTAAACTTTTAAGTTGTATTGTCGGTTCGATTGTCTATCGTATCGTTACAGGACTCGCACTTCATGCGGAGTTCCTTAACCTTAAGAGTTATGACTTTAACCTTATCGCAGGACTTCTCATCATCATTATTATGGCGATGCCAGGAGGAAAGCGTAAATGCTAAAGCTCGAAGATATTAAACTCGTTGTGGGCAAAGGCACACAACTTGAGCGTACGATTTTAGAAGATCTCTCACTAGAAGTCGGTAAAGGGGAATTTGTCGTTATTATTGGTGGCAATGGCGCTGGTAAATCGACCGTTTTCAATACGATTTCAGGGTTTATGAAGCCCGAGAAAGGGAAGATCTTTATTGATGGTGTTGATGTGACAAAATCATCTCAACAAGAACGCGCGAAACTAGTATCGATCGTGATGCAAGATCCGCGTGTGGGCACGATGGAGAATATGACCATTTTAGAGAATATGGCATTTTCCTTCAAACGTGGTAAACATCGTGGTTTTAGTCTCTTTAATAATGCCGGTCGCCGGGAATTATTTAAAGAGAAGTTATCACTACTTAATATGAATTTAGAAAATCGCCTTAATGAGATGGTCACAAATCTCTCAGGTGGGCAACGTCAGGCTTTGAGCCTTGTGATGTCGATCATGGCGGAGTCGAAGATTCTCCTCCTTGATGAAATTACAGCGGCGCTCGATCCTAAGATCGCTGAAAATGTGATGGCGCTTGCCGATAAGCTAGTGCGAGAAGAGCATCTTACATGTGTGATGATTACGCATAATATGGAGCATGCGATTCGTTATGGCGATCGAACGATTCTACTTAAAGATGGACAATTCAGACGCCAATACAGTAAAGCTGAGAAAGCGAATTTAACCGTATTTGATTTGACTCGTGAGTTTACAGATCCTTAAACAAGGATCGTTGATTAAGGATCTTCGGTTGCGATTTTATCCATATCGTTCTATAGTTTGATGCATATTAAACCCTTTGAATTGATTCGAATAAAACCGCCATCATGCTGATTACTTATCAAGAAACTCATTTATTGAACGCCTCTTCGGACCCTACTACCGAAGGGGCGCTTCTTTTTGCTGTTTTAGAAAAGATGATCACGATTGAAGCAGAGGCAATGGCGAGATTAGCCTCGAAATTGCCGGCACAGCACTATCAAAAACTTTGTCAGCGAATCATGGACATTAAGTCCAAAAATGCCGGCTTTCAGTTACCACCAAGATTATTAGTAGAAGCTTCTGAGCGAATTCAATCAAAAGAGATGCCAGGAAATAGCGCTAAAAGCTTACCGGAAATGATGCTTAAAGCGCATCGTTATCAGATCTTAGGGCGAAAAGCAGGGCTTCGATATTATCTGAAAGCGAAAGAGGCGCTATTGCCGGGGAAAGCTGAAGGTGTGGAATGTCTTGATCAGACTTCGAAACAGTCACTTTTCAATAAGGCAAAGTCCCTCTTTTCAGGGGAAAAGTTATCGGTAATCAATTCAACAATCTTAAACGCTCCAAATGCCGGCAATCTTATTGATATGAAAGGTTATCCGCTCATTGCTTTTAATCAACGGGGGAGAACTGCCGGCACAGCTTATTTAGAGCGCTGGGAGATTCGTTTAAATCCGATTTTGTTAGTAGAGAATAGTGAATCCTTTATCGAAGAAGTCCTTCCCCATGAATACGCGCATCTTTTAACTTTCGCCCTCTTTGGGCGAGTGCAACCGCATGGCAAAGAGTGGCAAATGATGATGACAGAGATCATGGGATTGCCGGCAAATCGAACACATTCATTTGATACGCAAAACAGTACTACGCGAAAATATCAGCGTTACACCTATCAATGCGATTGTAAAACCCATGAGCTCACTTCGATTCGGCATAATCGAATTCAAGCAGGTAAGGCACAATATCACTGTAAGAGTTGCGCAGGTGCATTAAGGTTTCAGAAACAATAGTTGGCTTTGAT
>CAZPIQ010000103.1:3680-6407 GCA_964586665.1 uncultured Ignatzschineria sp. | reverse complement strand
ATGAATCGAGATTAGGTCTTGCTTCCAAGATTGTGCCTGAATATTGTCAATCTGTTATCAAACGTTTTATGCGCTGATTAAGCGCCAAATAGTGAAACTGTATAATGGACCATTTAATAACTGCCCTTTGTAATATTTTCTCTCGGCACTACGGCGGTTCGCGTGTTAAAATAGCTACTTGAGAAGCTTTCAAAGCTTCGGATTTTTTTAAAAGCACCTAAATTGGAATTCTTTCATGAAACAGCTTTTACTTGCCACCTTAACGGTGACCCTTTTAAGTTCTGCATCCTTCTCTTTTGCAAAAACACCTGCATTAACAACGCCAACGATCACACCGCAAGAATATGCCGGCGTCCTTGGCTTTGAACTGCTCCTTGAGAATGAGTTAGAGGATGGAGAGATTGATGCAAATACGGAAACTACGGAAAAAGGATCAATATCAAATCCCCAAAATCTGCCAGAGCCTATAGATCAAGAATCTACTCAATCCTCGAATGAGGATAACAAAGCAGATCAAAAAGTTGACTCTAAAAAGCAATCTGAAAAAGATTCTGAAAAAAATCACAATACTGATACATCGAGCAACGAAAAGTTGGATGAAGCAGTAAAACCTTTACCGCAAATCAAAGAAAAAGATCTCATCCATGAATGTGATATCTCTTTAGCACAACCTTTTGCTGTAGAACATCCTCAGAACATAGAACTCGCTTTAGGCGGGCTAAAAGATGATAAACAGATGATCATTAAGCTCCGTAAAACACCCATGCTAATGACAAAAACGCACTTTGAGCCAGAACATCTGCATATTTGGAGTAATGAAGAACATAATGCAATTATGACGCTTGAAGTTGAAGAAGTTTATAAAGATAAGTTTGTCGCACTTCAATCAGGCACTTTGACACTCTTAACGCCTAAAATTAAAGAAGATTATAAGGCTGTATTAACCTGTAAGCCTTAGTTAAAATGATGAAGATCATTTATCAATAAGATGATCAGAAACGGGCCCTTATTTTATTAAGGGCTGTTTTAATCGTTGATCAACGAGGCACTTCAAGTTGGCTTTTATCAACAATACTAATTTGCGAACCATCTGCATGAGCATTAATTAAACCCATTACACAGACTTCTCTCCCTTTGAGATCCTCAATAAAATTCGCGCCGCCCACATAGGGGATTTGATTTTCTCGAATTAAAGCTGAAAAAGAGGGTTCTTTGCCCGTCCGAAAGTTCAATAAATAATTAGAGCGATCGGTCACGACATTATCAACGATACCGCAGACTTTGCGAATATTGCCTTGAAAGGCTTTCGTTTCCTGAGCAAGGATATAGTTAGAAGCCCAAGCTGTTACGCTCGATATCGTAGATAATACAACAAAACTCGTGATTAATTTTCCTGTTAAATTCCTCATAAAGCGCCTTATTTAAAGCTATAGCCTTCATTAATTGTATCAATGGTAAAATCCTATACCTATCATCTTAACTAATACTGATGAAAATAGATAATTAAAGGCGGTCAATTAAGTTAATTAGCTTAATATCAATTGATTGCATTATTGATATTAGTGGCATTAGTGATATTAGTGACATTGGTGATAATCTCTAAAGTATCATCATATTCATTTATTTAAAATTAATACAGAACCCTGAAGGCTCTTGATCTGCTACTTGCATGTCATAAAGATCGTAAAGATACTCTGGAACAATCACATTTTGAATGGGCATAGGGAGAAAAACCCCCGCTTTTAGCTGTGATTTTAAGGACCAACTACTAGTAGAGATTTGCTCAAAACAGGGATTGTTTTTTAAGTATTCTAATAGGACAAGCCTATTATCAGGGCTCCCAATATCCATAAATGTCCGCCCTTCTAATCGCCATTTACGCATTGAGGGCGCAAAGCTACTTGCGATTAACATAAATTCCTCATCATGCCCGATGGCTCGCCCCTGATATAAAATCTCGTTAATTCGACCTTTAGATAGGTTGGGATGAAATATGCCATCACGGACATGATAGTTCATATACTCCCCAAATTGATTAAATAAGGGGGGTTCATCAATATCAATGGTATAAGATAAGCCCGCTATCGGATAAAAAAGAAAAGTTAAAGCGGTATGATTGAGTAATGAGCTATTTTCCGTACAAGGAACCTGGTAGATACTAGCGGCAACCTCTAACCATTCTTTAATATCCCGTCCTGTTACTTTAATCGCTGAAAGCGTGGCAGGATAAAGCGCAGGAATAATCATTGTATTAAAGTCTTCAACTTTAAAAGATTGCGGACAATAGATCATCTCTTGTGATGCATGAGTGAGTGATAATGCCGGCGATACTGCCGATAATATGGGCGTATCGTCACCTAGAGTATTTTTCAAGTAGTGTAATTGTGAGGCATTGAGAATCGATGAGATATGATCATTCCCCAATAATGTAAGGTAATTTTGTAATGCGTCATCTTTGACTATCATGTCGAGCGTCCTTATTTTCATTACCATCAGTATTATGACAAATATCGATTAAGGTGGAAATTTATCAAATCATGACTATTATGGCTTGCACCAATATCATCTAGAATCAGCCGTATTTACGGGCATTCCGCCTAGATCTTTAGAATTTAGTATAATGAGGCAATATGACAAAAAAGTGACGTTGCGGTAATACGATATCGAAAAACAACAAATACTATGATTAGTATAATTTGATAGACCGTTTCTAACATGGCTTTCTAA
>CAZPIQ010000103.1:0-3580 GCA_964586665.1 uncultured Ignatzschineria sp. | reverse complement strand
TTTATAATATTTTATTTAAATACTGAGTGAGGCTATTCAAGCAAATATGCAAAAAGATTCCCCCTATATCCTACAACAGCGTAAAACCGGCAAACCCATTAAAATGTGGACGAAAGGTGTGCCTGTGGACCCTTCTACCGAAAAGCAATTACAAGAAACGGCAGAGCTTCCCATTATCTTTAAGCATGTTGCGGCAATGCCGGATGTGCATACCGGAATGGGCTCTACCGTTGGCTCTGTGATTCCGACAAAGGGGGCAATTATTCCTGCAACTGTCGGCGTTGATATTGGTTGTGGCATGATTGCTGTCCTAACCTCTTTGACAGCAACAGATATGCCGGATAACCTTGCTCCTCTTCGCTCTGCGATTGAAGCGGCCGTTCCTCATGGGAGAACCGTTGGTCGTGGGCAACGTGATATAGGTAGTTGGAAACAACCCCCGAAGATTGTCGATGAGTATTGGCAAAAACTCGATCCTGGTTTCAAGCGAATTCTTGATAAATACCCTCGCTTTCAAAAGACAAACAACTATCATCATCTAGGGACGCTTGGCACAGGGAATCACTTTATTGAGATCTGTCTTGATGAACATGATCGAGTCTGGATCATGCTTCATAGTGGTTCGCGCGGGATCGGGAATGCGATCGGTACTTTCTTTATCGCACAGGCGAAAAAAGATATGGAGAGCCATATCGCTAATTTACCAAATAAAGATCTTGCCTATCTGCAAGAAGGCACTAAGCACTTTCAAGATTATGTAGAAGCGGTGGAATGGGCACAGGAATACGCTCGGCTGAATCGAGAAATTATGATGTACAACACGATTAAAGCGATACGTACCATTATCAAAAAACCTTTTACCACCCACGAAACAGCCGTTAATTGCCATCATAATTATGTGCAAAAAGAGATGCATTTTGGGGAAGAGATCTTTGTGACAAGAAAAGGTGCTGTTTCTGCGAAAAAAGGCGAACTCGGCATTATTCCAGGTTCAATGGGTGCAAAGAGCTTTATTGTACGTGGGCTTGGAAATGAGGAGAGCTTTCACTCTTGCTCCCATGGTGCTGGGCGTGTAATGAGCCGAACAGAAGCAAAAAAGACCTTCACCGTTAAAGATCAAATCAAAGCCACTCAAGGCGTTGAATGCCGGAAAGATGAGTCTGTGATTGATGAAATTCCAATGGCTTATAAAAACATTGATGATGTGATGGCAGCGCAGAAAGATCTTGTGGAGATTGTCCATACTTTAAAACAGATTGTTTGTGTGAAAGGTTGATTAATAATAAACAATAAATAATCTATCTAACCTATTGTTTCAAAAGCAATTCACTCCGAAGTACCTACAATACTACCAAATATCTCTCCCAAACCATCTCAAACTCATCAAAAATGCCGGCAATCAATAGATGATTACCGGCACTATGCTTTTAAAATCCCCTTGATTTTAACAATCGTTTATTTTCAAAGATCTTTTTAATGATACTGATGAATCACTACATCATCCCTAAGAATTTCGGTAAACCTAGCGAAATAAATGGAATGTAAGTGATTAAGACTAGGAAGACTAACAAGATCATTAACCATGGTAATGCTGCTTTGATCGTGCTGGTAATGGGCATTCCTGTGACCGCTGAAGATACAAATAGATTCAGACCAACAGGCGGCGTTATGAGTCCAATTTCCATATTCACGACCATAATGATGCCTAAGTGGATCGGATCAATGCCAAGCTCCATCGCAATTGGGAAGAAAATAGGCGCTAGAATAAGAATAACTGCTGAAGGCTCCATGAAACTACCGGCAACCAGCAAGACAATATTCACGATAATTAAAAACATCCATGGTGAGAAGCCCATCTCAGATACCCAATTTGCGATTGATTGTGGTATCTGCTCAGTCGTTAGGACATGTGCAAAGAGCATCGCATTGGCGATAATGAACATCAGCATGACTGTCATTTTTCCAGACTCGAGCATGACCTTTGAGAAGTCGCGAATACGCATATCTTTATAGACAAAAAGGGCAACAAACATCGAGTAAACAGCTGCAACCGCTGCCGCTTCTGTTGGTGTATACATCCCACTGTAAATACCACCCAAAATAATGACCATCAAGAGTAAGCCCCAAAGCGCTCTACGGAAAGAACCTAACCATTGCCTGACACTCACGCGCGGTTGTGCGGGTAATTTTTTCACTCTTGCAATGATGTAAATCGCAGCCATCAGCGCCACTCCGAGTAATACACCAGGTACAACACCGGCCATAAACATCTTCCCGACCGATTGCTCAGTCGCAGCTGCATACACAACCATCACAATTGAAGGAGGAATCAAGATACCTAATGTACCGGCATTAACAATAATGCCTGCCCCAAACTCTTTGGTATAGCCTGATTTTACCATTCCAGCAATCGCAATAGAACCCACCGCCGCAACGGTTGCCGGGCTTGAGCCTGAAAGTGCCGCAAATAGCATACATGCAAGTACCGAGCCAATCGCAAGACCGCCACGAATATGTCCCACACACGCATTTGCAAAATCGATTAAACGTTGTGCAACACCACCGGTTGTCATAAACGCGCCGGCAATTAAGAAAAATGGAATCGCTAAAAGCGTTGAATGCTCGGAGGTTTCAAACATCTTAATCGCAAGACTTCGCGGCGAATCCGGACTAAAAAACATAATTGTGAGCGCACTCGATAAACCTAATGAGATCGCAACCGGCACCCCGATCAACATTAAAGCGAAAAGGAGCACGAAGAGAAATAGTATAGTCATTTTTGAGCTCCTGATGGTTCGTTATTATCTGCTAATTGAATATGCTCCGCTTGGGCAATCTCTTCTAAAGCATCTTTTGCTTCATCAGCGAGGCCTAAGCTATCCTGTTGATGGGTCAGAATTTTATAACCAATCTCAAGGTAACGAAGAATAAGGAGTGTAAAGCCAATTGGCACAATCATCGTAATATGCCAACGCTTAACCCCAAATCGATCTAAATCTTCGGCAAATGTACCAAGCTTATAAAAGTTCATAACCCAATCAAGGCTCGCAAACAGCATAATACCGCCATATAAAAGACACGCGCCAAGTCCGATATACGCCAAAGTTCTTTGAATAGGTCTGTGGAATAGCTTTACAAGTGCGTCCACGCCAATATGTCCACCGATACGAACGCCATAGGACATACAGAAGAAAATCAACCAGGCAAAACATGCTGCGGTAAAGCGATTGGACCAATTCATAGAAGATGCGAGATCCATCATCATATCGCCTGTATCAAGCAGAAAATCCTCAAGCTTTGAAGGTTCATCGCCAGCAACCATATCTGCTAAACTATAAAATGGCGTGTAGAGATTATTAAGCATCGTATAGATGAAGGTGACGAATGTCATCGCCGTAAGAATGAAGACTGTGACAAATTTCTCAATCTGTTGCCAGCCTTTATCAAGTTTTTGATATGTACTGATAAACATTAAAAAGCCTCTCTTATTTACAGACTCGTGAGCCTAAACTCTTGAGGACTACTCCCCAAGAGTTTAGATTTAATTTCTTGAAATTCAAGAAAGATATTCAAGAAAGAT
>CAZPIQ010000102.1:0-6557 GCA_964586665.1 uncultured Ignatzschineria sp. | reverse complement strand
AAAAAGATCCCATCAAGCCCAATAAAAAAGGACCACTGAAGTGATCCTTTTAAAAGATTCAATATGAAGATGAATTAAACTTTAACCCCAAACAAACCACGCTAACGCAGCTGCGAGAATTAAACGATAGATCGCAAATGGCATGAGCTTAATGCGAGAGATTAAACGTAAGAAGAATTTAATCGCAATGAGCGAGAAGAGGAATGCACTCACAAAGCCAACGATATAAAAGCCTAAATGATCAATCGATAATTCATCCCAGTTACTCATAACAGAAACAAGACTTGCACCAAGCATAATCGGCACTGCCATGATGAAGGTAAAGTCCGCAGCTGTTCGGTAATTCATACCGAGCAGAACGCCTCCAGAAATCGTCGCACCAGAGCGAGAGAAACCCGGCCAGAGCGAGAAGCATTGAATAAGACCGACTGAGAAAGCCTGACGATAAGTAATATCATCGAGCGTTAAAACTTTGGGTTTCTTTGGTGCAAAACGATCCGCAGCCATCATCAAGATCGCGCCGGCAACAAGGGCGAAGATCACAGGTTCAGCGCCGAAGAGATGTTCATCAATCAAATTCTTGAGGGCAAAACCAATCACAACCGCCGGAAGCATGCCGATAATGACATGAAGTAGATTAAAGCGCTCATTGATTTTTTGCCCATCAACGCGATAAAACCCAAGTAAGCTCCAAAGCCTTTTCCAAAACACGACAACTACCGCAAGAATCGAGCCAAGTTGAATCACGATCTTAAATGTATTCGCGGAGCTTTGACCTAAAAATTCGGTCGATTTTAACCAAAGATCATCCACAATAATGAGATGCCCGGTTGATGAAACAGGCGCAAACTCGGTTAAGCCTTCTACTAATCCTAAAATGAGCGCTTTTATTAACTCAATTAAATCTAAACTCATGTCTCTTATTCCTAACTGATAATGGTTTTTATCGTGCTACTTTACACTAAAAGGCTCACGATTGATGCAAATAAGTGCCACAATTTATAGAATCTCTTGAATGTTAAAAGCGACATTCGCCAATCGGAATCGCCGGCATTGATGTTTGATCAATCGAGTATTTTTAAAATAATATCAACGATATAATCACAATATATTGTAAAGAATCGCTAAGAGCATATAGTATGAATTATTGATAGGTATTTATTGAATAGGTATTTATGGATAGGTTATTAGATGGGTCATTTAATGCATCATTGCACGAACCATTAAATAGCCTATTAAATAACCTATTCAAGAAAATTTTGAATGAACCGCTTGAATGAATTGTTGAATAAATGAGTTGTAGGTAATCGATCATGACAAACCAAAAATCCCGATTAGATCAAATCATCGCAGATACGCACCAAAATCGCAGAATTCGCGAGCAAGGCTACAGAGAAATGGCCCTTAAAATGTATCCATGGATCTGCGGACGATGCCAAAGAGAGTTCGATCATCGAAACGTCAGAGAACTCACAGTCCACCACAAAGACCACGATCACGACAACAACCCAAGCGACGGAAGCAACTGGGAACTCCTATGCCTCTACTGCCACGACAACGAACATCAACGCCTAGAAGAAGCCTATAACAACGCAACCGCAAATACCGATGGAAAAACGGTGGTAGCAACCCACAATCCTTTTGCGGATTTGGCAAAGATGATGAAGAAGTAGAGCACATACTACTGATTATTGATAATGGCTTGAGAACTTCAGGTTTAGACCATTTTGCTGACATGCGCAAAATGGTCTTTTTCTTTTTTCATAATAAGAGAGTAATTAACATCGCCTTATATTCGATTGATAGTATATTTGTAAGTATATTTTTACTTATCATTTTAGCTATTTTCAAGGTTCTTTCATGATCCCGTTCTCCCCCGGCATATTTCTCGTTATGGCAATCCTTGGTTTGATTGTGCTGGCGACGCCTGTTTTAATCATCTATTCCTCGATCTTTGCTTTGAGAGTCTATTTCATTGCGCGTAAGGAGCAGGTGCCTTTTGTGCGGTTACTCTTTAAGAGTAAGTTCTTTATCATCACGCTTGTGCTAACAACGATTCTGACGATTTTTTCAGGATTTATTCTTGTGAATGAATATCTATTTACTCGTGAATTTAACAAAGAACAGGCGAATCGTGAGAGTCGCCGGAACTTTGTATTGCCGGAGGATCATCTTTATGGGGAGATTGTGTTTCCGAAGGGATCACTGATTAAGCGTTATGATGGGAGTGATAATGGCGAGGCGGATAAGCCGTTGAGTTTAGGGGGATTGGAAGCGGTGCGTTTTCCTTATCCTGTTGAGATTGCCGGCATTAAAACCATTGCTTTAGATGCATATCCCGGCAGACTTGAGCTTTCGGAAGATCAGGCGATTGGGCCATTTTACTATCTTGGCTATAAAGATAGCCGATATGGAGAGTTAATCAAAGATCGAACGCAAGCAACGATCGAGTGCCGGAAAGGCGATATCGCCCTCTTTGATATTCCGAGTCGAGATAGTGATCTTGAGGACTACAATGAAGAAGGCGTGTATTGGAAATACCAAGATGGTGCACAGGCGCATTTTAAGCCTAGCGAATGGTTATTGATTGGCTGTGAAACAGATCGAGAGATCATCGTTCCGCCGGCATATGGCAGTGAAGAGGCGCTTGCGCTAGAGAAAGAAGCAGAAGAACAGCGCAAAGCATCAGAGACTAAAACAGTGGTTCGTGATGGCGTATTAATGGATGCCGAGCCGACAGTACTGGATTTTGGCTATTATCTTGATGCTGTCAGCCTGTATCATTCCACCGCGCAAAAGAGCGAGAATCCTGAGGATTATCTCCAAGCTTATGAGCTTTTTCAAAAGGGCGCGGATAACAATGAAACAAAGGCTTATTTCTATTTGGGCGTGATGAATGAATTAGGCGAAGGTGTTCCACAAAATATGCCGAAAGCCGTTGAATGGTTTAACAAGGCGATTAATGCCGGGGATATGCGTTCTATTTCGCGTCTTGGCGATATCTATCTTAATGGCGGTGCCGGCGTTTCGAAGGATTATGAAAAGGCTCGAGAACTTTTTTTACAGGCAGATGAGAGTGGCAGTAGTAATGCAACTTTGAAACTCGGCATGATGTCAGCAGAAGGATTAGGGACTCCGCAGAATTATCATGAGGCTTTAAAGTGGCTGAAAAAAGCAGGAACGAGAGGAAATGCCTTGGCGATTTATAATGTCGGCAATCTCTACGCAGAGGGTCTTTTAGGCGAAGTGGATCTGATAAAGGCTGAGCCTTGGTATGAAAAAGCATGCCAGTTGGAGCTTGAAAAGGCTTGTGAAAAGCATGATTCTCTTTCTGAAAAGATTGATAAATGATGCTAACTATTTGAATTGTTAAAACTAATCGCCGGGAATAGATGCGCTTTAGTGGATTTTATGTATACTCAATAAGACCATCTATTGATTAAATGGTTATCAATAATGATTTTAGGAGGATACTAATAATATGAAAACGAATCTGAAAAAACGATTAAACACACTTTTTAAAACAAGCCTTTTAACCGCATCAGTTGTAGGGCTTGGAAGCATGGCCTTTGCTGAAGATACGGCAACGGTTCCATCACAAGCATTTTGGGATAAACTCCAAACGCATTGCGGAAATGCTTATGCCGGAAAATTAGCAGAAGGGCAAGATCGCCCTGAGTTTACCGGCGATTTAGTCATGCATGTGAAAACCTGTAGCGATAATGAGATTAAGATTCCTTTCTTTGTTGGCGATAACTTGTCGCGTACTTGGATCTTAACGAAAGATGATAATAACCTCATCCAGTTAAAGCACGATCATCGTCATGAAGATGGCTCAGAAGAAGATATTAACTTCTACGGTGGAAAATCGACAAACGTTGGGCATGATAACTTCCAGTTCTTCCCAGCCGATCCAGAAACCGCATCAATGATTCCAGGCGCATCTAGTAACGTTTGGTGGATTGAGTTAGGCGATGATCAATATAGCTATAACTTAAAACGTGTGGCGGTTGAAAATCCACCATTTAGAGTTGAATTTGATCTCACAACACCAATTGATACGCCGGCAGATCCTTGGGGTTGGGGGCAGTAATAATTATGCTGGAATATCGAAATGGATATTCAGTTAGTCGATATTCAATAGACAACATAAAAGCGCCGATGATTTAAAACCATCGGCGCTTCTTCTTTATCTCAAATTAATCACAACTTCTATGGGATTGGGGGAAGAAGTTGTGATGTGAATTAGAGGATAAATCTGCTTAAATCTTCATCTTCTACGAGATCATCAAGTTCTGCTTTCACGTAATCTTCTGTGACTACAAATTTCTCGCCATCACGATCTGATGCTGAGAATGAGATCTCTTCAAGAAGACGCTCTAAAATTGTGTGAAGACGACGAGCCCCGATATTTTCAGTTTTCTCATTCACTTCAAAGGCCATTTTTGCGATCTTACGAAGCGCCGCTTCATCAAACTCAAGATCAACACCTTCAGTTTTGAGAAGCGCTGTATATTGCTTGATAAGTGCTGATGATGGCTCTGTTAAGATACGGAAGAAATCATCGGCATTGAGTGATTTAAGCTCGACACGAATCGGAAGACGACCTTGAAGCTCAGGGATTAAATCTGAAGGCTTTGCAAGATGGAACGCACCTGATGTGATGAAGAGGATATGATCGGTTTTGATCGCACCATATTTTGTTGAAACCGTACAACCTTCGATCAATGGAAGAAGGTCACGCTGAACTCCTTCACGAGAAACGTCAGCGCCTGATGTTTCGCCTTTACGGCAGACTTTATCGATCTCATCGATAAAGACGATTCCTTGGTTCTCAGCAACTTCAATCGCTTTCTGTTTTGCTTCTTCTTCATTGATTAAACGCGCAGCTTCTTCGTTTTGAACGATTTTAAGCGCATCTTTAATCTTCATTTTTTTGCTCTTTTTCTTTTCCATACCAGATTGTTGGAAAAGTGATTGAAGCTGATCCGCCATCTCTTCCATTCCTGGAGGCGTCATGATGTTTACGCCACCAGCGCCAACACCGGATACTTCGATATCAATCTCTTTATCATCCATCTCTCCACGAATGATTTTTTCGCGGAATTTCTGGCGTGTTGAGCTCTCTACTTTAGGTGCGTTTGGCTCATCCGCAAAACCAACGCTTTTTGGCGGTGGAAGGATTGCATCAAGTACACGCTCGATCGCAGCTTCTTCTGCTTTTGGATAGGCTTCTTTAATCATGCGCTCACGCACTTGTTTTACAGAAGCTTCCACTAAGTCGCGAATGATTGAATCAACTTCACGGCCAACATAACCAACTTCCGTGAATTTTGTTGCTTCTACTTTGATAAATGGCGCGTTCGCAAGTGTCGCAAGGCGGCGTGCAATCTCCGTTTTACCAACACCGGTTGGTCCAATCATGAGGATGTTTTTTGGCGTAATCTCTTTACGCATATCATCGCCAACTTGTTGACGTCTCCAGCGGTTACGAAGGGCAATTGCGACAGAACGTTTTGCTTCGTCCTGACCAATAATATAACGATCGAGTTCTTGAACGATCTCTCTTGGGGTCATAGCGCTCATAAAATGATTCCTTTAAATGCTTGATTCTTTGTATATTCAAATGAGAAATAGGATTTGAGTCGTAACTCAAATGGGGCAAACTAACAGTCATATCTGATCGGAAATTCGATCAGAAGACCCTTTAGAAGCTGAGTTTCTCAAGTGTTAAATTCGTATTACTGTAGATACAGACGCTTCCAGCGATCTCAAGACTCTTACGAACGATCTCTTCTGCTGGTAATTCTGTATTTTGAAGTAGGGCAAGTGCCGCACTGTGGGCAAACATACCGCCTGATCCGATTGTTGCGATATCGTGTTCTGGTTCGATCACATCACCAAGACCTGAGATCACAAAGGTGGCTGTTTCATCCGCAACAATTAAGAGTGCTTCAAGCTTACGAAGCGAGCGCTCTGTACGCCAATCTTTAGCAAGCGCAACGGCTGCTCTTGTGAGGTTGCCACTATGCTGAGCGAGTTTCTCTTCAAATCGTTCAAAGAGCGTAAATGCATCTGCTGTACCGCCGGCAAAGCCTGCGATTACTTTTCCGTTAAAGAGACGACGAACTTTACGTGCGTTGCCTTTCATGATGGTGTTTCCCATGGAAACTTGACCATCGCCACCGATCACGACTTCATTTCCGCGACGCACTGCGCAGATGGTTGTACCTCTAAACTGTTCCACAATTAACTCCTTATAGTTTTAAGTTGGCATGATAAGATAATGAGGTGCATTTGCATCATTTCAAGAGAGCGTGCCGAAATCGCACCAAATTTACACAAGTTGATCGATCTTCATTTCTAGATATAACTTTGTAACTAATTGAGATCAGCCAAAAAATGATCGTTCGATAAAAGTCTCAAAAATTATGAGAAGATCGGTTGATCATGAGATTAACGCTTGAGAGTTGTGCAACAAGATCAGGTTTATGAATAAAGCTTATGGGTAAGGGAGAAGATGATGAGTGAGTCGATAGATAATACGATGTTAACTG
>CAZPIQ010000101.1:2189-6572 GCA_964586665.1 uncultured Ignatzschineria sp. | reverse complement strand
TTTGAATCGTTTGAATCGTTTGAATCGTTTGAATCGTTTGAATCGTTTGAATCGTTTGTGGTCAGAGGCAACTGCTGGCGCGAGATAGATGAAAGTGTGCAAATGTTCGAACCAGCTTTACATGTGGCTTAAAAGTGTCAAAAGATCAGCGAAAATCCCCTATCAGCATTAAGATCAACGCACATCAAAACGATGTCAACACCAATACCAATACCAACCTCATTCAGGATTGATACTATTTAACATAGATTCAAACGTCAAAATAAAAGCCTTCCAAAAGGAAGGCTTTCTTGGGTTTTATGATATAAATTCAATGAATTAGATCACAAAACTTTAAAGGCTAATGTCGAATCCATTACTAGATCGCGAAAAGTACCTTTTTCTCATCTTTTAAAAGCTCATAGACTTTGTCGATATGACCTTGTTCAGTCACAAATACATCAATCGTTAAAGAGATGTATTTACCTGATTTACTTAAATTACGTTTAATACGATCATGATCAAGGTTAGAGTCAACCTCAGTCATTAAGGCAATAATCGTCTCTTCGAAATCATCACTATTTTGACCCGTGACTTTAAATGAGAAATGGGTTGGGAATTCGACAAGTGATTCGCCAGTTTCTGGATTAATCATGATATTTTTCTCCAAGTTGTTTTACCATCTTTATCTTCAAGCGCAATGCCAAGTGCTGTAAGTTCATCGCGAATGCGATCAGACTCAGCCCAGTTTTTATCAGCTCTCGCTTGATTCCTTGCGACAATCATAGCATCGATATCGATTTCAAGATCATCAGCATCTCCCTGTAAAAATGCCTCAGGGCTTTGTTGTAAAATGCCAAGTACAGCTCCTAACTCTTTCAAAAGAGTATAGTAAATTGCTTCACCTGTTTTATTATACGCTGTTGCCGCTTCATATAATATGGAGATGGCAAGTGGCGAATTAAAGTCATCATTCATTGCTGTATAAAATTTATCCAAAAGTGGATGGCTTTCCGGCATTGGGGCAATTTCATTTGGCACAGTTGAAAGGGCAGTGTAGAGACGACGTAAACCATTTCCTGCTTGTGTAATTGTATCTGTTGAATAGTTGATGTGGCTACGATAGTGCGTGCTTAAGATAAAGAATCTTAAAACTTCCGCAGGGTAGAGCTCAAGAATCTCACGAATCGTGAAGAAGTTATTGAGGGATTTACTCATCTTCTCATTATCGATATTGATGAAGCCATTATGCATCCAATAATTAGCCATTTGTTGCTCATTACAACCTTCGGATTGCGCTATTTCACACTCATGATGCGGGAACTTAAGATCCATGCCACCGCCATGAATATCAAAGTGCTCACCGAGTTCCGTTGCGCTCATTACAGAGCACTCAATATGCCAGCCAGGGCGACCTGGACCAAAATCAGATTCCCAAGCTGGTTCCCCTTCTTTGGCATGTTTCCAAAGGACGAAATCAAGCGGGTCTTCTTTAAATTGATCAACAGCAACACGTTCTCCTGAACGAAGCTCATCAATCGATTGATTTGAGAGTTTACCATACTCTTTAAATTCACGAACACGATAGTAAACATCACCATTGTCAGCGCGATAAGCAAGACCTTTATCAATGAGTTTTTGAATCATCGTGAGCATGCCGGCAACATGTTCTGTTGCACGAGGTTCTTCATCGGGTTTAAGAATATTAAGCGCCGTGCAATCCTCATTCATTTTATCGATGAATTCTGAAGTAAGCGCTTGGATCGTAATCCCGCGTTCATTCGCACGAGCAATGATCTTATCATCGATATCGGTGATGTTACGGACAAACTTCATGCTATAACCACGATGACGGAAGTAGCGATTCACCATATCAAAGGCCACAAGCGAACGAGCATGACCAATATGACAGTAGTCATAGACCGTCATTCCACAGACATACATATTAATGTGATTGTCATTAATCGGGGTAAAAGGCTCTTTTTTTCGGGTAAGGCTGTTATAAATCTGAATCATCACTTATTTCTCAATATTATCTCAAGACCATGAAAGATATTCATGAAGGATTTGTTGCAATGACCTCTATATGGAGATCTCCATTCACTATTTTAACGTAAAAGGGGATATAAAGATATGTCAGCATTCGGGCAATCCATTTTTAGCAAACTCTCCAAAATGAACCTATAAAGTAGGAGCGCTGAATTGAGATAAATTGTGATATAATTCCGATTCTCATTTACAGAGATGAAGGACTTTTGAAATGTTGATTGGTCAATATTTCGCACTTATTTGAAGGCTTTCTCTCTCGAAATTTCATTTTACTTTCTTCAAAGTGGTCCTTTATGAAGCTATATATGCCGAAAAAACTTCCAAATGTTCCATTATTGGTCATTATCGTGACATTAATGGGGGCGTTTGCCCCCTTATCGATCGATCTCTATTTGCCGGCATTTCTGCAAATTCAAGAAGGGCTTTCGACAACAGACGCAGAAGTGAAAAAGACATTAACGCTCTTTTTAGCAGGACTCTGTATTGGTATGATGTTCTATGGTCCGCTATCTGATAAATATGGTCGCCGAAATATTATTCTAATCGGGGCAGTGATCTATTCTGTGACAAGTATCTTTAGTACCTTCATTGCAAATATCGAGGGGCTTCAAACCTTAAGATTGATTCAGGCAATCGGTGCCGGGGCTTGTATGGTAGTGGGGCGAGCAGTTATTCGTGATGTTTTTAAAGGCAAGCAAGTTGCGGTAATGATGTCGGTTGTGCAAGTGATTATGATGATTGCACCACTGTTAGCACCGATTATCGGTGTTGCGGTTCTCTATATCTTTGAGAGCTGGCGTGCGCTATTTTGGGTATTAACATTCTTTGGTTCAATGGCATTTTTCTTAACGTTCTTCTTTTTACCAGAAACCTATAAAGAGGAAGATCGCCCTGAGATTACGATTGCACAGACCTTCAAAAACTATCTTCTAATCATCCAAGATCGTAGATCGCTCGGCGCGATGCTTGGCTGTGCGTTACCTGCGGGAATTGTTTTTGCTTATGTGACAGGCTCTTCTTATCTTTATCAAGATCAATATGGTTTAACTGAGTTTCATTTCAGTATTTTATTTGGGCTAAATATTGTGGGTGTAATTCTGAGTGCGCTATTAAATATCTATCTGCTACGTCGTTTTAGTGTTATCGGAATGATTATTTTTGGTCTTATTTGGATTAGTGTTGCCGGCATTGTGATGCTCGTATTTGGCGATGATTCGCTGGTTGGATTCTTCCTTTCAACCTTCCTTTTGATGTGTGTATCTGGTTTTATTGGTAATAACATTGTCTCACAGATTATTGAGCTTAATTATAATAGAGCAGGTGCTGCGATGGCACTTAACTCAGCAACGCAGTTCTTTGTGGGTGCGATTGCGAGTTATATCGTAACGCATCATCAATCACTTTTAACTGTTGTGATGGGGATCTCAGGAATGCTCGGCGCTGTGGCTTATTTTGTGTTGTATCAGCCATGGAAAGAAGTGAGTAAAAAGTAAGCATTGTAAGTTTGTAAGCTTGTAAGCAACATTAAAAGTAAAGATGACAAAAATGCCGATCAACAATTCTATTGATCGGCATTTTTAATATCAATCATCTGATTGATTACTGTTTGATTGACGAGGCTTATTTACCTAAATCTTCGAAAAAACTTTTTGCCTTATCTAGCCAGCTATTTTGCTTCGGTGCATGGTTTTCTCCTAAGGTTGCGCCAAATTTACGAAGCATTTCTTGTTGTTCAGCACTTAGTTTTACCGGAGTTTCTACTTTAATTGTACAGTAGAGATCCCCTTGCGCGCCGCCTCTAACCGGTTTAACACCTTTGCCGCGCAGTCTAAATACGCGATCTGTTTGTGTTTCAGCAGGAATTTTCAGGTTCACACGCCCATCAAGCGTTGGCACTTCAATTTCACCGCCTAGAGCAGCAGTCGTAAAGCTTACAGGTACTTCACAGTAGAGGTTTTCATCTTCACGGGTAAAGATCGCATGTTTTTTCACGCGGATTTGTACGTAAAGATCGCCATTTGGGCCACCATTTTCACCCGCTTCCCCTTCACCTGAGAGACGAATTCTATCGCCTGTATCAACACCTGCCGGTACTTTAACTTCAAGTGTTTTATTTTTCTTGATGCTACCACTACCGTGGCAATGTTTACACGGATTTGTAATTTTTTTACCGCGTCCATGACAGTCCGGACAAGTCTGTTGTACTGAGAAAAAGCCTTGTGAAACTCTTACTTGACCAGCACCATGACAGGTTGTACAAGTAACAGGTTCAGAACCTTCAGCAGCACCTGAGCCATTACAGAAGTGGCAATGAACCCGCGTTGGGACTGTGATGCGCGTCGTTGTTCCAAAGAC
>CAZPIQ010000101.1:0-2089 GCA_964586665.1 uncultured Ignatzschineria sp. | reverse complement strand
ACCACCAAAGCCACCGGCTTGGCCATTTACGCCAGCATGACCATAGTTGTCATACATCTTGCGCTTCTCTTCATCAAAGAGCACTTCATAGGCTTTTTGTACTTCCTTGAATTTCTCTTCAGCTTCTTCTTTATTGTCCGTGTTACGGTCAGGATGATATTTTCCTGCAAGACGTCTATAGGCTTTACGAATCTCATCTTGTGTCGCAGTTTTTGATACGCCTAAGACTTCATAATAATCGCGTTCCGCCATGTGTATTCCTATTCCTTAATCTATTTGAAAATCTGCTATTTTAAAATCTTGAACCTATTAATACAGATATGATGCATTAGTTGGTAAGAGCGCGTTTTGATAACGCTAATCTTTATGATTATTTTTAATGTTAAATTATCAACTTTAGCGTCTATGAGTATGCATTTTAAGTTGATATTGGGGTGTTAAAAGGTGCTTCATGTTTTGGGAAAACAGTTTATCGATAAGGACTGGATTGTATTGAGCTTAAAAATTCAATCCTGATGGATAAAGGGTTTTGTTAGTGAGTATAACAATGAATTTGTCAGGCTATTTCTGTAAAAGAGGATACCTCTTGCGAGGTATCCTGATATTACATTTGCGGTTAAGAGAGATTATTTATCTTTCTTATCATCTTTAACTTCTTCGAATTCCGCATCTACAACGTTGTCATCTTTAGGAGCATCAGCGCCTTCAGCGTCACCTTGTTCTGCATATGCTTTTTGTGCAAGAGCACCCGCAAGCTCAGTGAGTTTTTCAGTTTTTGCATTGATATCTTCGAGATCGTTGCCTTTTACTGATTCTTTGAGCGCTTCGATCGCAGCTTCGATCGCTGTTTTTTCTGATTCTTCAACTTTATCAGCTAAATCTTTGAGTGATTTTTCTGAAGCGTGAATCATTTGTTCAGCCATGTTACGAGCAGACACTAATTCTTGGAATTTCTTATCTTCTTCCGCATGTTTTTCTGCATCTTGAACCATTTTCTCGATATCAGCATCTGATAAACCAGAGTTAGAACGGATCTGGATAGATTGCTCTTTACCCGTTGCTTTATCTTTCGCTGAAACATTCATGATACCGTCAGAGTCGATATCGAATGTAACTTCGATTTGTGGTGTACCACGTGGTGCTGGTGGAATGTCCGCAAGATCAAATTGGCCAAGTGAATGGTTTTGTGATGCTTGTGGGCGCTCACCTTGAAGAACGTGGATCGTTACAGCAGGTTGGTTATCTTGTGCTGTTGAGAACGTTTGGCTTGCTTTCGTTGGGATTGTTGTGTTTTTCTCGATGAGTTTAGTCATCACGCCACCCATTGTCTCGATACCGAGTGATAATGGTGTTACGTCAAGAAGAAGAACATCTTTAACATCCCCACCTAAAACGCCACCCTGAACAGCTGCACCTGATGCAACAGCTTCATCTGGGTTCACATCATGACGTGGTTCTTTACCGAAGAACTCTTTCACTTTCTCTTGTACTTTAGGCATACGAGTCTGTCCACCTACAAGGAGAACATCATCAATTTGGCTCGCCGAAAGACCCGCATCTTTAAGTGCGATACGGCAAGGTTCAAGAGTACGCTCGACTAAATCTTCAACTAATGCTTCAAGTTTTGCACGGGTCATTTTAATGTTTAAATGTTTAGGACCTGTGTTATCTGCTGTGATGTATGGAAGATTGATCTCTGTTTGCTGTGCTGATGAGAGTTCAATTTTCGCTTTTTCACCTGCATCTTTAAGACGTTGAAGTGCTAATGGATCATTTTGTAGATCGATGCCTGTCTCTTTTTTGAATTCTGCAACAAGGTAGTTGATGATCGCATTATCAAAGTCCTCACCACCTAAGAATGTATCACCATTCGTAGAGAGAACTTCGAATTGTTTGTCACCGTCAAAATCAGCTATTTCGATAATAGAGATATCGAATGTACCGCCACCTAAGTCATAAACTGCAACTTTGGTATCGCCTTTATCTTTATCAAGACCATAAGCAAGTGCCGCTGCTGTTGGTTCGTTGATGATACGTTTTACATCAAGACCTGCGATTTTACCAGCATCTTTTGTTGCTTGACGTTGTG
>CAZPIQ010000100.1:0-6624 GCA_964586665.1 uncultured Ignatzschineria sp. | reverse complement strand
TTTTAAAAAGTTTTGTTTTCGGTATAATATCGAACCTTGTTGCGCTTTATATCGGCTTAAAGGGGAGAGCAACTGCAAGCGGGATTGCTCGTTCAACGACTGATACCGTTGTGATCTCTTCACTACTGATTTTAGTAGCCGACTTCCTATTAACAGCAATGATCTTTGGGGTTTAACCAAAAGACGTTGTAATAGAGAAGTTTAGATCTTAACCTTTACCGATTTTTAGAATTTAGAGTCTTACATATGATGAAATTTAGTTGGGAAAATTGCTTGGAAATTCTTTCGGGATCCATGACCGAGGAAGAGTACAGCATGTGGATTTCACCACTCGAGGTGGTCTTTAAAGATGACCATGTGATGGTGCTTGCCGCAAACGAAATTGTTCTACGTGGTGTTCAAACTAAATTTAAGACATTATTAGAAAATACAATTATTGATGAGAGTGGATTTGATCTTGAGGTGCGTTATGGCCTTGGAACTGAATCTGAGTATGAAGATCATCAAGTTAAAAAACAGATTAAACGTACGAGCCGTAAAACCGGTAAGGCGCGTAATGTCACGAAGGATTCCATTCGTGAACAATCGATTGAAACAAGTAACTTAAACCCTGATTTTAGCTTTGATAATTTTGTAGAAGGTAAATCGAACCAGTTTGCATTAGCCGCTTGTGCGCAGGTCTCTAAGAATCCTGGAACATCGCATAATCCGCTTTTCATCTACGGCAATACTGGTCTTGGTAAAACTCACTTGATGCATGCGGTCGGTAATGCGATTAAAGAGCAGTATCCTGATGCGCGATTGATTTATCAGCACTGTGATGGGTTTATCGAAGATATCGTGCGTAGTATGCGCAATAATACGATTAATGAACTCCGTCATTTCTATAGAACACTTGATGCACTTTTGATTGATGATATTCAGCTCTTATCAGGAAAGGGCGGATCGCAAGAAGTTTTCTTCCATACGTTTAATACCTTACTCGATGGTGGTCATCAGGTCATTTTAACGTGTGATAGATATCCTAAAGAGCTTGAAGCGATGGAAGAGCGTTTAAAATCACGTTTTGCATCAGGTTTAACAGTTGATATTAAACCGCCTGATTTTGAGCATCGCGTTGCGATCTTAGAGCAGAAAGCGGAAGCTTGGGGCGTTGATTTACCGAAAGATACAAAGTTCTTTATTGGTGAAACAGTGCGTGCAAACGTTCGTGAGCTTGAAGGCGCATTAAAACAGGTTAATGCAATGGCTTCATTTAAAGGGATGCCATTAACGCTTGATGTTGCTCAGGAAGCTTTGAGGCATTTAGTGGAGATTCAGGATCGTCAAATCACACTTGCAAACATTCAAAGAACGGTAGCAAGTTATTTTGATCTTGATATGTCTGAGATTTTAGGAAAATCCCGTAAGGCGAATATCGTAAGACCAAGACAGTTAGCAATGTATATTGCACGAGTGCTAACAGATCACAGCTTGCCGGAGATTGGCCGTGAATTCTCACGAGATCACTCAACAGTAATGCATGCTTTTGATAAGATTTCAGAAGAGCTTGAGACAAATATTCGTTTGAAACGAGATTTTGATGCAATCAAAGCGTCGCTATTGGTGTAATACCATTGTCTGTTTGAAGCTGTTGATTTAAATAAAGAATAAAAAAAGAAAAAAATAAAAAAGAGAAACGTTAGTTTCTCTTTTTTTGTCCTCATGTTTTTTATAAATAGGTTTATTGCAAAGCGAGCTCGAATGTTTGCGTGCTATCTTAAATCCCGCGCTAGCATACCGGAGAGTTTCTCAGTTCCATCATGTTATGAAGCGCTTTGAAAAATTTGATCTTTATGATGTTAGTAAGCGAGCTTAAGAAGTATCATAAATATGAAGATAGATATTCATCGACTCAGTTTCTTTGAAATTTCTATCGGTATATCGATGGAAATGTTGGATTTAAAATGTCGGCGAGAGAACCTTAAGAGATACGTTAAGCATGAAATCCGACATCAAATGCACTGAAACTCGTGTTTAATATCCAAAAATATTCATTAGCCATTCAATTTTATGAGGCTCTTTTCCAATCACGGTAATAAGATCAATGCGAAGGGGGAGATCGATTGGAAATGCTTGGAGATAGGATTCAATTGTCAAAAGCATTCTATTTTGTTTTTTGGGGGTAATGGATGATGATGCCGATGAGAAGAATTCATTTTTACGATACTTTACTTCAATAAAAAGTAGGATCTTTTCCCCTGAAATTGCTTCTTTTTGAGTCGCAATGATATCAATCTCCCCAAAACGAGAATGGTAATTAGTCGCAATAATGTGGCATCCTCGGTTTATAAGGTAGTTTTGCGCCACCATTTCGCCATAATTTCCGATCTTTTTGCTGTTCGTCATTTCGTGTAACTCTTGATATACTGACATCTTTCGAGATAGATAAAGAGTCAATTAATGTCAACTTGTTATGTAGTCGCAACCCCGATCGGAAATCTTCAAGATATGACGCCTCGAGCGGTTGAAACCTTAAAGAGTGTAAGTGCTATTTTTGCCGAGGATACTCGTGTTTCTGCAAAGCTACTCGTGCATTTTGGAATCTCTTGTCCACTTATCTCGTTACATGAACATAATGAAATGAGTCGCGTTGAGAAGATTAAGCGCTTCTTAGAAGCGGGAGAATCGGTCGCCATCATTTCAGATGCCGGTACGCCACTGATTTCAGATCCAGGATTTACTGTAGTACAACATTTAAGAGAAGGGGGATTTTTAGTCGTTCCCATTCCCGGCGTGAGTGCAATTATCACTGCGCTCTCTGTTGCCGGCATTCCAACGGACCGATTTACCTTTATCGGCTTCCTTCCTTCTAAAAAAGGGCAGAGAAGAACAGAGCTTACAGAATTTGCCGGCATTACTCATACGCAGGTTTTCTATGAATCAAGCCACCGTATTGTGGCGATGCTTGAAGATCTTTCAGAGATCTTTGGCGAGGATCGTAAAATCTTTGTCGGCCGAGAGATGACGAAGCGTTTTGAGGATTATCGCTATGGCACTGCTAAATCCCTTTTTGAGTATTATCAAAATACAGAGAGTGAAGTGCGAGGCGAATTTGTCGTTGTGACAACGGGTAAAGCAAAAATCGATAATGAAGAGGGCGGGTTTGATGTATCGCTTCTTCTTAATACTCTAATGGCGGAGAAGTTGCCTCTCAAACAGATTTCCGGCATTCTCCATAAAGTGACAGGTCGAGCTAAAAATGAGCTCTATCAAGAATTACTAGCGTTAAAAGATGAGGAGTAAATCATCATGCATGACAGCGTTAAGCAACATTCCCATGAAGCAGTTGATTCACAAATGAAGCATGAAGAGAGCACTATGCCGGACCCACATAAATTTGCGAAAGGCGATTGGGGATTAACGGCGAAATTATCAGGGCTCTTTTCGATTCGAATGCTTGGTATTTTTATCATTTTACCGATCTATTCGCTCTACACACAGCAGTTAGGCGGTACGACGCCACTGCTTGCCGGGCTTTTTATTAGTAGTTATGCTTTAACGCAGATTATCCTTCAGCCTCTCTTTGGCGCGCTATCGGATCATTTTGGACGTAAAATCACTATCACAATCGGTATGGCGCTCTTTGTGATTGGTAGCCTGATGATTGCATTTACAGATTCGATCTACTTAGCAATCTGGGGGCGCGTAGTGCAAGGTGCCGGCGCTGTCTCTGCGGTTGTATTAGCATTTACAAGTGATGTCGTTCGTGAAGAGATTCGTGGTAAAACCATGGCATTTATCGGCATTAGTATTGGCTTAACCTTTGGGCTTGCGATCTTTATCTCGCCGATTATTTATGGTTATTGGGGTGGAATGGGGATTTTCCTACTCTGTGCGATTTTAGGCTTGATTGCGATCTACGTGACATTACAGCACCTGCCGAAAAGTGAGCAACATACAGAGAATCGTAAAAAAGCACGCCAGCCGATCCTTAAAAATGTGAAAGCCGCTTGGTCTAATGGGGATATTAATCGCCTCTATCTCGGGGCATTTATGCTTCATTTAACGCTCACTTTAGGTTTTACAATCTTCCCTTGGATCTTAGAGCAAGAGGGCTTTTTACCTCAGGACTCTTGGAAAATTTATCTGCCAGGATTCTTTATCGCAATTTTCCTAATATTCCCGGCAGTAGGAGTTGCTGAACGCTTTAGGCAATTTAGAATTTTCTTCTTATTGGCAATCGGCTCGCTGATTGTGGCAATGCTTGCCCTTATTTTTGTGAAAGGCTACGCGCTTTTATTACTGTTTATGACGATCTTCTTCTGGGGCTTTAATATGATGGAAGCGATGCAACCTTCGTTAATGAGTCGCCTAGCGCCAACGCATAATCGTGGAATGGTGATGGGATTCTTCTCATCAAGTCAATTCTTAGGTGCTTCTATCGGCGGGATTGTAGCGAGCGTGATCTATGGTTATTATTCATTGATGCCAGTATTGTTAGTCGGTGCGGGGCTTTTAGCGATTTGGTTTGTGATTGCAATTCCGATGAAAAACCCGCAAAAGCGTGTTGAAACGGAAGATGATAAAGAGGCAGAACTTGAGACTTTAGTCGCCTCTGAGGAAGCTCTGTAGTTGTTTTTGTGATGCGCTTTATTCGCTAGAATTATTCAGCATTCAGAGGGCGTTAGCGAGGGATTAAAATCGTAAATATTAAGCGTAATTGCATTTTTGAATACGGTTTTAAGCACTGATGCGGTACAATATCCACCATTGGAATAGTAGTTGTAATGACTACACAATTTTTTGAGGTCTATTATTAGAAGACCTTTAATTCTTTAAAAATTAAGAGAGATTCATGAGTTCATTTTCCCAAGTTGCAAGACAAGCTACGATTGATGCCGGCCGTGGTGTTCGTTCAATCTTCTATCGTTTAGATCGTTTAAGCCCAGAACAGCGCGCGGATGATAATCTTTTCCTTCAGTTTTATCAAAAGATCGAAGGCGATATTATCGAAGCATTGTTACAGTTCTACCCTGACCATGCGTATTACGCAAACTACCATGCTGGCTTAGCAAATAGCTCAAGATTCTCATGGTATATTGGTTTAAGTGGTGCGGACAATTTCCGTGTTGCAAGTAGACATTGCTCAGTGACGGTTGCACTTGAGATGGATGGTGAATTACAAACGGCGATTATCTATGATCCTATTGCGGACAAAGTTGTAGCAGAAGCCGCTAAAGGTTTAGGCGTTCTCTCTGAAGATCAAGAACAACGTATTCGTTTAGGTAAAAGTGATGGCAAGGTTGAAAATGCCTTCATGTTGACGGCTGTGACGAATAAAGAAGATGACATTGCACGTTTCAGTAAGATGCTCTTTAGATCAAAATCACAACTCGTTTTAGGTGACTTTGCAAAAGATGCAGCATCGATTGTGAAAGGTCAATATTCTGCATATTACGCATCAACTTTTGATGTATGTACTTTAAAAGCGGTACAACTGGTTGCGAAAGAAGCAGGCTACCTAGTAACGGATTATCGTGGTGGTGAAGATGTTGAGAAGAGTGGCAATGTGGTTGTGACGCATCCGAAATTATTAAAAGAGCTCCTTCAGGCGCTTCAAGTTTAATTTTACGGTCATTAAATACTCTATTTAAAGAGTGGCAATTGCAATGATTGGCACTCTTTTAAAATAGGTTTAGAAGGTTTTATAAGAGCATTTCCAATGCGAGTTTTATTGAGAAGAGTGACAACGAATAATGTATCTCGAGCATGCTCAACTAGGAGAAGCTTGAAGAAAGTGATCAACTTCAATAAATACACAGGAATATTACGGCGCTTCAGTTTAGTCAATCGGTTGTTACCTTCAACATTGTTATTGCTAGTCATATCTTCTATCGCTACTGCTTCTGATTATACGAATGAAAGTATCAAAGCGCCTTCTGAATTACAGATTAACGTTGATCAATTTGAAAATCATCGATATATCGCAGTGACGCTTGACCTAGAGAAGGTTCAGCTAGTACAAGAGATGGTTAACCCACAGACAAATAAAAACTTTGGGTCATTTAGTCAGCTTCGTAAATCTCATCGTGATCAACAAAAAGAACTCTTATTTGCTATCAATTCAGGAATTTACACCAAAGAATATACGCCTTTGGGGCTTTATATTGAATCCGGTAAAGTGCAAGCGCCGTTGAATCGTATTAAGTCGAATGAAGGGCAAGGGAATTTTGCTTTATTGCCTAATGGTGTCTTCTTTATTACTGATGATAACCGTGCAATGATACTCGATACTGATCGTTTCGATGCGCGTTTTAAAGGAGATTATGCCGGGATTCGTGATGCTGTTCAGTCAGGGCCTATGCTTTTGATTGAAGGGCAATATAACCCTTACTTTATTCCAAATTCAGATAGTTATCGTATTAGAAGTGGCGTATGCACACTGAGAGAAGGTCGTGATGTCGTATTTGTAGTGACTGAAGATAAGGTGAATTTCCATGAATTTGCACGTTATTTTAAAGAAGAATTAAAGTGTGATAATGCACTCTACTTAGATGGAACACTTGCACGTATTTTCTATGATGGCAGTGTTTATGGCGCATCATTCTGGCAAGCAAAACCACTCGTGGGGATTTGGAGTGT
>CAZPIQ010000099.1:0-6975 GCA_964586665.1 uncultured Ignatzschineria sp. | reverse complement strand
CAAAGGAAGCACAAGAAAATAGCCGAGAATTGAAAATTGATTTATGGGATTTCTCAGAAGTTGCGATAGAAAAAGTTGAAGCACGCAAAGGTCTTTTACCGATTGAAACATTTGAAGTCGATTTGACAAAAGTAGATTGGAAAGAGAATCAATATGATGCCGCGATCTGCGTATATGGCCATTTTGATCAAGCGATGCAAAAACAAATATTTAAGGGATTAAGAAAAACCGTGAAGGATGGTGGCTGGATCTTTGGAGAGGTTTACTCAATGGAGCAGCTTCCTTATGAATCTGGTGGCCCGCGAAATTTAGATTATCTCTACTCGCCACAACTATTTTTAGAAGTATTTGCGGATGATTTTATGAAGCACTTTTATCTCGGTGAAGTTTATCGAGAAGAAGGCCTGTTACATAAAGGGGTTTGCCACGTTATTCAATATGCGATTCAAATTCGTAAGTAACAATGGATAATTTCTATTAGATGATTTCTATTAGAAAATTTCGGTAAAGTATTGGCCATAGTATCGGCCCAAAAATAGATGAGAAAATAGATGTAGAAAAGGGCGTGTTAAATAACACGCCCTTTTCCTGATGAATATTATCTTTCTTATCGATTAGAGTAAGAAGAAATAAGCATAGATTGTTAAGATACCGATACAGCAGGTATTTAAAACGCCCCCTGCTAACATCATATCGCGTTGTTTCAAGTGACCTGTACCAAAGACGATCGCATTTGGTGGTGTTGCAATTGGTAACATGAAGGCACATGAAGCCCCTAAACCGATCATTAACACGAGGACTTCTTCAGGCATTCCCATTTCAGATGCAACAGCGGCAAATACTGGCACCAAAAGAGCCGCAGATGCGGTGTTACTTGTAAATTCTGTAAGGATGATGATGAAGACAACAACTACTAAAATAACCACTAATGGATGGGATTGACCGAAGATATCAGCAACCGTATTACCTAAAATAGCAGAAGCGCCTGATGCACCTAATACTGCGCTTAATGTTAAACCACCACCAAAGAGGAAAAGAACGCCCCAATCTGTATTTTCTGAAACATCCTGCCATGAAGCAAGACCTAAGATAACAACAGAAACAGCACAGGCAATTGCAACGTAAGTATCAGGTGAGGAGATCCCAAAGTTTTTCTGAAGGAATGAACCGCCAATCCAAGCGAGAGCTGTTATAACGAAAACAATTGTCGCTAAAATACGCGGAAGCGTCCAAGGAATAACTTCATCAGTGACTTCGATACGCATATTGAGTTTTGGTCTAAAGAGAATATAGAGCACTAAGAACATCACCGGCATTAAGACAATCATCATCGGAATACCAACCGCAAACCAGTCATCGAAGCTATAACCCAAGGCTTTTGCTGCGATTGCATTCGGTGGGGATCCTACTAATGTTCCTAAGCCACCAATACTTGCTGAATAGGCAATACCGAGAAGAATAAAGATAAATGTGCCACGTTCTTTAGAGAAATCAAGATTACTCATGATTCCAAGCGCAAGTGGCAACATCATCGCAGCTGTTGCTGTATTACTGATCCACATAGAGAGGCCGGCTGTCACAAAGAAGAGTGAAAACACGGTGATTCCTAAATGACCTTTTGAAAGACGGATCATAAAGAGCGCAATTTTACGGTCAATCTTCTGCATATGAAGGGCAGTTGCAAGTGCAAAGCCACCAAAGAAGAGGAAGATGATAGGATCTGCGAAGTTTGTGAGTGAGCTTTTAAGGGTAATTGATTCAGGAACACCCAATAAAACAGCTGCAAGTGGAACTAAAAGCGCCGTAATCGTCGTATGAACGATTTCAGTTAACCAAAGCGCACCAATGAAGAAAAGAATCACTAAGCCTTTATTCGCTTGCTCTGTAAATGGTAAAAACTGATAGATGACAGAGCAAATTGCCAAAATAATCGCAATACCAACGACTGATTTGATGACTTTAGCAGGATTGAACCTTGAGAGTTCCTCTGCTAGGGCATCGGGATTTGGGGCAGAATTCGCCACGATATTCTCCTTTAAATGTTAAACGTATAGATATTCTTATTGTAGATTGCACCGATCTTTATAGTAGATAGATCAAATTAATGCAAACAAGTTGTATATAAATTATGACATAACAAAAGTGGGAGTTTTTTTGATAAAGATAGTGGTTTCTTCGTCAATACATGTATTTTCTATTATATTCATATATATATCGCGTAGAAATTGGTATAATTTTGTGGCTTAAAATATTGGTATTTTATTGACAAATATCAGGTTTCTTTTACAGAGTAGTTATTTTTTAATCAAAAAGGAGTAATCGGATGGATAGAACAATCAAAAATTGGTGGCTGTGGGTCCTTATTGGTGCTGTTTATATCATCTTTAGTGGCTACTTATTTATTAAGCCAGCAGAAAGTTTTATCGTATTATCGCAGTTTATGGTGGCGTTCTTCTTTGTCACAGGTTTCTTTGAGATTTTTTACTCACTCACAAACCGCCAAGCCAATGGTTGGGGCTTTAACCTGATTATGGGTGTGCTGCAAGTCTTTATTGGTGGATACTTAATTAAACATTCAGACCAAGGGCTTCCTGAAGAGTTTATGATCTTCCTCTTTATGTTCTGGTTGATCTTCTATGGTATCTCTGCAATTTCACTCTCATTTGCACTGAAAAAGAAAGGCGTTACCTCATGGTGGTTAACACTTTTAGTCGGGATTATCGGATTAGTGGTGGGCCTTGGTATTCCATACTCGCCAATTAGCGGTATTGTATTTATTACAACGCTTTTAGGCGTATTTGCACTATTCTTTGGTATTTATAGTGTTTTCTTCGGCTTTGCGATTCGTCGTCACCGTTAATTTGATGCAATTATCGGGATGTTACCTCTTAGATAAGGAACAGTCCCATGATTGATTGTGTTTAAATTCAAAGAGTTACTGCTAGAAAAGTCCTTGTCAATGATAAGGGCTTTTTTTTTGATGTTAGAAAGGGTATAGTGAAGGAAGGTTTATTGTCATTGACGATAAATCACATAATTTTAAGTTTATCTTTGGGGCAGGGTGATCAGAATGCTTTTGAGCAATCTGTATTCCCGACCGGCGGTGATAGTCCGCGAGCGCAAGCTGATCTTGGTGAAATTCCAAAACCGACAGTATAGTCTGGATGGTAAAAGATAGATGGTAAGTTTTGAAGTTAGATATCAGATAATCATAGATGGATCATGGCATCTTTATAAATATTTTTATAAATGTTTTTATAAATATCATTATAAATGCTGGTCGTGGATTATAATCTATGGTTATGAGCCTTTTCGAAGGGATTATTGAGTTTTACATACTCTGTTTATTTGTATATTGTTTTTGAGATTTCAGAGAACCTGAAACAAGCCATACAGATACAGATAGAATAGTTTAAGATTCAGTGTTACTTGATATATAGCACATAGCGCTAATACCTATTCAAAACAATCATCAACAGATACCAGAAAGCCCCAAGCTATTGCGAGGGGCTTTTTTTAATGCTTGATAGATTAGAAACAGAATTATTAACGGCTGAGCAAGCTATTGATCGATCTTACCTTGTGCGGGCAATTGAACTCGCTAGATTGGGTTATGGCCGAGTTTCGCCGAATCCTTATGTGGGTGCTGTCGTTGTCAAGGCTGGTGAGGTGATTGGTGAGGGATACCATCAGGCCTCGGGCACTGCACATGCTGAAGTCAATGCCATTAATGATGCAATCAACCAAGGGCATGATGTGAAAGGTGCAAGCCTTTATGTGACGCTTGAACCTTGCTGTATGCATGGCAAAACGCCGGCCTGTACAGACCTTATTCTAAAAAGTGGGATTACTCGCGTTGTGACGGCTGTGGAAGATCCAAATCCGCTTGTATCCGGCAAAGGGCATGAGATTTTACGAAATGCCGGCATTGAAGTTGAAACGAATCTATTGGTCGATAAAGGCAATGCATTGATTCGTTCATTTAGATTGAATCAGTTAGAAAAACGACCGTTTGTGATTTTAAAAGCAGCTTTAAGCCTTGATGGGAAAATTGCTACACAAACCGGTGATTCACAGTGGATTACTGGCAGTGAAGCACGCAAAAAAGCGCATTTTTACCGCGGTATTAGCGATGTGATCTTAATTGGTAAAGGAACGTTAATAGCAGATAACCCATCACTCACGGTGCGTTATGGTTATGACACAAGTCCACCAAAACGTCTATTGCTTCTGAATAACTTTGCCGGCATCACGATTGAGATGATTGACAATTATCATTTTTTCGATACGAGTGAGGTTGCATCAATGATTGCTTTTGATGAAAACAATCCGCCTTCTGATCTGATCAACCAACGCTTAATAGAGAAAGGTGTGACGCTTGCACCATTAACCTCAACAGCCCCGAAAGCCGTATTAGATTATTGCTATCAAAATGGGTTGATGACGCTCTTTATCGAAGGCGGTGCCGGCATTTATGATGCCTTTATAGGGGCTGATTTAGTGGATGCTTATCTCCTCTTTTATGGACCGAAGCTCATTGGTAATGGTAAAGCGCTTGAGCTTTGGAAATCGAGCCCGATTGAATCATTAAATGATGCACCGCTTGTAATGATCGATAGTGTCGAGCAACTTGGTGAATCAACACTGACTATTGCAACAAGGAATCATTAAATGTTTACAGGAATTATCGAAGAACGTGGTGAGATTACGGCTATTACGCATCACCACAATATCTCAAGACTCTCTTTTAAAGCGAAAGTCGTTTTAGAAGATGTGAAGCTCGGCGATAGTATTGCCGTGAATGGGGTTTGCCTGACAGTCACTGAATTTGGGAGTGATTATTTTAAGGCAGATGTGATGCCGGAAACGCTTAAACGAACAGGTTTTGATCAATATTCAAAAGGCACGTTAGTCAATCTTGAAAGAGCGCTTCGCGTTGGGGATCGTTTAGGTGGCCATATGGTAAGTGGTCATATTGATGGCGAAGCGAAGTTATTGAAGGTGGATGATCTTGGCGATATTCGTGAACTCACCTTCGAACTTAAAGTACCCCATGAAGGCTTGATTATTCCGAAAGGATCAATCGCTATTGATGGGATTAGTCTCACGATTATCAGCGTCACTGATCGCACCTTTAAAGTGGGCATTATTCCGCATACTTTTGAAAATACGAATCTTCAAAAATTACAAGTCGGTGGCCGCATTAATATTGAATTCGATATGGTCGGTAAATATATCAAGGCGCAGCAGAAAGAAACTTCATCACTCAACTATCAGCAGTTATCAAATTGGGGTTATTAGCTTACTGAAAAGGTCTGAAAAGTGAATTAATATCGGATGATGCTGTTCGCAGGCGAAATTTAAAATAAATACTGAAAAAATACTCAATAAAACTCAAACAAATTATTTACTAGGCTTACTAGCACTATTTAGGGAATCGAGATGACAACAATATTTCAAGAAGTAGGTTCAATCGAGAAAGTACGTCAAGCAATCGCATTTATGCAAAATGGGGGCATGATTATCGTGACAGATGATGCCTCAAGAGAAAATGAAGGCGATTTGATAATGCCGGCACAAACCATTACAGGGCGTGATACGAACTTCATGATTCGTCATGCGGGTGGACTTATCTGTGCGCCCATTTCCAAAGCCTATGCCGATCGCTTAGAATTATCACCAATGGTTGTTGATAATAAAGACCCTTACAAGACTGCCTTTACAGTTTCCATTGATTTAGGCACGACGCATACCGGCATTTCTGCTTTTGAACGAACAGAAACCTTAAATGCGATGGCGGATGAAACAAAAACAGGGAAGGACTTTAATCGCCCAGGACATATTTTCCCATTGATTGCTAAAGCTGGTGGCGTTTTAGAGCGCCGTGGCCATACTGAAGCGGCTGTTGATATTGTGACACTTGCCGGATTTAAACCTGCTGCGGTGATTTGCGAAATTCTTAAAGAAGATGGTGAGATGGCGCGCGAAGGGGATTTGATCCCTTATGCAAAAGAGCATGGCCTGCCGATTATCTCGATTCAGGATATCGTTAATTATCGTTTGATGTTAGAAGATCAATCTAAATTGATGCCGCTTAGTGATGCGATGCTTCCAACGCAATTTGGGGAGTTTCATATCTATACATTCCCCAATAAAAATGGGGGAGAACCGCATATTGCACTTTTAGGCAAAGATCACGATGCATCTAAACCCGCAACAGTGCGGATTCATTCTGAGTGTTTAACTGGGGATGTGTTCTCTTCAGTGAAATGTGATTGTCATGCGCAACTAGAGTTTGGAATGAAAGAGACAGCAAATGCCGGCAATGGGATTTTACTCTATCTTCGCCAAGAAGGTCGTGGGATTGGCATTGTTGAGAAGCTTAAAGCATATAAGTTACAAGATGAAGGTTATGACACTATTGCCGCAAATAAAATGCTCGGCCATGGTGCTGATGAACGCACTTACGATGAAGCAGCCGGCATTTTGAAATATTTTGGCGTTCAAAGGGTGAATCTTTTAACGAATAATCCAGAGAAGGTCGCCGCAATAGAAACGGCCGGAATTGAAGTGTTAGGGAAAGGAACCCCAAGATTTGAAACAAATGAGAATGCTGAATACCTCAATATCAAAAGAGATCAAATGGGGCATTCATTGTAATCCGAAAGTTTTACTAGACGGATTTGTGCAAAATTAACGTATTAAATGAGTGTATTAGATGTCGGATGGAATGTTTATTGTGCTTTTCGTAGTTCAAATGCCGACATTTGGAGGCTTTAAAGGCTTCCACTTTTAGGTATTAAAATGAATATTGAGCTAACAATATTCACGCATGCAGAGCCTACTAAGTGTGTCATGTGGAAATTAGAGAAGCGAATGCATGAAATAACAGAAGGAATAGGAATAAGTGCATTAGATGTCAGATGAAATGTTTATTGTGCTTTTTGTAGTTCAAGTACCGACATTTAAAACGCT
>CAZPIQ010000098.1:0-7084 GCA_964586665.1 uncultured Ignatzschineria sp. | reverse complement strand
ATAACTACTTAAGGAATAGCTACTTAAAGAATAGCTATTTCAATTTTTAAGCAGATCGCTCTTCAATCAGCCCCAAAATTTCCCCCGCTTTTAAGGCAATCCACAGCTCGACAATATCCTCGATAGAATCCGTTTTACGCCCTGTGATTTCTTGAATTTTTTGCATTCTATAAACAAGGGTCTGTTTATGGATATGAAGCTGTTTTGCGCTTCGCTCCCAAGCACGATCATTTTCGAGAAATACTTTTAGCGTATGGAGATAACGGGTATTTTTAGTTTCATCTTGCTCATGGAGTGAACCGAGATTAAATGCAAAGAGTTTTTGAGCATCTTCCAAGCTCTTTGGTACGCCATATTTGGCATAGTTATCTTCAGCATAATATTGGATGGGGGAGTTTTTAGAGCTCTTTTTAAAAGCAAGTTTTGCTTCTTGTAGCGCATTATCTAAGCGCGATAAGTTCTCAAGTGGATTACTAATCCCCATTGCCGGCGTATATTGGCTGATGAGTTCGCAGTTAATACTATTTGTGATCATCATAATTTGCTCATGATTAAAGAGTGTCATTCCATAGATCGCATGATCAAAGAAGAGTTTCTGATAATCAATATCAGGGTTTCGCGTATAGATCAGTACCCGTGATTTTTTCGGGTCGAATTTAAAATTCGGCAGACGCTTTTTGATATAGGATTCATTGACGCGATTTTGCAAAATATCATCAAAAAACTCGCCACTCTGTTGTAGTAGCTGATTAAAGTTCTCAATACGCCCTTCAATATAGAAACTAAAGAGCAGGGTGATATTTTGCAGAAGATCTCGGTTGATTGTTTCATTGACAATGACTAGCGCATAATCTTCTGCTTTTAAAGGCACGATATGAATCATCGCATCATGATGCTCAATTTTATGGGTTTTAATGGTTGAGAAATCAATATCTGCTAGAAGAGATTGGTAATGTTCAGGATAAGGAGAGTCTGGAAAGGGTGGTACGCTTGGGCGCGTTACATCAAGGAGATATAGCTCGATATTTAACAGCGTGCGAACACGATGAACCAGATCATTAATATTATGCTCTTTAATCAGTGTTCTTGTATGTTCGTATAAAACTTTGACGAGCTGATGATTGATCGCCTCTTTTTTATCCTTATTCGCTTCACTAACGACTTTTGCAATGAGTGCAAAGGGCGTGTCGTAATCGCTCATCATCACAGGAAAGCTGATTTTATCAGCCATTTCAAAGAGTGAGGTCAAATTATCAGGCGCATTCATGTGATCAGAAATCACAAGTCCGGCAATACCAGCATCCACTAATTCTTGTAGATATTGCTCCTGCTTTTTTGCTTCAGGCGGGATTCCAAGCCCTGTTGTCATTATCAGATATTGGGGCAAAACCCACTGAGTGGGGTTCGTTAGTTCAGAAGTATGCGCCCAGAGAATCTGCCGATCAAGCCCATTTCGACCAGCTTTGAGCGTAATTTTTAATTCGCTATGGTTAAGTAGTTCTTTCACGGTCAGTTGTAATGACATATCAACCCCTTATCAATGATGTGCCTATAATATTCATACGATCGTATGACTTTAACATATATTTCATTATTTTTAGCTAATTGTCAGAAAATGAGGAAGCGCCTAAGATGATCTACATCAGTAATGAGGATGAGCAATCTACGTCTCGCTGATATTTCGCTATCGATTAGTACTGCATTGACCACTGATCTTTATAGGTCAATGTTGTATTAGAGATGTTTGTGAGGTGTAGATTGCTCAGTTTCTCTCTGAATAATTCTTAATATGAATCTGAAATCAGAAATCAATCATAGATCTAATACCCTATAGAGTTGGCTAAAATATCTGCCTTTAGTTTTTCCTCCTCGATCTTTTGGTCAGCTCTATACGGTGTTTGATTTAACAATGAAGTTTATGTATTTTCCCTACTATTAAAAAAACCGTCAAGATAGACGTCATGATGAAATTTCATCACGCAAAGGAGTTTAAAATGGCAACTTTACAAGAATTACGTAATCAATACGTTGCACAAGGTGTTGGCAACGGTAACCTTAACATTGCAGTATCTGCAAAAAATGCAACCGTTCAAACAGAAAATGGTCAAGAGTTCATCGACTTTGCCGGTGCTATTGGCGTTATGAACGTGGGTCATAGCCATCCTAAAGTAATCGCTGCGATTCAAAATGAGCTTCAAAACTTCACGCATCCTGGCTTTAACGTTGTGATGTACAAAGGATATATCGAAGTTTGTAAAAGACTTTGTGAAATGACAGCGGGGGATCATGCGAAGAAAGCGATTCTTCTTAACTCAGGTGCGGAAGCAGTTGAAAACGCCGTTAAAATTGCGCGTAAATATACAAAAAGATCAGGTGTTGTATCATTCAACCGTGCATTCCACGGTCGTACAAACCTCACAATGGGCTTAACAAGTAAAGTAAAACCTTATAAAGAAGGTTTTGGTCCTTTTGCTTCAGATCTTTATCAAGCGCCATTCCCATTTGTTTATGAGCGCCCAAGCCATATGAGCATTGATGAGTATATTGATGATGTGATTGCACGTTTCAATGAATTCTTCAAAGGCACAGTATCACCTGAAACAGTTGCATGTGTGATCATGGAACCAGTACAAGGTGAGGGCGGCTTCATCGTTCCACCACAACGTTTCGTAGAATACGTTTATAACTTCTGTCAAGAGCATGGCATTCTCTTTATTGCTGATGAGATCCAGTCAGGTTTCTCACGTACAGGTAAACTTTTTGCGATGGAGCATTATGGAATAGTTCCTGATCTTATGACCACTTCTAAATCACTCGCAGCAGGTATGCCGCTTAGTGCGGTTGTTGGTCGTGCGGAAGTTGTGAATACACCAGGCGCAGGTGAACTTGGTGGTACATTCTCAGGTAACCCATTAGCATGTGCAGCAGCGCTTGCGGTAATGGATATCGTTGAAGAAGAATCATTAAACGAGAAAGCAGAAATTTTAGGTGCAAAACTTGAAGCATACTTAACAGATGCGCAAAAAGAACATGCATTTATTGGAGATGTTCGTCGCCTTGGTGCGATGGTTGCAGCTGAATTAACAGACCCTGAAACAGGCCGTCCTGATTCTGCGCGCACTAGTAAAATTGTTAAATACGCAAATGACAATGGTCTTTTCCTTCTTTATGCAGGTCTTAATAGCAACGTGATTCGTTTCTTATCACCGTTAACGATTACAGATGAAGAATTAGCTAAAGGTTTAGCAATCTTAACTGATGCATTTGCATCAGCGAAGTAAACATGAGTAGCTGCCAAAGTGATTCTGTTTTGTAATCTAGAAGCATTAGAAACATCAGAAATTAGAAACATCAGAAACTTTGGACTAAAACGATAAAAGATATATGAAAGGGAAATCTGAGAAGGTTTCCCTTTCTTAAAGGAGTTCATAAAATGGATCAATTACAAGTACACAACCCGGCAACAGGTGATTTACTCGCAACTTTACAAGTTGATGGAACAGATGCGGTAAAAGCAAAATTAGAAGCAGGGGAAAAAGCCTTTAAAACTTGGAAAAAAACCTCTGCTTATGAGCGTTCAGCATTAATTACAAAATGGGCAGAGCTTATTATTGCCAATAAAGCTGATATTGCAAAAGTGATGACAGAAGAGAATGGTAAGCCTCTCAAAGAATCCTTAGGTGAAGTGGATTATGCGGTAAGCTATCTTACTTGGTATGCAGAAGAAGCGAAGCGTATTTATGGTCGTACAGTGCCGGCATCCACAACGAATAAACGTATTGTGGTCACGCGCGAGGGTTTAGGTTTAGTTGCCGCAATCACACCATGGAACTTCCCAGCAGCGATGATGACGCGCAAAGCAGGGCCTGCACTAGCAGCAGGTTGTACGTTTATTGTTAAGCCAGCAGAAGATACACCACTCACGATGATTCGTTTAGTGGAATTGGCACATGAAGCGGGCTTCCCAACAGATGTGGTTCAATGCGTCATTGGTCAAGGCTCTCAAATTGGTCCGGTCTTTACAGAAAGTCCACATGTTCGTAAAATTACTTTTACAGGCTCAACACCAGTGGGCAAGCGCCTTATTAAAGAGAGCGCAGATACTGTGAAGCATGTATCGATGGAGTTAGGCGGACATGCACCCTTTATCATCTGCGCAGACGCAGATATTGATGCAGTGATCCCACAAGCGATTGCATCAAAATTCCGTAATGCCGGTCAAACATGTGTTTGTGCGAACCGTTTCATCGTTCATAATGATGTAATTGCTGAATTTAGCGAGAAATTTGCAGCCGCTGCGAAAGCCCTTAAATTAGGCAATGGTTTAGATGCAGATACGGATATCGGTCCGCTTATTAATCAGAAAGGCTTTGATAAAGTCATCGAGCAGATCGAAGATGCAAAAGCGAAAGGCGCAACAGTCCTTGCCGGCGGTAATGCTAAAGCGGATCTTGATAAGAAAACATTCTTTATCGAACCAACCGTCCTTGGCAATATGAATCTTGACATGCTTATTATGAGCGAAGAGACCTTCGGCCCTGTAGCACCGATTATCGGCTTTGATGATATTGATGATGCACTTGCAATCGCCAATGGTACGCCATTTGGTTTAGCAGCATACTATTTCACAAATGATTATAAGCAAGGGATCTATATTCAAGATCACTTAGATTTCGGAATTGTCGGTTGGAATGATGGTTTACCAAGTGCAGCACAAGTACCATTTGGCGGATTTAAAGAGAGTGGTCTTGGTCGTGAAGGAGGCATTGAAGGAATTGAGCCTTATTTAGAGACGAAGTATCTCTCGATTGGCGGGCTTTAATGATTAAACTATAGTTATATTCCATTATCTATTTTATAAATTTCATAAACCTGCTTTATAAACCTATTTTATAAACCTGTAGAGGTTTTAAGCTCACTAAGGGAATGGTAGTGAGCTTTTTTATTGTCTGATTATTTATGATTTATAAAAGTTAACATGGTGTTAAATCAATTATGTGAAATTTATTTAATAATTATGTCTTTTAATTGTCAACGCTTGCGATAAAATAGCGTGATACATAAACAATTATATGAATCTAGTTACGAATTTAGTCATTACTCACTAAGGGAGTCACGAATGCCAAAGTACAGAGAAGATAAAGATTTAGAGATTTTAAAAGATGCCGACAATGAGATGCTCGGTATTTTAGTGGATTATTTAACCCATGACCGTGATGGTGGGAAGTGGTTTACGGAAAGACTCTCTAAGAATGAAGAATTCTTGGCAGCAAAAGGTGATTATCAACAAGTATGGCAATTAATAGCCGCTGAACTTCAGCTTTTTGGGGGCGATACGATTGCGAATATGATTCGTGGTGAAGGTGTACTTTATCGAGAAGTTTTAACAGATGTCTGTAAGAAAGCGCATGTGAAGATTGATCTTGGCGATAATGTTGAGATCGATATTATTGAGAAAGCATTGATTGCAAGAATCTTTGAAAACTCATGGGCAGCGATGACGCCGGATGAGAAACGGGAGGTGAAAGAAGATCTCAAGATTGATCTTGATGAGAATGATTCAGTTTCGCTTACCACAATTTTAGAAGGGATTTCAAAAGGATACTTTAGCTATCAAGTCAGTATGTTAATCGCCTCATCATTTGCCAATGCTGTACTAGGCACAAATATCGCGCTTCTTGCAGGATTTGCGGGCGCGGTCGGTGCTTCACGATTAATTGGTGCACTCGCTGGTCCGATTGGCATTGCAGTGACATCAATCTTTACGATTCCAATGATCAGTGGACCTGCTTATCGCGTAACGTTGCCGGCAGTAGTACAAGTAGCGGCTATTCGCCAGCAATTGAAACAGAAAATTTAAAATTCAGTGATTCAGTGATTCAGTGAATTTTATCTTTAAAGTACCTGTATTGCACTTAGTAATATGCGCAATACAGGTATTATTGTTAATAGAAAGGAATATTGGAAATGATATTGATATACTTTATGTTCCAAATTATTGTTACAAAACGATGATATTCTAGAAATAATTTATAAAAAAGTACTTAAAATCATCATCTAAAACCGGATTACTCCCTCAAAAACAAACAAATAAACACAAAATTCTTTGCAATCAATAGAATTTAGACTAATATCTTAATACTTAATTGTATGGAAAAAAACAATGGATATAGGAAGGAATAAGGAGATTCGATTGCAGTTGCTCGATGGGGATTCTGCAGGTATCGTTATTGCTGAAATAGAAGGCTGGGTAGGAAGCATTGTGACCGCGCCTAGAAACAGACTTCATGAACTTTTAACGCTTGAAAATTGCCGGAAAACCTCCGCTTATTTCATAGTAGGTAAACGAAGAGAGCCTTTTTTTTATCCCAACATCTATTTTGGTGACTCATTTGATGTTGCAAAATGTTTAAATCAATATAATAAGCCGATTGATGAATCGGGGAAAGATTGGGATCTTGTATATATCATTACGGCGAAAGAAAATCATTTTGCGAAAAAACACTATAGCTACTTAGTGGAACGCCTTATTGAAATTGCTCAGGAATTTGATCATTGCCAAGTGATGAATGAATTCAACGAAGAGCGTGAGGCACGCTTACATCAATTGAATAAAGCTGATAAGGCAAGGGTGGATGAGTTTATAGAGAATCTTTTATGCGTTTTACCGGCATTAGGTTGCAATATTATTCAACCAATAGATCAGAGTATTACCATTGATTCTCTCGTCGATAAGGCGTCAGCATCTTCTAAATTTTATGAAATCTATACCGATGGCGCTTTAGCATTAGGCCTCGATTTTAGAGGCCGATTTATGGTCATTAAAGGCTCAAAAGTTAGTCGAGTTGTCTCTCCGCAATCATTGGAAAAATGGTACCTTCGTGATTTACGACCAAACCTATTAGAAACAGGAATTATAGATCCCGAAGAGTATCAATTTACGCGCAATTATGTATTCGATAACCCATCGATAGCAGCTTCCGTTATTTGTGGTGCGATAGTCGATGGTCGCGAGAAGTGGCGCTGCTGTGATACAGAAAAAAGCTATGGTTCACTGCAAATTGATCAATTACGCGATACTTTG
>CAZPIQ010000097.1:0-7173 GCA_964586665.1 uncultured Ignatzschineria sp. | reverse complement strand
AGAGTCATCTATTTCTTTAATAAGATTCAGGAGTTTAAGAGATAAAGTTAATGAACGAAATGATGATCTCCCCTTATTTTATCTGACGTTACGAACCGCATTAACAATTAATACTTATCTAAATGAAAATAACAGTAAGTTTTTGTATAGAAAAAGATATCAATGGTGTGGGTAAATTTATATAATGGGATAATATTGTATTGAAATAGTTCAGTGAAAGAAGAGGATCATCGCTGTTTTACTTCAATTTTCAATAAAACAAATAGAGAATATTTGTAATAAAAAAACGACAATCAAAAGGCAGAAAATAATGACTATAGATATCTCTCGTCGAGGATTTATTAAGCTTGGTGTAGTTGCCGGAATTACTGTAATGATGGCGAGATTGCCATTAGCAGAAGCCGTTGAGATGAACTCTGGGCCAACAACGACAAGTTGGATTGGTAAAGATGGTAAGGCAAAAACACGCTGGGATGGTATTCGAAAAGTAACGGGGCAGAAAAACTTTGCAAGGGATTACCGCTCGAAAGATCTACCTGGATGGCCTTCGCAGCAAGCTTATGCATTTATGCTGAAAACCACGCAGGCTGATCGCACTTTTGAGGGGGTTGATCTTGCGATTTTAGGTACAGAACTACAGCCTGATCGTCTTGTATTGCAAGAGGATCTCATTAAAGATGGCTTTAACATTCCGCAAGATACGAGCATGGGTTCGGGTTTCTATGGTCAAAATATTTTAGTCCCGAAAGGTACAACGCCCCCAATCTATGGTCATCCTGTGGCGATCTTAATCTATAACGACTTTGATCGTTATAGTGCGGCGCATAGAATGCTTCAATTTGATGATAGCGTGATTCGATATGGGGAGGTAACGGGTATAAAGCCGCCTAAGAATTATGGGGCTGCGCGTTATGTCCGAGTCGGTGGCGATACGCCGACATCAGCTTCCGTATTTTCGCCTTATCAAGATTCAGCTGTGAAAGGTGTTTTTGATGGTAATACAGTGGTGTGGCCTCCAGAGATGTATTCGACTTCATCTCTCACGCCAAGTCTGCTTCATAAAGATCGTGGTGGTGGTTTTATTCGTGCTTTAGATAAAGCTGATAAAAAGCCAGAAGTGCAAAAAGTCGGGATGACGCATGCTGATGCGATTGCAGCAGAAGTGACTGCAGCTGAAAGTAATTCTTCTAAGATCGTATTAAAGCGCAAAGGTTTCTCACAATCAATCGATGCTTGTGCGATGGAGCCGGATAACTGTAATGCTTGGTATGACCCTGAAACAGAAACGCTACAGATTTTAACGGCAACACAATCGCCGGCGGGTGTCGTAGGAATGGCGACAGATCTTGTGAAAAATAGCCAATTTAAGAATGTTAAAAACATCATTTTGCTAACAGGCTCAACGGTTGGATATGGCTCGAAAGATTACTCGGTATTCCCGATCTATGCGATGGCTGCAAGTTTTTATAGCAATGGTCTACCTGTGCGTATGGCGAATAATCGCTATGAGCAGTTTCAAATGGGGATGAAGCGTCATGCTGTCGAAATGGATGTTTTAATGACTGCAGATCGTGAAACAGGTAAGTTTGAGATTCTGAAAGGAACTTATAGCTGTAATGGGGGTGGGCGCGAAAACTTGTCCGTTGCAGTCTCCCATGTGGCTGTTCGAGGCGCACAATCGATCTATTACTTCCCAAAATCAGATTTAACGGCACTTGCGATGGCAACGCCGGCGGTTGAAGCAGGATCGATGCGTGGGTTTGGTTCGCTTCAGTCGATGGCAATTACTGAGCTTATGGTAGATGAACTTGCGAATGAATTAAAGATCGATCCGATTGAACTTCGTAAACGCAATGCCGTTCAAGAAGGATATACCAACACGCAAGGGGGAATCTTTGCCGGTGATCCTCGTAATATTGAGATGCTAGAGATGGCAGAGAAGCATCCACTGTGGGTCAATCGTGAATCTGCGAAAAAAACTTATGAAGCCAATAACCCAGGAAGATTATATGGAGTAGGCTTCTCTCAAGTTCAGCAAGTTTATGGCTCGAGTGGCGTGCCAACCTTGCTTTCTTTGGAGTTTGATGCAGCAGGAAAGCTCTCGATGAGACACTGTGTGCAAGAGATTGGTACAGGCGGCACAACTGCGCAGCAGGTTATGATTTGGCAAGCGCTTGGTAAAGCCCCTGATTATGTCGAATTTGGGGTTACTGAATTTGAAGAGCTTCCGCTTCATACGAGTTGGGCTGATCAGAAAAAACAAGATCAGCTAGCAAAATCAGATCCTTACTGGACGCCGGCATTAATACCCGATATGAGTTCCTCAAGTGGGGTTTATTACATCGGTTTTGGAACGAGACAAGCTGGGAAATTCCTTCTTGAAAATTCTTTATGGCCTGCTGCAAAAGCGATCTGGAGTGAAGGGGTTGGCGGCGGCGCATTTAATAGTCTCAATATGTCATTGTCAGATATTAGAGTGACAGAGAGAGGCATCGGTGGGGGTGGCATGACGCCGATTCCATTTGAGATCTTGGCGAAAAAAGCACATGAGATGGGATTAATTACCGGCGTTGCAGTACACGCTTATTCGAGTTGGCAATGGGCAAGGGCTGATTTTGATATTCCGACTGTGGGAATGCAAAACCTTCCGCTTGATGCTCTTGCTGTGAAGTATGGCGATGGTGCTCCGGCAAATCTTAAAGCGAGAATGACAACCGGAGGTTATGACTTTATTAAACGTAAAATCGCTTACTTCCCTGATACAGATCGATCAGGTGCTGATCCGACGACGGTTACGCCGGCATCTTGTTTGGTTGAACTGAGTGTGGATAGTTTTACAGGCGAGGTGGAGATTATGTCCCACCACATGATGATGGATCCTGGCACGATGATTGTTCCAGAACTTGTCTCTGGGCAGATTCAAGGAGGGACGGCAATGGGGCTTGGACATGCGCTCATGGAAGAGTTACCACTATATGAAGATGGGCCAGGTAATGGAACTTGGAACTTTAACCGCTACGTATTGCCAAGGGCGAAGGATGTAGCTGTTTGGAAGCAGACAACGGATTACTTACCACCATTATCAGAAACATCCCCGCCGAAAGGAATGGCTGAGCTCGGTATGATTCCGATCTTACCGGCAACAAGTAATGCATTAACACATGCAACTGGCAAACGATTCTATGAATTCCCGATTACGGCAACGAAGATTCAAAAAGCCTTATCAGAAAATATCTCCCCAAATAGCTCAGTAGAGAGATCAAAAGAAACTTCAAGGGAGAATGTATAAATGACAACGCAGAATCAGAAAGAACATAGTACTCAGATAGAATCAGGGCAGAAAACAATGACAGAAACGACAGCAACTAGCAGCGCGCTCAATAGTGGCATGAACAGTGCCATGGATAGTGAGCGCGTGGCGAAGAAGTATCAGATGATTGAGCGTAAACCTTTGACCCTCACAATTAATGGCAAAAAGATAGGTCCGATTGATGTGCCTGTGACGATGCTTATGATCGACTTTTTACATGAATATCTTGATTTAACCGGAACACATTTTGGTTGCGGTCAGGGCGTTTGTCATGCTTGTACCGTGATGGAGATTCATCCTGATGGTACAAAGAGCGAGAGTCGTACCTGTATCTTTGGCGCGCATTATTTCGCCGGGAAAAATATCGTAACGATCGAAGGGCAAGCGAGTGAAAAAGATGGCGAGATTATTTTAACGCCGATTCAGCAGGCATTTATCGATAATTTCGCCTTTCAATGTGGTTATTGCGCACCCGGGTTTGTAGCAGGTGCCACGGTATTTCTCGATAAAATCAATCGAATTCCTGTTAAGCGAGAGAATTTAGAGAAAGCGATTGAAGATGCACTGAATGACCATATCTGCCGATGCACAGGATATGTTCGATATTATGAAGCGATTCGCGATGTTGCCCTTGCAACGCCGGGTTCAGTGATTGATTAGAGGCGATTATACAATGAAAAAGAAACATTATTATGATCATCCTAAAAAAGGCGGTCGGTTGAAAAAATTGGTGATTTGGTTGTTACTAATCATTATCATCTTCTCTGTTTTAGTATTACTCGGTGTTTTTAGGCAAGATTCTGTGAGCGAAACCGCCAAAAGACCGATGACAGAAGCTGAGATGGCTGTACTCATTCCTAAAGGTCGAGAGCTTGCATTAGCTGGCGATTGCTTCGGTTGTCACTCTCGTTCAGATGGCGAAATGGGCGCAGGTGGTGTGCCTATTGCAACGCCCTTTGGCACGATCTACTCAACGAATATTACGCCAGATAAAACATTTGGAATCGGCGACTACACAAGGGAAGATTTTCATCGTGCGCTTAAAGATGGCATTGGTAAAAAGGGGAATCTTTATCCTGCGATGCCATTTGTCTTTACACATATCACAACGTCAGAAGACCTTGATGCGCTTTACGCCTATATGATGAGTATTCCAGCGCTTCAGGTACCAAATGCACGCAATAGTGGCGTCTTTGAACTACCTGTTCGTCCTTTTATGAATTTTTGGACACTCTTAAATTTCCCAGACCGTAAAACGCCGGATAATGAGGCGCGTTCTGATGTTTGGAATCGCGGTGCTTATTTAGTTGAAGGACTTGCCCATTGTGGCGCATGTCATACACCTCGTAATTTTATGATGGGTGTGAACTTTAAAGATGCGCTTTCAGGAGGATCCCAATCAGGAATGGCGATCCCTGATATTACAGCAAAAGCGCTTTCTAAGGATGGATATAGCATTTCGGACTTAACAGAATATCTTGCAACGGGGATATCGCCAGAAGGAACCTCTTTTGCTGGTATGCATACGGTTACGCATTTTTCGACAAGTCAGATGAAGGATTTTGATGTGAAAGCAATGGCGACATATCTTTTAACAGATGAAACAGGGAAGCTTCTAACACCGCAGAAATCGCCACTAATCTTTAATCAAGTATTAGGAGGCATGAAGCGCGGGAATCTTGAAAAAGGGGAGGATGCTTATATGGCGGCATGTGCAAGTTGCCATGGGATCGAAGGGCGTGGAACGCCCAATGTTGCTCCTGCTTTGAAAGGTAATGCCATTGTATCGATGAAAGATCCAGCAACCTTAATTGGTGTTGTGTTGAATGGTCTAGAGACGATGACTTATACCAATGGTCAGCGCATGTACGCAATGCCTGGATTTGAAGGGAATTTAGAGCCTTCAGAGATCGCGAATCTCCTCACATGGATTCGGGCAGAATGGGGGGATGTTGATCAGCCTATTACGGTAAAAGAAGTTCAGTCATTGTGAGTTGTTTGGTAGATGAGTTTAAATAAAAAATGTTCATGAGAAACATATTGATGGGAATATTAAATCTGTATCGCTAAATGGAGTTCAATAGCAATTAATAAAAGGCAATTCTATTCATTGAAGGGTAAAAATCAATTTAATTCAATGTGATAGGTGTAAATGGAACTAAATAGGAATGAGTATGAATCATCAATTTAAGAAAAATCTCTTAGCAGCAACGCTTCTGCTTTTAACAGCAGGTGCTGCACAGGCTGAAACAACGTTGTATGGATCTATTCGTTATGAGTATCAAAATATCAATACTTATAGCAATATGAGCACTTATCAGAAAGGCAGTGGTGAAGCGGGATATCGTTTTACAGGTTCATCACTTTCTAATCTCTTAGATGCAGGCTCTCGTATAGGGGTTCGTGGCAGTGAGGATCTTGGGAACAACAACTCATTGATTTATAACCTTGAGTGGAAGTTTAATGGCATGGAAGCAAATCAACCTGGCACAAGCGATGGTAAAGGCTTTAAAACGCATATTGCCTATATGGGAATTACCGGCGATTGGGGAACCTTTAAAGCCGGTCGTCAAGATAATCCCTTTGAAGCAATGATTACAGATTATGCGGTTACGGATAACTTTAATGGCGAAGATGTTATTGATGTAGCTGCGCAAAGAGCGATGACAAGTGCCTTAAATGGTACAGGACTTTCAGCATTAACGGGCAATAGCGGTGCAATTAATCTTAATGACCCTGAAGCAGATTACAGTGGTGTTTCAGCCGACATTGCCAATACTGATTATAGTGAGCTGACACAAGCGATCGTCTATCGCTCGCCCATAATTGGTGGCTTTCATGTGAATGCCGGATTAATGATGGATGGCGATATGTATGGTCAGGTCAATAATCGCAAATCTGTGGATCTTTGGACGATTAATGGACATTATCGTTATGAACTTGGTCATGATGGTGCTATCTTTGCCGGTTTAGGATTTACACAGGCGAAAGTTGCGAATAATGGTGCTGGTAGCGAGGCTTGGAAGCATAAAAATAACTCAAATGTCTTTGGCGCTTCTTTAAGTTATATTTCAAGAGCGATTGAGTTATCTGCAACTTATGCAAATGGTAATTATAAGCCAACGAACTATGATTCGAAGACGGATACTTACAGTAATGGCGATAAGCTAAAATCTCAGGGGTGGGATTTAGGGGCACAATATTCATTTGGTCGCAATTATGATACGACTGTGCGCGTTGGATACGGTGAGAGTCAAGTGAAGCAAGCAGGGCAAAAAGATAAGGTTGAATCTTGGGCTGTTGGACTTCAGCAGAACTTTTCAACGAGAACTTGGGTCTGGCTTGAGTATGGTTATCAGAAAACAAAATTTGCAAACCCAGCGTTAGACCCTCAAAAGATGAAGGTTGTGTCGATCGGTCTTTGGCATGATTTTTAAGAAGGATGAGTTCAATCATTGAGTATTAGTAAGAGATGGATGATGCTAATTCAAGAATAATTATCATGTGATAGATATGCATAATTAAAGAAAAAATCGAGGATATGATCATAAAATCATGATCCTCGATTTTTTTATAGGGGCTTTATTTTATATTTTAATTAGATGAAATTAGATGAAGTTAGATGAAGTTAGATGAAATTAGATGAAATCAGATGGAATGTAATGGATCTACTTTTATCGAATTTATAGAGATGATTGATAATTAACGTTAAAACTTGAATATCGACATCAAAGACGTAGAATTAACGATCCGTATTTAATCATTACAGTTATAAGATGAGATGGTAAAATTAGGAACGCTTTGAAGTGGCAAGCAGGCACAAGTAGTGTCACATAATATAAAAATCGACATGTAAGGTTAGA
>CAZPIQ010000096.1:0-7373 GCA_964586665.1 uncultured Ignatzschineria sp. | reverse complement strand
ATAACCATTATGATTTCAGTAGGATTAGCTTTTATTTTCCCTTTTAATTGGTTATTAGCGCCTAAAATTTCTCATGAAGAATATGGTGCTGCATAGGTATTTTCATCTGCTACGCGAGATTATGATAAGTATGAAACTATCCTTTCAATGATCCTTTCTGGCGGGAAGAGCCCCTTTATAGAAATGATCCTTTAGTCAATGTATTCGGTGCCGGGAGCAAAGGATTCTCTTCTTTCTAACTTCGTGTGCCGGCAATTGTGAGCTCTTAAAATCTCGCGGTACTGAAAAATCTAAAATACATGCTGGGCTTCTCTGTACAGAAAGATTTAAAATACATGCAGAACTTCTTTGTACTGAAAGGTTTAAAATAAATCGCTGAACCTTCCGGCAACGAAAGCTTCGAAAGGCTTTCATTCGCTGGCGCGAGATTTATTAAAGCATGCAAGCTTTCGCTCCAGCTATGAGAAGATTTTAAAAAGATTCATTATAGGAAGCATTCTCTCTAGCTGTGAGGCAATTTTAAAAAGATTTTTTAGATGAGGCATTCAATCTAGTCGTGAGGCGATTTTTGATTCTGCTGATCATCTTAACTCCAAACAAATTCCCCACTATCGCCAATCCAGCGATCGATGATTTTTTGGCTGAGGATTGGATCTTCAATGATTTTGTTCGCAATCTCAGTGGCATTTTCAATGAGATGCTGATGGTGGAAGAGATCCGCCATTCTAAATCTAAATTCCCCTGTTTGGCGTGTGCCAAAGATATCGCCGGCACCGCGTAACTCAAAGTCCTTCTCGGCGATCTCAAAGCCATCGGTAGTTGCTTGCATGATCTCAAGACGCTCTCTTGTCATATGAGAAAGCGGGGGCGAATAGATCAGTAAGCAGAAAGAGGCTTTGGAACCCCGTCCGACACGGCCACGTAGCTGGTGTAGCTGTGACAGCCCTAATCGTTCAGCATTTTCGATAATCATGATAGAGGCATTAGGCACATCAACGCCAACTTCAATCACGGTTGTTGCGACCAGTACATCAAGTTCATGGGCTTTGAAGGAAGCCATGATTGCCTCTTTTTCCGCCGCCTTTTGCCGGCCATGCACAAGGCCGATTCGAAGATGCGGTAAGCGCTCAGTTAAATCTGAGAAGGTAATTTCAGCAGCTTTTGCCGGCAATACTTCTGATTCTTCAATTAATGTACAGACCCAATAAACCTGCGTTCCTTCAGCGCATTGGGCATTAATCCGTTCGATGACTTTATCTCGTGCTTTTTCACTCACAACACTTGTGGTAATAGGAATTCTGTTAGGCGGATACTCATCAATAATGGAGCTTGAGAGATCAGCATAGAGCGTCATTGCGAGTGTTCTAGGAATCGGTGTTGCGGTCATCATCAATTGATGGGGCGTAAAGCCTTTCGGCGCTTTCTTTTGAAGTGTGAGGCGCTGTTCAACGCCAAATCGATGTTGCTCATCGATAATGACAAGATTCAGCGCATGATATTCAACACTCTCTTGAAAAACCGCATGGGTTCCCACAATAATCGAGACATCACCGGCTTTTATTTTCGCCTGTGCTTCTCGTTTTTGTTTTTCGGTCAGTTTACCGGTAAGAAGAATCGTATTAATGCCAAGGGGCGTAAACCATTTTTCAAGGTTGATAAAATGCTGTTCAGCGAGAAGCTCCGTTGGCGCCATAAAGACTGCCTGAAATCCTGCTTTCGCCGCATGAATGAGTGCGCCGGCTGCGACAACGGTTTTACCCGATCCCACATCGCCTTGGACGAGTCGCATCATCGGTGCTTGAGATTGAATATCGTTTTCGATCTCACTAATGACGCGACTCTGTGCGCCTGTCAATGTAAAAGGAAGATTCTCCTTAAATTGATCAAGCGCTTTTGCATCAAGATGAATGGGATCTGCTTTTTCACGATTAAAGTGCTCACGTGATTTTTTTAGTGCCACTTGATGCGCGACGATCTCCTCGAGAGCTAGCGTTTCTTGAATCGGATATCGCTTGTTTTCGAGCCTTTCGATATTCACATCGGTGGGCGGTTTATGAAGGAAGTAGAGCGCATCTTTCAGATTCACCTCTTCAGATTCTAAAAACGCCGGAAAGTGCTCCTCTTTAAGTTCATTAAGGAGATTATCGATAAAACCTTGCATCTGTCTTTGCGTAATGCCGGCAGTCAGCGAGTAGATGGGTGTCATGCGCTCTTCAAGATCGACATCTTTATCGGCAAAGTTTAAAACCTCAGGATGACTCATCTCAAGGCGATTCATGCCATAACGGACTTCACCATAACAACGAAGCGTTTTCAGCGCATCAAAGCGCTTGATCATATTGGTATAGAAGTTAAAGAAGCGAACGGCGATCACGCCAGTTTCATCTTTGAGCCAAACCACAAGCGTTGGACGCTTGCCGTGCGTCATCTCTTTTTTAAAGATCTCCCCTTCAATAATCGCAATTTGAGAAGGTTGAAGCAGTGCAATCGGCGTGATGCGCGTACGATCTTGATAGCGAAACGGTAGATGAAAGAGCATATCGAGATAATTTTTTATCCCAAGCTTTTCGAGCGTCTCGGCCATTTTCGGACCAACGCCTTTGAGTTTTGTGATAGGTCTATTCTTTAAGGTTTCCACGTTCTTGATCTACGCTTTCCAAAGTGAGTCAATGATTCATAATGTCAGTTTCAGCTGTTGAATCTTGCTGGGCGCTTCAATATTAGGATTACTTTATTACATTTTTGTAATTCTGTCATAAATTCATGCATCTCTGGGTCGAATGTATGCAATCTGATTAATATCACGCGTTAGCAGATGAGAGATTTCAAATCCCACATGGTTATTGAGAAAGCCTTTAAATTGACAATGAGCCAGGAAGTTTCTCGGCACATTAGTTGTCGCTGTTCAGCCTGAATAGAAGATGATACATTCCATCGATAACTCTACATGTTTCCTAAAGCATTCTTTTTTCGATCTCTTCCAGCATTTCGGAGCCTTTAACAATGATCAAACAGAAAAATATTTCGTATTGGGTAAAGTCCTTGGAAGTCATTAATAGTCCACTTTTGTCGTTGGAAGGGGCGCTTACCTTAAATGAAGGCACATCATTCGATGTCGCTATTATCGGTGGTGGGTTAACGGGGCTTTGGCTTGCTTATTATCTGAGTGAAGAAAATCCTAATTTGAAGATTGGCATCTTTGAAAAGGCGCAAGTCGGTTATGGTGCATCTGGCCGCAATGGTGGTTGGCTCTCTTCTGAAGTGCCGGTTGAACTTCCCGCGCTCAAAAAGCGTGGCATGACAGACGAAGCGATCGCTGAGATTTATGACAAAATGGCAGAAGCAGTTGATGAAGTTGAAAGAGTGACGATTGCTGAGAATATTGATTGTGATCTCTATCGAGGGGGGATTTTGACCTTGGCGACTAATCAAGCGCAGCTTTCGCGATTAACGGCGGAAGCGTTAGGTCAAGATGAAAAAATTCTGGATCAAGATGAAGCTTATGAAAGGATTCATACTAAAGCCATCGGCGCTCATTATGATCCTGTAGGTGCTCGAATTCATCCGCTCAAGCTATTATTGGGGTTGAAGCGTATATTATTAAAGCGCGGTATCTTTATTTATGAAAATCGCGAAGTTCTAGCATTTAAGGCAGGGCAGCTCACGGTTGCCGGCAATGATGAAAATAATAAGATTGGTGCTAATAAGAGGATTAATGTAACAGCTTCGCAGATCATCTGCTGTACAGAAGCTTATAGTGAACCGCTGTTAAAAGATCATAAAGTGATACCGATTAATTCTTCCATTATTGTCACAGAGATTATCTCAGAGGAACGCTGGAAAAAGATCGGTTGGGAAAATCGAGAGTTGTTAGCAGATAATGCGCATCTCTTTTTCTATGCACAAAGAACAGCGGATGATCGAATCTTAATAGGAGGGCGGGGAACACCTTATAACTATGGGGGTAAAGATGCCGGCATTGGTACACTTGATCAAAAGACTCAAGATGCGCTTTTTAAACGCTTACATGAACTTTTCCCTTGGGAGAGTTTCAAGATTGAATATGCTTGGTGTGGCTCTATTGGTGTGACGCGTGATTGGTGTGCGACTGTTTCTTATGATGAGTCTCAAAAAATCGGCAAAATTTTTGGTTTTGTTGGCAGTGGCGTTACAACGACTAATTTAGCCGCGAGAACAATGTGTGATCATTTGTTACAAAGAGATAGTGATTTAACTCAATTACTTTGGAATGATCATATTTCTCCTAAATGGGAAAGAGATCCGCTTCGGTATGTGGCGATTCATGGAATATATGCACTACTTCGGTATTCAGACCATTTAGAGCGAAAACGATCGCTGAAAGAGACCGCTTTTATTGCACAATTAACCTACAAAATTTGTGGATTGACATAAACTCTGTTAGAAATAAGGAAAGGGGAATATTTGTTGAATCTTCATAAAACGTACAGTTATAAAATATAAGTTTTAGAAGTATTCGGGAGTTGTTAGAGGATATTTATTTTGGATATCTATTTTGGATCTCTATGTTTAATAGAGATAACTATTACCTAACAATTTTTGAATCAGCAGATGCAATATGGAGTTCAAAGATCAATCTTGATCAAAGGAAGATAACAATTGATTCAGTCAATGTAAGTTTCAGTAAAAATCATCATTCGATTTTTTATCGAGTACTTTAATTGAAAGACAGAATTAAAAAAATATGTCGTAAGACAAGAGGATTCATAATCATCAATGTTTTATGACAACATCAAATAGTATCAAGCCAAATATTTTAACCAGTACATTCATGGAAGAAAGTTACTTATTTTTATAGGTCGGACTAGGATTATTTTATCTTAAAAAAAGAGAAAGACTCAATAAGTGATGAAAATTTTTCATGTAGAGACAATTAATTATCAATCATGTTAGATGTTGATAATAAAAATTTATTAAACATTTATTAAACATTTACTAAATATCTAGCCGGGCGAAACATAATAAAAATCCGGCAAAACTTTGCGGTAATCGCAAAACAACTAAGGAGTTAACACTATGGGCTTTAAAGTATTACAGAACTTTATCAATGGTCATTACGTAGATTCACATGGCAAGGAGACGTTTGAGTTAGTCGATCCTTCTACAGGGAAGGTCAACGGGATCTCGCCAGAATCAAATGCAGAAGATGTAGATAATGCACTTCGTGCCGCAAAAGAAGCATTCAAAACTTGGGGACAAACAACGCCATCAGTGCGCCAAAAAGCGCTTCTTGATCTTGCCGATGCGATCGAAGAGCATATTGATGCATTAGTCGAAGCGCAAAGCCGCAACACAGGACAGTTAAAGCACATGGTGCGTGATGAAGAGATTGGACCATCTGCAGATCAGGTTCGTTTCTTCGCAGGTGCTGCTAGAATTCTAAATGGTCTTGCAACAGGTGAATATATTGAAGGTTTAACATCATCAATCCGCCGTGAGCCAGTTGGTGTAGTTGCGCAGGTCGCACCTTGGAACTATCCATTTATGATGGCAATCTGGAAAGTGATTCCAGCAATTGCAGCAGGTAACACTGTTGTGCTTAAACCAAGTGATACAACGCCAGAAAGTACACTACTTTTTGCTGAAATCGCATCAAAAGTTCTTCCAAAAGGTGTGTTTAACGTTGTTTTAGGTGATGCTAAAACAGGTGAGCTTTTAGTAAGCCATAAAATTCCTGCAGTTGTCTCAATTACAGGCTCAGTCCGTGCAGGTATCGCTGTTGCGAAAAGTGCTGCGGCGAACCTTACAAAAGCGCATCTTGAGTTAGGAGGTAAAGCACCTGTTGTGATCTTTGATGATAGTGATATCGAAAAAGTAGCTGATCATATCGCAATGACAGGACTCTTTAACGCAGGGCAAGACTGTACAGCAGCAACGCGCGTAATTGTTCAAGATACAATTCATGATGATTTTGTTAAAGCTTTAGTAGAAGCAACTAAACGTTATCCATTTGGTCGTCCTGATGATGAAAATGCGCATTATGGTCCTGTAAACAACGCAAACCAACTTTCTCGCTTAGAAGGCTTAATGGAGCGTATGCCAAGCAATGGTAAGATTGAAACAGGTGGTAAGCGTGCAGATGTTGAAGGCTTCTACTTTGAGCCAACTGTTATCACAGGTTTAAAACAAGATGATGAGATGATCCAAAATGAAATCTTCGGACCAGTGATTACTGTTCAGCCATTCTCAACAGAAGAACAAGCGCTTGAAATGGCAAATGATGTTGATTACGGCCTCTCATCAAGTATCTGGACAAAAGATCATGCAAGAGCACAACGCTTCACTAAGTTCTTAGACTTTGGTGCAGTATGGGTCAATACGCATATTCCATTAACAGCAGAGATGCCACACGGTGGATTTAAACATTCAGGTAATGGTAAAGATCTCTCAATGTATGGCGTTGAAGAATATACACGTATCAAACACGTGATGAGCTCATTAGACTAAGGAGAAGCGTTATGAATAGAGATGAAATGATTAATTTAGTCTACACAGCGCACGATACACTCTTTAATAAACATGAGTTCGATAATCTCACAGATTATTTTGCAGAAGACTTTATTGAACACTCGCCATTTGTAAAGGATAACTTAAACGGGTTGATTGAGCTTGTTAAAGATTGTGGTCCGGGTTTGAAATATACGAATGCTCGTAAATTTGCCAATGATGAGTATGTGGCACTTCATGGTGGATTTGTGAATCTGACGGAAGATGAGCTTGTGGGTTTTGATATCTATCGTGTCAAAGATGGCAAGATTGTAGAGCATTGGGATAACTTAGTTTTAAAAGCTGATCCCAATGTGAGCGGGAATACTCAGTTAGATGGCCCGGCAGAAGTTGATCGAAGTTTTGATGCTGCGAAAAACCAAGCGATTGTAGTACCGTTCTTTGAAGAAGTTCTCATGAAGCAACAATATGAACTGATTCCACAGTACACCAATGGCGATGATTTCCAGCAACATAGCCCAGATATCGGCAATAGTGCTGATGCAATGCGCGATTTCCTTATTCAACTTCAAAAAGATGGTACACCCCTTGTTTATCACAAGATTCACCGTGTGATTGCAGATGGTCAATTTGTTTTAACGCACTCAGAAGGCGAGATTGACGGTAAGCGCACCGCTTATTGTGAGCTCTGGAGAGTAGATGAAAACGGTAAAGTCTCAGAGTTATGGGATGCTATCGGCGAAGTACCAGAAGATAAAGATGCGGTACATCCATACGGATTATTCTAAGTCTGATTCGAAGATTTAGAGTCCATCATATTGACGAATCTCAATACCATTGAGATCGTATTCAAAATGCCAATCCTGATGAGGGTTGGCATTTTTTAT
>CAZPIQ010000095.1:0-7418 GCA_964586665.1 uncultured Ignatzschineria sp. | reverse complement strand
CTTTTTCACGTGAAAGACGTGTTTCACCGAAACCATCTTCAAGTGATTCAAGTACTACGTCAACTTTATCGCCAACTTGTACTTCGAGTTCACCGTTTAAATCTTGGAACTGCTCAGCAGGGATACGACCTTCACTTTTAAGGCCAGCATCTACGATTACAAAACCGTTTTCGATTTTAGCAACCGTTGCTTTGATGATTCCACCGATTTCACGTGCTTGTTCTTCGGCAATTGACTGTTCAAATAATTCTGCAAAACTTAATGACATATATTTAAAGATGCATAGACTTCTTATGAAAATTTAAAGACACTCAATTAAAGCATTGAATGCTCCGCTTTAAACTTTCCATCTACGACTTGTTTAAAGTAATAAAAAAATCATAAAAGTATCACCCTCTGTTTGAAAACATTCGCCCTCAAACAAATGAATTTAACTTTTATGAACCTACAAAAATCTTAATTTTTAATCTTAAAGTGAGAATCTTTTCGACACTTCTGCCCATGCTTGTTCAAAGACTTCATCGACACCAAGGGTTGATGTATCTATGATGAGGGCATCCTCTGCCGGAATTAAGGGAGATGTTGCTCTCGTTCGATCGCGTTCATCCCGTGCTTCTACTTCAGATAAAATCTGCTCTATATTAACGCAATTCCCGGCATCTAACAACTGTTTATATCGTCTATTTGCACGAACTGCTGCACTCGCCGTTAAGAAAAGTTTTAAGGGTGCGCTAGGGAAGATCTCAGTTCCCATATCGCGACCATCTGCGATAAGCCCCGGCATCTGTGCAAAATCACGCTGTCTTTGCAATAAATTCAATCTTACTTTTGGGTGTTTTGCCACAATAGAAGCTTTATTGCCCGTCGTTTCTGCGCGAACAAGCGATGTTACCTCTTCATCATTAAGGTAAATCCCAAGCGTATCGCCCTTAACTTTAAAGGCTAAAGGAAGGTTGATAGAAAGCGCTGCCACTTTATCTTCATCTTCAAGATCAACGCCTGATTTTTCAGAAAATACTGCAACCGCTCGATAAATCGCGCCTGAATCTAAAAAATGCCACCCTAATTTGTTCGCAAGTCGTAGTGATAATGTGCCTTTCCCAACACCGCTTGGACCATCCACTGTAATGATATTATTCATATTTAACCCTGACCTTCCCATAAATCTTAATTTAGACTCTGAATTTGATAACGCACACTTTATATGAGCATTCTATCTTTTTCGAACAGCAAAGCGCGATACTGATCATATTATGCTACGCTAATCCTGTAAGTTTCACTCAATTTATTATATAAATAGTATGGGATTTGATTAAAATATATCCCCGCTTAAAAATCATTAGACCTTTGGCCGAACATCATTGCTATTCGAATAAAAAAAACGAATATCATACGTGCCGAGGTTGTATTTTAATTAGGACTGATTTAATGAAATTAACGATTGCAACAAGAGAAAGCCCCCTTGCACTTTGGCAAGCTAACCATGTTCGTGATGAGCTTTTAAAGCATTTCCCCGAGATGGAGATCGAACTTCTTGGTATGACAACTAAGGGAGATCAGCTTCTCTCCTCACCGCTTAGTAAAATTGGTGGTAAAGGTCTTTTCATCAAAGAGCTTGAGGTGGCGATGCTTGAAGGTCGCGCAGATATTGCGGTTCATTCAATGAAAGATGTCCCAATGTCATCACAACTTCCTGAAGGTTTTAGTGTTCCTGTGATCTTAAAACGTGAAGATCCCCGTGATGCTTTCGTATCGATCAAATACAAATCGCTTGATGAGTTACCACAAGGCGCAGTGATTGGTTCGTGTTCACTACGTCGCCGCTCACAACTCCTAGCAATTCGCCCTGATATCGCCTTAAAAGATCTTCGTGGTAACGTTAATACGCGCCTTAAAAAACTTGAAGATGGTGAGTATGATGCGATTATTCTTGCAGCAGCTGGTCTTAAACGCTTAGGCTTTGAAGATAAAATCACAGAATTTTTACCAGATACCGTTTCTCTGCCGGCAGTTGGCCAAGGGGCAATCGGCATTGAATGTGTTACAGATAATGAAAAAGTTCGCGCCATCATCGAAAAGCTCAATGATGAAGAGACTTCAATTCGCGTTCGTGCTGAACGCGCTTTTAACGCAAAACTCAATGGCGGATGCCAAGCGCCGATCGCGGGCTATGCTGAGTTAACGGATAAAGGTCTTCATCTTCGTGGATTAGTGGGTGATCTTGATCACGGCACAATCATCTTCCATGAAGTATGGGGTAAACCTGAAGATGCTGAAAAACTCGGTGTAGAACTAGCAGAGAACCTTCTTTCACGTGGCGCAAAAGAGATCCTTGAGAAAATCTATGGCTAATCGAAATAACAGTATGCAATTAAATCATATTGGCATTATTGTGACACGCCCTAAAGGGCAGTCACAAAACTTTATAAACCGGCTGACAAAAGGGGGTTATACCGCTTTTGACCTGCCCGGCATTATCATCGTTCCAGCACGCTATCAAAAAAGTGCGATGGAAACCTTAAGTACTGCTGATCAATATGATTATTTACTGTTTACTAGCCCAAACTCAGTGCGCTTTGCGAAGAGGCTCAAATTAGATTTCAATAAAATTAAAGGTTTTATATCTATCGGCTCAGGCACTGAAAAGGCGCTCAAACCCATGATTAAAGGCCGCGAGTCAATTACTGCGCCAAAGCCTTATACCTCTGAAGCGCTCGTAGAAACTTTGAAAGCAAAAGGCATTGCCGGCAAATCGATTTTAATCGTCAGTGGCGAAGGTGGCAGAAGGTTACTCGATACAGCGATTAACGATTTAGGTGGCAAAGGTGAATATTGCGATGTTTACCGCCGCGAAGCCCCGATGAATGTTGATATTAGCTCGATTCTTGCCTTTAAAGATGAAGATAAAAAAAGCGCAGGAAAATCCACCCCTAAAGCTGCTCAAAGACGCACTCATCGAAATGCCGGCAAAAACATCGAGAAAGAACTTTTCCTCACTATCTCAAGCCAAGAAGCATTTACCAATCTACTTCCGACTTTAGTGCAAAGCGGACTGAAAGAACGAATTGATGGGGTGATCGTCGGTAGCGACCGTCTAAAAAACATAGTAGAATCAGAGGGATTTGATAACATCATCGTCGCTCGATCCGCTTTAGAAAATGATCTATGGGAAACAATCCAACAGACTTTCAGCAATGAGCCGATTGAAACACCCTCTTCTCTCACCACCAATAATAATGATAAGGAGCGCTCAATGACTCAAGATCAAAATAATCCAGAATCGACAGCTAAAGAGACAAAATCTGCTGAAGCGAGTGCAAAAAATAGAGACACTGCCAATACTCATGCGAATCCAGCTACGCAGGTTACGCAAAAAAACAATACTGAGAAAAAAGTGGCGGATAAAGCAGATTCAAAGAGTTCTGCGAAAACAAATACTGATATGAATACAGAAGAAAATTCAAAAGCAGAGGACAATGCGAACACCAAATCCTCTTCAAACGGATCAAAACCAAATAACAATAAAGCGAATAGCGCTGAAACGAAAGCCGAAGATGTGAAAGTAGCGAAAGATGCAATCACTGAAAATGATAAAAAAGCAGAGAAAGCTTCCTCATCAAATACCACTTCATCAAAAATGACTGAGAGTCATTCCGATGATTCAAGTAAAGATGCACCGGCAAAACCACATAGTCAATCTCTCACTTATCTCGCGCTCATTCTCGCAATTGGTGGACTTGGACTGGGTGGATTCAGCTACTTTAAAGGCGCAGTTGAGCAAGATAAAAAGATCAACGCACTTTCAAGTTCTATTAATGCTGATAGCACAACCCTGACATCATTGAAAGACGAGCTCTCATCGCTTGAGAAATCTCTTTCAGATCTAAAAGTGACAGTTGATAAAGTGAGCCAAGGCGATGATCAATCGCTTCAAGGTCAAGTGACGCTTCTTGCCCAAAAGTATGAAACTCTCAATGACGCGATTGCAGATTCCGCAAAAGGCTTACAAACACAAGTAGATGCGCTTAAAACCGCACAAGATGCTTTTGATGCCAAAGGCGAATCTATCGATAATATTGCGAAAGTGAGTAATCAAGCGATCACGATCGCTAATAACTTTGATAATAAACTCGCAGAGCAACAGCTTCAACAATCAGTTGTCCTTGATGAAGCGAAACAACTCATTGCCACCATTAAAAATACGACAGATCTTGAAACACTCCGTATTACAGAAGTGGATTATCTTTTAAAATCAGCACTTCAAAAAGTACAGCTTGATAAAGATTATCAAACAGCGGTATCACTGCTCACGTCAGCGCTGAATCGTCTTTCACAGATCAATAGTGTGAACTTCACAGAGACAAAGAATCTTCTTGAAACCAATATTGATGAACTCAAGGACTTGAAACCTGTCAGCCTAGTGGAAGTTTCCGACCGCCTTAATAAGATTATGATTTTGCTTCAAAATGCGCCGCTTAAAACCGACACAGCGCTTGATAACCTTAAGAAAGAGGTTTTCAGCCACTCAGGGCCTGAAGGGGAAACTTGGACAGATCGACTCACGAACTCATTTAAAGGTTTAGTGGTTGTTGAAAACAAACGTGTTGAAGCGCCGGAACTAATGGCCAAAGAGGACCAATTCTTCTTACTTCAAAACATTCAGCTTGAACTTACAGCCGCTAAAGTTGCTGTTTTACAAGATCAATATACGATTTTCAAACAGTCTATCGAGACAGTTCAAACATGGGTAAAAACCTACTTTGATGAAGATAATGCCGATGTGCGTGAAGCGATTCAACAGATCCAATGGCTACTCGATGCGAACATTGATGTTACACCGCCAAATATTCAGCGTACTTTAACCGATTTCGAAGCCACGCTTCGAGCATATAAAGGAGCGCAGCAGTAATGGGTAAAATGATTAAATCTTTCGGATGGGTAATTATCATCCCGCTTTTAGCGCTTCTACTCTTTCTCATTGTAAAAGAAGATGCAGGCTATATCCTTGTAACAGGCACATTCCCAATTATTGGGAAACAAGCATTTCACCTAACCATCATCGGTGGATTAATTGCAGGTGCTATTTCTACATTCTGTATTTACGTATTTATCAGAATTATCATCACGCTGATTAAGCTTCCAAGAATATTTAGAGGTTTATCTCTAAATCGCCGAGCTCGCACAGCCGACAAACAATTCTCTCAAGCAGAACTTGCACTTTTAGAGAACAAGCCTGCTGTCGCTGAAGATCTCTTCTTGACCGCAGCAAAAGGCAGTAAAAGCCCGAACCTTTGCTATGTCGGCGCTGCGCGTGCTGCGCAAATTAGTGGGAATATCGAAAACCGTAATCGTTATTTACGTGAAATAGATATGTCTAAATCAAAACATGATTTAGAACTAGCTGAGATTCAGCGTGCAGAAATTTTAATAGAAGCGGGTGAATTCAATAAGTCAGAAGAGCTTCTAAAAAACCTTCTAGAACGCCGTAAAAATAACTATGCCGTATTGCTCCTTGCATTGAGTTTACAGCGCCAAGGTAAAAATGAAGCGCTCTTTAGATTATTACCAGACCTTCAAAAAGCCTTACCGCGCTTAACCCCAAACGAAAATGTGACAAAATATACACATGCGGTTTATAAATCTCTCTTTGAATACGCAAGCCAAATTAGCAAGGATTCTGATCAACTTCGCCTCGTTTGGGGTCGTCTACCGCGATTCCTTCGCCAAGATCAAGATCTATTAATCGCTTATGCAAATCGCCTTTTAGATGTCGGCGATACCAAGCGTGCAGAAACGCTTCTGCGTAAGGAGATCAATCGTACACATAATGAGATGCTCATTATGGCGTATGCGCATCTCTACCGAGGTGATCATGCAAAACTTCTTCATCACACAAAGAAATTTGCAGAATCTGAGCCTGAGAGCGCAATTACGCAATACACCTTAGCGCATATGCTCTTTAGAAATAAACAGTATGAAGAAGCTAAACCGCATATTCAAAGAACGCTCGAGCTTGATCCTCACTTTGCGAAAGCATACCGCTTACTGGGTGAAATCAAGTTAATGGAGAATGATGATAAAGGTGCACTAATTGCTTTTAAAGAGGCAATGGCAATTGCGATTGATGAGCGTCCAAAGGATATCAAAGTTGTTGATGGCGATCTCTTAATTGAGCGCACTGAAAAGCTCAAGCATCAAGATGATGAAGCGATCGAAGATGGTGAGATTTCAGAAACCACTGAAGCATCTAAAGATCAAGCTTCAAACGACACAAATGAAGCCTCACAAATGGGAAACAACTACGATCCTCGTAGACATCTCTAGAACACAGCTTTAGAACACATATCTAGAGATATCTCATCAATCATGATGACCCAAAAGATGGCTTCGGCCATCTTTTTTATTGCCGGCACTTTTGAATCCGCAGAGTTCACATGCAATCCATTTACTATTGATCTTGACCGATAGAGAAGCTAGAAGCTTTTCTACTGCTAGCGATTGATCGTAAAAAAGCATACAAACGTTCCCCCTGCTTTGCCTGAGTCCATAACAGCGTATAATATGACTCACTATTTCACCAATTCACCAATTCATGACCGCCCCAAAAAAATATCTTATGAAAATCACCTTCAATCAAAAAAGCCTGGATCTCTCTTCCCCTAAAATTATGGGGATATTAAATCTCACACCGAACTCATTTTCAGATGGTGGCGATTATTATGATCCGGCAATGGCGCTTGATCGAGCTTATGAGATGATTGAACAAGGTGCCGATATTCTCGATATTGGCGCGGAATCGACAAATCCCAAAGCAATGCCGATTACGAGTATCGAGGAGACTGCGAGATTATTACCGGTGATCAAAGTCCTCCGGGCAAAATTAGATATCCCACTCTCCATTGATACCTTTAGAGCTGAAACAATGAAGGTAATGCTGAGCGAGGGCGTTGATATCATCAACGATGTCACGGCACTGAGTGATGAAGGCTCACTAGAAGCCGTGACAAACTCTAAGGCTGCGATCGTTCTTATGCATATGCTTGGCAATCATGAAAAGATGCATTTTACTGGCGATTACGCTAAAGAAGGCGGCATTGCAAAGGCCGTAGAGAAGAAGCTATTAGAAAAGGCAAAAGCTTGTATTAATGCCGGCATTCATCCTTCTCGCATCATCCTTGATCCTGGTTTTGGCTTTGACAAAGCACCAAATGATCAACTCTCACTACTCAAAGAGCTTGGTAATATCACAACACAATCGCCCTACCCTTATCTCGTGGGCGTTTCTCGTAAACGCTTTATCGGCGCCGTTACAAAGGTGGAAAATGCAAAAGAGCGCATGGCAGGAAGTTTAGCGGTTGCGCTTTGGAGCATTGAGCATGGTGCAAAGATCCTTCGTGTTCATGATGTCAAAGAGACAA
>CAZPIQ010000094.1:0-7517 GCA_964586665.1 uncultured Ignatzschineria sp. | reverse complement strand
TTTATGAAATCCATTGCTGATATTTCTGCACGTCGCTATACCTGTAAAGCTTATGACCCCACTAAAAAGATCTCATCTGAAAAGATCGCAGAGCTTTACAAAGTGCTTCAAAATAGTCCTTCATCAGTGAACTCTCAACCTTGGCACTTCTTAGTGCTTGAATCGGATGAAGCGAAGAAAAAAGCCCTTCCCGGCATTTTTGAATTTAATCAGCCACGCGTACAAAATGCATCGCACGTAGTGATCTTCCTTGCTCGTAATGAATTTCAGCCTGAATATCTTAAAGAGATTGTGGATCAAGAAGATAAAGATCAACGTTTCGCATCGCCGGAGCTCAAAGAAGCCAACGATAAGGGCCGCCAATATTTTGTAGGACTCAATAATCATTCAAGTGAGCAGCTCCATCAATGGCAAGATCGCCAAGTCTATATCGCGCTTGGCAATCTACTTTTAGCAGCTGCTTCTCTTGATATTGACTCAACGCCCATTGAAGGATTTGATTCTGCAAAGATCGATGAAATCTTTGATCTTACCGCTAAAGGTTATCGTAGTGTTGTCGTAGCATCGCTTGGCTATAGAAGCGATGAAGATATCAATGCGAAACTTCCGAAATCGCGTTTGCCTTTTGAAGAGCAGTTCACAATTTTATAATTCTTTGTCATCTTTGATAAAAAATATTTAAACCCCAAAAGCCCAAGACCATGCTGATCAGCCACTCTTGGGCTTCTCTTTTTGAGGAGATCCATAATATACAAACTATTTATTGGAAAAGGCTTGATCCCCCCTATAAAAGGCTCTAGAATTCAGCCTTCGCACCCTGCGAGATAAGAAGCCTTTTTGACTTTCCTTTCCACCATTTTTAAAGAGTTTCGCTCTTTGATCAAATGCCGGAGGCGCTTATGCAACAAAGCCGTTTACACAAGAATGAACCTTGGCGTGACCCAAACTCTGTTCCCCATGTTGAAATTACCGATATCGTTAAACGCTATGATGATCATTTAGCGGTCGATCATATTTCGCTTGATATTTATAAAGGGGAATTTTTCTCTCTATTAGGCCCTTCAGGTTGTGGTAAAACCACTCTTCTTCGAATGCTCGCCGGCTTTGAAACGCCAACTTCAGGGAAAATCCTCCTTGAAGGCGAAGATATGTCGAAGATTCCGCCTTATGAGAGACCTGTAAATATGATGTTTCAAAGCTATGCGCTTTTTCCGCATATGACGGTGGAAGATAATATCGCCTTTGGTCTTAAACAAGATAAGATCAAAAAGCCAGAGATTCGTAAACGCGTCAATCAGATGCTTGAACTTGTACAGATGGAACGCTTTGCCAAACGCAAACCCCATCAGCTTTCAGGTGGGCAACGTCAACGCGTCGCGCTTGCCCGCAGTATCGTCAAAAAGCCAAAGCTTCTCCTTCTTGATGAGCCATTAGGTGCGCTCGATAAGAGACTTCGTGAGCAGACGCAATTTGAGCTGATGACGATTCAAGAAGAGCTCGGCATGACTTTCATCATCGTGACACATGACCAAGAAGAAGCGATGACTGTTTCAAGTCGTATCGCCGTTATGGATTCAGGAAGCCTTGCACAAGTGGCAACGCCGGCAGAAATTTATGAATTCCCGAACTCTCGCTACGTTGCGGAGTTTGTGGGGGATGTGAATATCTTTGAAGGCGTGATCTCTGAGATCTCTTCCAATAGAACAACCGTTGAGAGCTTTGAGGCCCCAACACCGCTTATCTGTGCCCAAGGCGTTGGTGCAACGGTGGGTTCGCAAGCTTGGGTAGCTGTTCGTCCGGAAAAACTCGATATCTCTTTAACGCCGCCTGAAAATCCGCTCTATAACTGCGTTGAAGGCGAGGTTTGGGATATTGGTTATATGGGGAACGTATCGATTTATCACGTGAAACTTGATAATGAGAAGATGATTACGGTTTCTCAGATGAATGATACCCGTATTATCGAACAGAGAATTACCCACGAAGACCGTGTTTATGTGAGCTTTACTGAAGATTCAGGAATCGTACTCATCTCTTAACCTTTAAGCTATGGAGGTTTGACAATGCCTCATCGTCGACAAGAGGTCGGAACATTTACCGGCATTATGGCAGAGATCGCATCTCGCCTGAACTTTATTCATCGGAAACTGCTACGCTTTGCACCATATCGCTTTTTAGTAGGCCTTGGGCATAGCAATCGTTTCTTAATTGGCGTTCCTTACCTTTGGCTTACGCTCTTCTTTCTGATTCCTTTTATTATCATCTTAAGAATCAGTTTTACAGAAGCTGAAATCGCCTCTCCGCCTTTCTCCGATCTTACTGAATGGATAGATGATGGCCTTTTACAGATCACGGTTAATTTCCAAAACTATATGGAGATTTGGGAAGATGGGATCTATATTCACGCCTATCTGAATAGTGTCAAAATCGCCTTTATCGCCACATTCTTAGCCTTATTAATTGGTTATCCTATTGCACTTGCGATGTCGAGAGCGCCGAAAAAATGGCAGCTCTTTCTAGTCATGCTGGTGATTTTACCCTTTTGGACATCCTTCTTAATTCGTATTTATGCATGGATTACGATCCTTTCGCCCACCGGCGTTTTAAACAATTTCATTAATTGGATCGGAATGGGAATAGGGTTCATTGATCCGAATTCTCCCGTTACACTTCATCTTCTCCATAGTGATTTTGCTGTCTATATTGGGATTGTCTATGGCTATCTGCCCTTTATGATTCTCCCCCTTTATGCAACGCTCATTAAGATTGATGATACGCTGATTGAAGCCTCATTGGACTTAGGTGCGCCTCCTTTAAAAACCTTTTGGGTCATTACCTTTAGACTTTCACTGCCTGGCGTTTTAGCGGGATGCTTCTTGGTCTTTATTCCAGCGATTGGAGAATTTGTAATCCCTGATCTATTAGGTGGATCGAACGTTACGATGATTGGTAAAGTACTCTATGATACTTACCTACAAGGTATGAACTTACCGCTTGTTTCTGCAATTTCTGTGATTTTACTGATCATTGTCATTGTGCCAATCTATGTCTTTAATCGCATCCAAGCGAAACAATTTAACTAGGAGCTGTTATGAAAAAGAAAATGACTGCCCTAAACTGGACCGCCCTCATTCTCGGATTACTCTTTCTCTATATTCCGATTATTCTTGTCATCGTCTACAGTTTTAACGAATCTAAACTCGTTACTGTTTGGTCTGGTTTTTCAACTAAATGGTACTCAGATCTCTTTCAACAAGAGGGGATTTTAGCCGCGACGAAAACAAGCCTGCTCTTAGCACTTAGCACTTCAACCTTTGCGGTTGTTCTAGGAACAATGGCGGCATTTGCACTTGTAAAGTTTAGACGATTTAGAGGAAAAACTCTCTTTTCCGGCATTACATACGCGCCGATGGTCATGCCTGAGATTATTATGGGAAGCTCATTAGGACTCACTTTTGTCGCATTAAAGTTTAGTACAGGCTTTTTCACAATGATGATTGCCCATATTACCTTTACGATGTGTTATGTCGTCGTTGTTGTGCAATCACGTTTAACAGGTTTTGATCGACACATTGAAGAAGCTGCAATGGATTTAGGCGCTGATGGAATTCGGACCTTTTTCTACATCACGCTTCCCATGATATTCCCGGCGATTGTATCAGGATGGCTGCTCTCATTTACACTCTCATTAGATGATTTAGTGATTGCAACATTCACAACAGGTCCTGGCGGGACAACGTTACCCATTTGGATCTATTCCAAAGCAAGGCTCGGGGTTAGCCCAAATATTAATGCTCTATCAACGATTATGATCGGCATTGTGGCGACACTTGTATTCATCGTGACACTCATCAATCACTTCCTTGCAAAACGCCGAGAAGAAGATGAGAAAAATGCCGCAAAAGAAGCGCTCTCTTAATTGAATTAAGAAGATGTCCTCTAGCAAATCATAGATCTGATGGAATCAACCAAAGCGGATTAGTGGCTGGGGCGAATGCTTGCACTCTTCAAAAAATCTCGTGCCAGCTAGTTGAGGTTTTCAGAGTTTCAGCGTTCGGCACACGAACCGCAAGAGAAGAAAAAACTTTAAGCCCGACGCTGTGTAAATCTACTAAGGATACGGCTTCATATCTATTTCAGGTGCCTGCTCAATAAATAACGACTAAACGCGTCCTTTTCCGTAGAGCTTTTGCATCCATACCCTAGATTGTAGCGGTTCGTTACCTAATAGCGGAGAAAGCAGATAGCGCATCATATTTCGATATTCTAAAGACTCTTGGCGATCTAATGCTTCTGCCTCGTTGATCTTTAATAGTAACCTTCCCGAAATAGGATAAGTGCCGGGATATTCAATCGGCAATACGCCCTCATCATAGGAAAGATAATAGCGCTTATCAGGGGTGATCTCATCTCCGGCAGCGTCGTACATTAAATCCGGCAAGATCCCAAGATAAGCGAGCAATGTGCTCTCAAATTGGCGTAAATAGGGTTCTACTTCTTCACCCCCTTGAAGGACGACTAAGATGCGATAATAGATCTGAAATAGCTCTTCAGCCGGTTGATGTCGTGGAAGCGTGCGAAGTAAAAGCTCATTTAAATAATACGCCGTCCAAATTTCTCGCCCTTGCAAACGAAAAGCAAAGAGATCATCAAATTCTTGAATAAAGTGAAATGCCCGCCCCTCTTTCAGATACCAAGCACTATAAGTAAAAAGTTCTAAATGATTAAGCGGCTTTTTCGGATTCGCACGACCTCTCGCAAATACGGTCAATCGACCATACTCTCTTGTAAAAAGGTCCACTAAAAAACCGGACTCTTTATGAGGGCGCTTATGAAGCACGACCCCTTCGGTCCGGTTTAAATATTGATCTTGATCGTTCATAAATAGAGGCTTTTATTTCACATTCTCACTAAGCTGATGGCTAATGCAATAACATTAGCCAATAACATCATCTTTGTACTAAAAAATATATATGAAAGAAATATATATGAAAGAAATATATATGAAAGAGATGTGAAGATAATTTCGTTAATCTAGCAACGATCCTGCTTTAAATGGCGAATCTCCTGATGAGGGTGCATCTTCTAAATCAGATGAATCATCCTTACTGCCACCAAAGGAAGCCATGAGTTGCCCGATTAAACGCTCCATCACAAATGCATCTTGCGTCATACGAATTCGATCGCCATTTTGTAAAATACGCTCAGCACCACCTGGATCAAGTGCAATATACTGCTCGCCCACTAATCCTGATGTATTAATCGCTGCGATTGTATCTTGCGGAATCGGCACTGAACTATCTAAAGTTAAGCCTACCACTGCTTCATAATTATCATGATCAAGCGTAATGCCATTGACCTGCCCAACGCGAACGCCGGCAATCATGACTGGTGCTTTCACCTTTAATGAACCAATATTAGTAAATGATGCCGTCACATTAATCGGCTTACCACCGCTAAAACCAGAGGTTGCATTACTTGCATTAAACGCAAGCCAAGCAAATGCAGCTACGCCACTTAAGACAAATAATCCTACGATAAAATCGAGCCATTTAGAGTTCTTCATTTTTGACCTTTTACGAAATATTTTTTCATATTCTACTACGTTTTGGGATTATTGTCTTTTTAGCCTCAATAACCTTTGATAATTCCTGAGTTAATCCAAGATTATGCTTCAATTAATCGTTTAATCGGCGCAAACGATGCTCGATGAATCGGTGTGACACCACAAGCTTGTAAAGCTTCCATATGTGCTTTAGTACCATACCCCTTATGCTTTGCAAAACCATATTCAGGGTAAATCTTATCAGCTTCAATCATAGATTGATCTCGTGCATCTTTTGCCAAAATAGAGGCTGCACTAATCTCTTGATGAAGTGAATCTCCTTTTACAACTGTTATCGCCCGTACATCACTTTTCGGATCTTGATTACCATCTACACGAAGAAGTGTCGGCTTAACGGACAGACTCTCCACAGCGCGCCTCATCGCAAGAAGTGTAGCTTGCAAAATATTGATCTCATCGATCTCTTGTACACTACTACTGGCAATCGCCCATGCTTTTGCCTTTGCTTTAATCTCAATTGCTAACTGCGTGCGCTTTTTTTCCGTCAATTTTTTGGAATCATCAAGCCCCTCAATCGGATTATCCGGATCTAAAATAACTGCAGCAGCAAACACATCGCCACAAAGTGGACCCCGCCCTGCTTCATCAACGCCGGCAATTATTTCATGCTCCGATACTTCATCAAACCCTAAAGAAATTTGTTCCATTTTTTCCAATCTATCCATTAGTTGAGCTTTCCTTGTTCTTGTAACAGCCCGATCACCGCATCTCTGGCGGCGATATCAGAATTTAAACGTAAGGTCTGATGAATCTCTAAAAACTGCTGTCGTTTTTGTCGATTAATTAAATTATCTTCAAGCGCACGATTGACTTCGCTTGCAATATTTTCCGGCGTTACCGCACTCTGAAAAAGCTCCGTGACAAGCGGTTCTTTCGCGAGAATATTGGGTAGGGAGAAATGAGTGATATTCACAATTTTAGGCGCAAGCCATGCGGTAAAGCCACTAAACTTATAACAAACAACCATTGTTTTCTTCAGTAACATAGCTTCAAGCGCTGCCGTTCCTGATGCGAGTAATACCGACTCTGAAGCCGTCATTATCTCGCGGGACTTCCCTTGAAATAGTAGTACCTTTTCACGAATATTTTGCGGTAACTTCCAGAGCGCTGCTTGAATGAGATCATAGATTCTCGGCGTTGCTGCCGGAATCAAGTATTCCATCTCGGGATGTTTTTCTGAGATGAGTGAAATGCTTTCTAAGAATGTCGCAAGTAATCTAGATATCTCCCCTCGGCGACTTCCTGGTAATAACGCTAAATAGGATTTATGAACATCAATTCCTAATGCTTCCTTTGCAGCATCTTTATCAACCTCAAGCGGAATTTCATCACCTAATCGATGCCCGACACAAACACTATCAACCTGATGCTTTTGATAAAAGTCCACTTCAAATGGGAATAAACAGAGCACTCGATCGATATTTTTACGGATCGTCTTCACGCGCCCTTCTCGCCACACCCAAACAGAAGGCGATACATATTGAAAAGTCGTAATACCAAGGGCTTTAAGATCCTTCGATAAACGCAGATTAAAATCCGGTGCATCGATACCGATAAAGCAGATCGGCTGACGTTTAACCGCTTCATCTACTAATGCTCTTTTGACCTTAAAAAGCTTAGGGAGATCTTTTAAAATTTCAACAAGCCCCATAATCGATAGTGTTTCGATCGGCTCAATCGATTCAAGCCCTGCCTTCATCATCTCAGGCCCACCTATCCCAAAGAATGAGGCATCAGGATATACTTCTTTTAAAGAATGAATTAATCCACCACCGAGAAGATCCCCTGAGAGTTCTCCGGCCACCAACATAAAAATAGGACCTTCCCTATTATCTAACTGAGCCGTTTGCGCTGTTACTAACATAGAGTTCCCCTATTTTTTGATTAATCT
>CAZPIQ010000093.1:0-7528 GCA_964586665.1 uncultured Ignatzschineria sp. | reverse complement strand
AACAGAGCTATCAACCAGAACAAATTGAAAAAAAGTGGTACCAATTTTGGGAACAGAACGATCTCTTTAAGGCAAGTGGTGACACTTCAAAAGACCCTTACTGCATCGTCATTCCACCACCGAATATTACCGGCAGCCTTCACATGGGTCATGCTTTCCAAGATACCATTATGGATCTTCTTATTCGTTATAACCGCATGCAAGGCAAAAATACGCTTTGGCAACCGGGCACGGATCACGCTGGAATTGCAACGCAAATGGTTGTTGAACGACAACTCAATGGCGAAGGCAAAACACGCCATGATTTAGGCCGTGATGCTTTTATCGACCGCATTTGGGAATGGAAAGAAGAATCTGGCGGTAATATTACGCAACAACTTCGTAGAATGGGAGCTAGCCCAGATTGGTCTCGTGAGCGCTTCACAATGGATGAAGGCCTCTCAGATGCCGTCCAAAAAGTCTTTATTGAACTCTATAAAGATGGTCTTATCTACCGCGGTAAACGCCTTGTTAACTGGGATCCTATCCTTAAAACAGCTGTTTCAGATATAGAGGTTGAATCGAAAGAAGAAGAGAGCTCAATGTGGCATCTTCGCTACCCGATTGCCGGCACTAATGAATATATTGTTGTCGCAACAACGCGTCCTGAAACAATGCTTGGTGATACGGCTGTCGCAGTTCATCCTGAAGATGAACGCTATGCAAAATATATTGGCAAGATGATTGATCTCCCGCTCTGTGGTCGTCAAATTCCAATTATCGCTGATGATTATGTAGATCCTGAGTTCGGTACAGGTTGCGTGAAAATCACGCCTGCGCATGACTTCAATGACTATGAGATGGGTGTTCGCCACAATCTTCCAATGATTAACATCTTCACAGATGAAGCTTCTATCAACAATGAAATGCCGGAAGCTTACCGTGGACTTGATCGTTTTGATGCAAGAAAACAGATCATTGCTGACTTTGAAGCAGCGGGACTTCTTGAAAAAATCGTACCGCACAAGTTGATGATTCCTCGCTGTGATCGTACGAATCAGATCGTTGAGCCATATCTTACAGATCAATGGTTTGTTGATGCTAAAACACTCGCAAAACCAGCGATTGAAGCAGTTAAAAACAAAGACATTAAATTTATTCCACAAAACTGGGAAAATACCTACTTTGAATGGATGAACAACATCCAAGATTGGTGTATCTCTCGTCAACTTTGGTGGGGACATCGGATTCCTGCTTGGTATGACAATGATGGCAACATTTACGTAGGTAAAGATGAAGCAACCGTTCGGGCGGATAACAATATTGCGGATGATGTTGCGCTTAAACAAGATGATGACGTATTAGATACATGGTTCTCATCTGCACTTTGGCCATTCTCAACACTTGGCTGGCCTGAGAAAACCAAAGAACTTGAAACCTTCTATCCAACTTCAGTATTAGTTACAGGATTTGACATCATCTTCTTCTGGGTTGCTAGAATGATTATGTTTGGTCTTCACTTCATGGATGAAATTCCATTCAAAGAAGTTTACTTCCACGGACTCGTACGTGACCAAGATGGCCAGAAGATGAGTAAATCGAAAGGAAACGTTCTTGACCCGATCGACCTTATCGACGGAATTGATCTTGAATCATTAGTGGCAAAGCGTACAACAGGCTTAATGCAACCACAAATGGCGCCAAGAATCGAAGCCGATACTCGTCGCCACTTCCCTGAAGGCATTCGTGCATTTGGAACAGACGCATTACGCTTCACATTTACCTCACTTGCGACAAATGGTCGCGATATCATCTTTGATGTTGGTCGTATCGAAGGTTACTCTAACTTCTGCAATAAAATTTGGAACGCATCACGTTTCGTATTTATGAATACAGAAGAGAAAGAAGTTCGCGAAAATACCGAAAAACTTTCACATATTGATCTTTGGATTAACTCACGCTTGAGCCATATGCTCTCTGAAGTCAATCGCCATGTTGAAGGATATCGTTTTGACCTTGCAACACAAGCGCTTTACGAATTCACATGGCACGAGTTCTGTGACTGGTACTTAGAGTTGACGAAACCGATCTTAAACGGTGATTTCAGCGAAGAAGAGAAAGCAGCAACACGCTACAACCTTCTTTACGTATTAGATGCTGTATTAAAAGCCCTTCATCCATTTATGCCTTTTATCACTGAAGAGATTTGGCAGAAATTAACGGAAATCGCACCTAGCTTTAAAACACAGACAAGTATCTCTGTGACAGAGTTCCCTGTTGTAGATGCTCGTGATACTGCACTTGAAGCTGAAGTTGAGTGGTTACAGAATGTGCTTCTTGCCGTTCGCCGTATCCGCGGTGAGATGAATATTTCGCCGGGTAAACCACTTGATGTACTTTATGAGAATGCATCTGAGGCGGATATCGAGCGCATCGAGAAAAACATGCTCTTCTTACAACGCATGGGCCGCCTTGAAAGCTTCACTAAAGTTGAAGGAACTGCACCTGAATCAGCAGTGGTTGTAATTGGCAAAATGCGCCTATTAATTCCGCTTGCGGGCTTAATTGATAAAGAGCAAGAGCTTGCACGTTTAAACCGCGAGATTGGCAAAATTGAGCCTATCATTAAAGCATTAACAGGAAAGCTTGCAAATCCTGGCTTTACGGATAAAGCACCTGCGAAAGTTGTTGAAGGTGAAAGAATCAAACTTAGCGATGCGGAGAATCAGCTTCAAGAGCTTAAACAGCAATTAATTAAAATTGAAGCACTCTAATTTAAAGTGTGATTACATCAGGTTATGGAATCAAGCCTTAGTGAGATCAATCCTTTAATCTCTGATGTATAGAAACAACTTTAATGATCATCAAGAGCAACTGATCTAGTTGCTCTTTTTTTATGGATACTCTACTCTGAGAGGATCATTTTTGATAAAAGTAATATCACAAAAAGATAACAACAAAATAATAACAAGGTAAAAAAATAAAAAGACAAACTTTTTCAATGAATTACATTGTTGACTCAATTTTACCAATCACCACCTACATAATTTTTTCTAGACTTCATTCACGAAAAAAAATATTCTAGACAGTCTTTTTGCAAAAAATTAGTAAAGCAACAGGAGGAACCATGAGCTTTATCAACTGGCTAATAGGCCCACTTAATGATTTTATTTGGTCCTACGTCTTAATCGCCTTTCTCCTACTTTTGGGAGTCTACTTTACCATCCGCACTCGCTTTATCCAGATCAGACTCTTCAAAGAGATGTTCCGCTTAACGGTCGAAAAAAATCCTGGCAATGATGGCGTTTCTGCCTTCCAAGCCTTCACAATTAGTGCTGCAAGCCGTGTTGGTACAGGAAATATTGCCGGCGTTGCCCTTGCTATCGCACTCGGTGGACCTGGTGCTGTTTTCTGGATGTGGATGATCGCCCTACTCGGGATGTCGACCGCCTTCATTGAATCAACACTTGCACAGGTTTATAAAGTTAAAGATGGGAAAGATTTCCGCGGCGGCCCTGCTTACTATATGAAAAAAGCCTTAGGTTGGAATAAACTCGGCATCATCTTCGCCGTACTTTTAACAGTGACATTCGGTTTTATCTTTAACTCTGTTCAATCAAATACCATCGCTCAATCATTCAATTCGGTATTTGGCTTTGATACAACCGCAGTCGGCGCAGTGCTAGTCATTGCAACAGCGATTATCATCTTCGGCGGTGTACGCCGAGTTGTACATTTTACGCAGATCTGTGTTCCTGTGATGGCACTTTTCTATGTAGGGATCGCGCTTTATGTTGTTGCGGTGAATATCACAAAAGTACCTGAGATGTTTATGCTGATTATTGAAAGTGCATTCGGGCTGAAAGAGTTTGCCGGCGGTGGGCTTGGATTTGCGATTATGCAAGGTGCTCGTCGTGGACTCTTCTCGAATGAAGCTGGAATGGGAAGTGTACCGAATGCGGCTGCGACTGCTAACGTCACTCATCCCGCAAAACAAGGTCTTGTTCAGAGCTTGGGCGTATTCTTTGATACCATTATTGTCTGCTCGGCAACTGCATTCATCATCCTTCTCTCTGGTCTTTATATGACAGGCGACAATGGAGATGGCGTAATCCTCACACAAAATTCACTGGCGCAGCAAGTGGGGGATTGGGCGCAGTACTTCGTTGCAATCGCGATTCTTTTCTTTGCTTTCAGCTCGATTATCGGTAACTACTACTACGGCGAAACGAATATTGAATTCATCAAAAACAGTTCTACTGCGCTTCTCTTCTATCGTCTTCTCGTACTTGCGATGGTTATGTTTGGCGCAGTGATGAGTATGAAAATTGTTTGGAATCTAGCGGATCTATTTATGGGCGCGATGACTATCATCAACCTTATCGTTATTGCGGCGCTGAGTAATATTGCCTTTAAAGTTGCAAATGATTTTTATCGCCAGCTTAAAGAAGGAAAAAACCCTGTCTTTAGAGCGAAAGATATCAAAGGACTTAAAGGCGCAGAATGTTGGGAAGATAAGCCTTAATTTTTAAGATTCCCGACTAAATATCAATATTCACCAAGGGCATTAGTATTCGCTAATGCCCTTTTTCTTGACTCACCTTTACGATGAATCAGTACAGAAAAAGATAGATAAATCCCCAATAGAACACATACAAAAAGGGAATCACCATGTTGGTCATTCCCTTTCTCTTACTTCACTGTTTTTATGTAAAGGTCCTTGAGGGCACCTTGTAAAACTACCGGTTAGTAACTACTCTTCATCATCCATAATTTTACTCCCATTCAACAGTTGCAGGGGGTTTACTCGTAATGTCGTAAACCACGCGATTAATATGTTTTACTTCATTAACCATTCTCACAGATACTTTCTGAAGAACATCCCATGGAATACGCGCAAAGTCTGCTGTCATTCCGTCAATTGAAGTGATCGCTCTGATTGCGATAGTGTAGTCATAAGTACGTGAATCACCCATTACGCCGACACTTCTTAAACCTGTTAAGACTGTAAAGTACTGCCAGATATCGCCTTCTAATCCTGCGAGTTTAATCTCTTCTCTTAAGATAGCATCACTTTCACGAACAATCTCTAATTTTTCTTCCGTGATATCCCCTAAAATACGAATTCCAAGACCTGGGCCTGGGAATGGTTGACGCCATACTAAATCATGTGGCATTCCAAGCTCGATTCCGAGTGCACGAACTTCATCTTTAAAGAGCGTATTCAATGGCTCGATCAATTGGAACTTCATATCTTCAGGCAAACCGCCCACGTTGTGATGCGATTTAATCGTCTCAGCAGTATCAGTACCACTTTCAATGATGTCGGTATAGAGTGTACCTTGTGCTAAGAAATCGATATCTTGAAGCTTCTTCGCTTCATCATCAAAGAGATAAATAAACTCATTGCCGATAATTTTACGTTTTTGCTCAGGATCACTCACCCCTTTAAGCTTCTCAAGGAAGCGATCACGCGCATCAACACGAATAATGTTAAGCCCAAATTTACCCGCTAAGCTCTCCATCACTTGATCGCCTTCGCCTTTACGAAGAAGACCATGATCCACAAAGATACATGTTAGTTGATCGCCAATCGCACGTTGCAACAATACGCCCACAACACTTGAATCGACACCACCAGAAAGTGCGAGGAGGACTTTTTTATCGCCCACTAAATCACGGACTTTTTGGATCTCTTGTGCAATAAATGTATCCATATGCCAATTATCAGAACAGCCACAGATCTCGTACGCAAAATTCTTTAAGAGATCTAATCCAAACACTGAGTGTTTTACCTCAGGGTGGAACTGCACACCATAGAAGTTCTTCTCAGCACATTCCATCGCCGCAATCGGACAATCGCTACTTTCTGCTGTAATTTCAAATCCTGCCGGCACTTGTGTTACTAAGTCACCATGACTCATCCACACCGATTGTGTCTCAGGCAGGCCATCAAAAAGTGTCGTCGCTTTAAGATCTACATGTAAATACGCTAAACCATATTCACGGTTTGCGGCTTTCTCAACTTTACCACCTAAAATATGCGTCATTAATTGCATACCATAGCAAATTCCTAATACTGGAATGCCGAGGTTAAAGATTTCAGGATCGATTGAGAATGCATTTTCAGCATAAACACTATTCGGGCCACCCGAAAGAATAATCCCTGATGGCGCCATTGCTTTTAATTCAGCAGCTGATACTTTATGAGAAATCAACTCTGAAAAGACCCCAATTTCACGAATGCGACGCGTGATAAGTTGGTTATACTGACTGCCATAATCTAATACGATGATCTTTTCCATCAATTGCTCCCTAAAGCATGGTTATAAACTGTCACATATTATAACGGAACTCGTTGAATTATGGTGGATTTAAAGAAAATTTAATCAACTTTCACAATATCACCCTACTTCATAAATTTCTTAAAAGAACCGTTATCAATACTCTATAAAATTTATCTTCCCCTAAGATAGCACTTAGTTTGTAAGCATTACACAAGATGCTAATAATATTTTATCGGCAAATAACATGACCTCATCACTCATTTAAAAATAAAAACCACCTCAAAATAGAAGTGGTTTATTCAATCAATCTTATACGACTTATTAATCATTTGACCTTGCTTATTTCTTGCTTATTTCTTGCTTATTTTGCGAAAAACTAACTCGCAAGCTCAATCTGAATAGGAATATTTTTATATGCCGGAATCCCTGATTGGGGGTCCATATTTTCAAGTGCAACCAAGTTATTCGACTCAGGGAAATAGGTTGCAACCGAACGATCTGCAATATCATAAATCACGACTTTTAAATTATCGAGACGGCGATTTGTCGGCTTTTTATGCTTATCAAGCGCAATAATATTCACGCGATCATCTGCCTTTACGCCCTGCTTCGCAGCTTCTGCTTCACTGATAAAGAGTACATCACGCTGACCAAAGACTCCACGATAACGATCATCCATCCCATAGATAGTTGTATTGTACTGATCATGACTTCTCAATGTTGTAAGTGTTAACTCGGCATTCAGTAAAGAATTAGGATCTTCAATCAAACCATCAGTGGTTTTAAAGAAATTCGCTTTACCACTTTTCGTGACCCATTTACGAATCGATGCCGGATTTTGAAGATGGAAACCGGTAGGCTGTTTAATACGTTCGTTATAATCTTTAAAGTCTGCATAAACAAACTCAATATCATCACGAATCTTACTATAATCAGCTACTAACTCATCCCATTTTACAACGGTATTAGGAATCGCCGCTTTCGCGATGCCGGCAACAACCGCACATTCAGACAGTAAATCCGGGCTAATGGGCTTTAAGATACCGCAAGAAGCTGTCACAAAGTTCATAGAATCTTCCACAGTAATGACCTGACGACCACTTGCCTGATAATCTTGCTCTGTTCGACCTAAGACCGGCAAGATATAACTATTTTGGGCCGGCAATAGATGAGATTTATTGAGCTTTGTTGCGATTTGCACCACCAAATCAAGCTTTTGCATCGCTGCATAAGTTTTATCATGATCAGGCATCGCTTCTGCA
>CAZPIQ010000092.1:0-7726 GCA_964586665.1 uncultured Ignatzschineria sp. | reverse complement strand
GCTTTCTAGAACAGAAAAAGACCTATCCTTCAGATCCTGGTCAAGCCGTATATTAATTTTGATGCCAATATTGGAGCCTTCAGGTAATGCTAATAGCTTCGAGTAAAGTGCCTCATCCGGCACATACATTGCGCCTTCAGCTTGAATTTTCGATTTTAGGCCATCGCTACCACGGCGACGTGAGATAGCTTGATCAGCAAGCTTATCTTTTGCTAGCATAAAACGGTACTCAGCATATTTCAAGAATATCAAACCCAGTATTGGGCGAGAGTATTCTTGAGCAGTTAACCCAGTGTTAGCTCGTAGTGAATCCGCAGCTGTCCATAATCGTTTTTCTAATTGTTCTATCTTTTTAAAATCTGCCATTTTGGAATTCCTTATATATTTAGCTGTTACAGAGATCGTGCATCAGATGGTGAAAGTAAATATACAACTATCTAACTGTCGTCAGAGTCGAGGTTTTAAAGGGGATATATAAAACACTATTTCTAGAAGATAGATTTTTATACACATTGATACCCATTTCATCGAGTGTAAGATACCAGTACGCACAAAGCGTACTATAAGGGGCTCTTGAGTTTTGATCTGACGTAGCACTTCATCTAGTAATTTGATTAAATTTTATTATTACTAGATGATAACAGAAATCTCAAAATAAGACGGCTTCTACGTTCTTATAGGTTTATGCCTCAAAATTAAATATTCTCGGAATCCTTAACGGATTGATTATTAATTTTCGATAATGTTTGCAACACTATTTTAGCCGTAGGAGGTGCTGATGTATGCATCTCATTATATGTACTATCTAACTTATTCAAAAAGCTATCTGAAGCAGGCCTTCCAGAAAAATCATCCAAACTTGGACTAAATTTTATCCCTATGGCTTCACACATTGCTTTCTCCAATCCTTGTGGTCTTGCCTCAACTTGCTCAAAAAGCAATTGCTCTTCCTCTGTTCTACCACAAGGAAAATACCAATAACCAAAATCATCTAGCTTTCGACGTCTATCACCAGCTAAACAATAATGAGATAATTCATGGAGCAGACTACGGGGATAATTATCCCTAAAATACAATACTGCTTTCTTACCATCTTTTACTGCCTCATAAAATGGTTCGTCAGCACCTCCTTGTATCTCTAATTCTGGAAGGGCTTCAGATAAATTTTGTATCAACACAGCACATAATTCATCATCATTTAAAGTATTCATCATTAAACTGATTTCCTCTTACTTGTAACTAACTTAAGTTTCATATCTTTGCCTTCTTCTAGTCCTGTTTCCAACTCAAGATTCTTTCTCATTATGTTTATGTAGTCAATCATCAACTTATCGTACTCTTCTTTAAGTTGATTATACTTTTCTCGGGCATCTTTTTTGAGCCGAATTTCTCTCTCCAACTTCGATTTATGATCATTAACTATTGGGGCATTCTGTACTCTATTTTTTTCTGCTTCAGCAATTTCATCACAGAGCTGGGGGTAACGCTCATATCTAACATACCCCTTACCCCTTCCAGCTTCACGCCCTACTGCATCTTTAGTGAATCTAAACCTTGCAGACTTAGTATCTACAATATGGCTTTTACCACTCTGTAATCGCTCTAAAGCATCCCAATACTCCTGCTCTATCTTACTAATTTCCATATGTATACCTATATAGTAATTTATGCATACTTAACGAGAAACATCCCCCCCTATATGCTCCTTTCAAATGCTCTACCTTATGTAAGTCTTATCATATAAACCCAGATGTTAATCTGGTGATATGAATAGAGCAGACCATCCAACACAAAATAACTATGAATAATGGTTTTCCCATTCTGATAATAGCGTCAGATCTCCTGCAAGATAGTTTAACCCCTCATTTAAAAGCTTCCATGCCTCTAGATTATTTACAATATCTTTTCTTTGAGCAAAAGACTCAAGCTTCTTATATTTTCTTCTAATTTCTGATATTAGCTTGATAGATCTTTCGCTCAGCTCCCCGTAAAAAACTTTATTATCTTTACCAAAATGATCTACAGATTTTCCTATTGTTTGAAAATTTGACATAAATATTGATTTTTCATTAGCTATATCTCTAATGTAATTCTTAGACGGTATTTGATTAATCAATTGCTCTTTATTTAGTTCATCATAAATACTATTTTCTATTTCTTTCAAAAACTTATCCATATGCGGCCTTTTATTTTCTCTAGTTTAATAAGTAGTATCAGTGAGGCTAGCCATAAAACTATCAATGCGTTTTATATTTAACTCATACTCTTCCCTAGCTCGATTAGGTAATTTAGTCTTTAATTGATTTTGATAAAATTCTTTCGTTTGTATCAAAGCTTCCCTAGAACCAGGAAGAAAAACAGCATTTTCACAGCTAACGCATGCTGATGCAAGAACCCCTGCGCCTTTATTACATGGTTTTTGAGACATACAGCCGCCAACCATCGTAGGCCTATATCGTATTTTTCCATTTTTAACAGCTTTAGCTGTTTCCTTACGAGATTCTAAAAATTCAGGTAACTCTCCTGTAATTCTTTGGATACTTAATTTTTTACCGGCAATACCTGAAAGGGGAATATCACTATTAACAATACTATAAAGGCTGTCTGATTCCATCCTAGCTCTAGCCTCTTTCCATTCAGATTTTAAGGATTTAACTCCATTATCATTACTCAAAATGTCAATTGCTCTTGAGTTAGAATCTGCGTAATAAGTAGTCATAACAAGGCTAATATGCTTTAATTGGCTTTTTAATGTTGGGTAGGATACCTTGCCACTACCGGCGGCATAAACAGCTAAAGATCGTCTAAATTGATGGAGTGCTAATGGCCAAATTCCCCCTTCCTGTATCGTTGGAGTTTCTTTGCCATATAAGAACCATTCTAGCTCTTCTATGTCGTATTTGGATATCATGAGCTCTTTACGATAATAACCTTTTATCAACTGATCTAGAGCTAAGTTGGTAACTGTGAAATCAAAACTGGGATGAGGTATTCCTGTTTTTCCTTTTTCAACTGACATAAATAATGGTACATTTCGTTCATTATCAATGATCGCCTTAGAACTGCCTGAAAACTCAAGTATTCCTGTAGTAATAGTTCTAGCAACATCAAAGGCAATTTGAACAATATTACTAGTGACCCATTTAGTAAACCTAGGAGCCCCATTTTCCTCGAGCTTTGTTGTTGTAGACCATACCACCGGAATATTTCCCTGAACCGTCTTTAAATAACTTAATCCATTCAGTGGTATTGCTAAAATTTCGTTTTTCCGCATTCCTGTAAAAGCAGCAATCAATACGATACATCTAGTTTGCCAAAGGCTAATACTTCGTATAATTCCCGACCAAGAGTTATCCTTAGATATGCCTACATCGACCAATTCTTTTAAAATGAATGATAGCCTCTGATCGTCTTCTATAAGAAGTCGCCAATAATACTGTATTCTTCCACTCTGATTTCTCGTAATATTATCCTGAATATTCCCATCATCTAATGTTAATCCCTGATCTCTTGCTAAAGCTCTTTTTGAAAAAACATAGCTTATTTTCTCTTTAAATTCAGTAAAAAGAGTTAAGTCTTCGATAATTTTACGTAAAAAAACCTGATATATATTTGATGGTATTAATAATGTTTGTGTGCTTTCTGTCGTTTCAGGAAACATTTTTCGACTGTTTTTCAACTTATCCAAAAACTCACTAGATGGTTGATATTTCAACCAAAATGGATTTATATTTTGCATTAAAACGGTGTCAACAAATCGTTGTATTTTGGCTAAAAAAATCCCAATTTGTTTTTCTGTAGATATATGTTTAATCATAAACTCTATAGACATTGGGTTAGAAAAAACACTTTCAACATTTTGTTCAACCACAAGACTATGAGCAACCAAATACCCTAAAGCTGTAGTATCACCATTTAACTTAGAAATAGAACACCCTCCTATTGCATTAATCCAGTGTAAAATTAACCCTTTAAACTGTGTTATCGCCTTATTAAGGATATCAGGATTATCAATTGCAGATCCATTGCGTAAAAGTATCGATTCTATTTTCCCCCGAAAATTCAATGTTTTTTGAGAAACACTCGTTGCACTATAGTCCCAAACATCGTCTGCAAATCTTGATAGGGGTTTACCATCCCTTGTAATAGTAACGACCAGATCTAGGGGGATATCAGACATACAATCAAGTGACTCTACGGGCAATATAACTTCTTTCACTGAGGATTCACGCATCATCACAATCATGCCAACTCCTCATTAGACTCTTTAATTACTTTTTCTAGCATCATAATTTGCTTGGTCCAATTATCATTATAAATTCCCATCTCTATAGTGTTCTTAACATCATCCACTAAATTTTTAGTGTCAGGCTTTTGATTCTGTAGATTTTCAACAATCTCGCTAATTCTATAAATAGACGGCTCTACCGCAACATTAAAATGTTCAGGATCATTACGGATAATAGATGTTTTCAACAAAGCCTCTTTCAGACTCAATAACTTATGAATATCTTCAAAATCCAAGTGAAGGGAAAAAAACTTACAAAACAAGCAGCTTTCAAATGTTCCACACTCAGGGTCAGGGGCATTTTTGTTAAACCCAGTAGCCCTAATGGGGTCTACAGAGGATAAATTAGAACAAGATCCTGTTGCTATTCTCTCGACCTTACCACTTACATGATTTTCTTCGACAATATTGATAGGAATAATATCGCAAGTATCTCTATTAAATTGCTGTATTTTCAAACTCACACCCTCATGAAACTCATTCATTTCAATAGCCTGTGATTCCAAATCAATAGATGTATAAGATTTTGCAACTGCTGTTATAGTGTTATTCAGTTTCTTAGCAACTAAGGATAATTTCCCCTTTGATTGCTTGATAACATACTCCCCAGCTAACCCCCTTATTTCCCTCAAGGATATAGGTTTAATCCTCTTGAAAAACAAAGAGTTAGTCATAGTTGACCAACCAGCATTCTGAAGTAGTCTAATCATTTTTTTGCGCTCACTAATACCGACAAATAAATAATCATCTACTTCTTGATCTTGAGCGTATTCTTGATCATTGACCCAACTTCTGAGCTTTAAATACTTCAAAAGTAAACGTTTTAAATAACTTGAGGATGTGAAATGAACCTTTTTTCCAGCCCTATGTTTATATATCTTTGCAAATGAGCCGCTTCCTATTTTACTAACATCTAAGTCAGATATTTTTAGATCAAGACTTGGTTGAACATTGGCTGCTGTAAATGCCACATAAATCCTAAAAAAACAATACACACTAAAATTATAAGCATAAATTTTTCTAGGACAGAAAGAATCGTTCATCCACTTTTCTCTATTACGAACTAGTGAGTGCCTATAAAAATCTTTTCTAGCCCTATCACTTTCAAAATAACAAGATAGCGCTTTCTCAATATCAGAAAATGCTGCTAAATTTCCAGCTTTATCAAGACAATTGGGGATACTCTTTAATTCCTGTATGGAAGGCGCATGCCAATATAAAAACTCATCATCTGAATCTAATAGTTTTACTTGTACAGGATATCTATTCTCTAAAACTGAATCAGCAAAATGGTTAAAGCATAAAATACAAGTTTGGATATACTTTTCTAAATCATCTAAACTAGAATCTCTAGTCTTTAGAGTAGTTTCTCTATGACGAGGCTTTGGAATAAATGCTAAAATTTCTGCATCAGAAAGGTTAAACGCAATTTGAATGAACTCTCTGTTTACACTCAATAACTTATATACAGTGGATGCGCTGTATATTGTACTCCTTACTTTCTGTAAAAGTACTAACTGATAACTTTGATAATTCACAATTAAATCATCGAATGTTGTTGGCTGCGTACCTTCAAAATCACAATAATTAAAAAACTGTTTTACCTGATATAATGTTGACCGGATAGACTCATTCCTTAAATTCTTTTTAGATAGATATTCTAAATATCTACTAATCCATTGAATTCTATCTTTAGATAATGAACTAACATCTACTCTAGCTACTGTATATTGATTAGATGAATCAAAATAGCTATGGAGATCCTCTTCCCTCTTCGTGTAACAAACTCTTCCGAAATCTACCCTAAAAATTCCCCCATCAGACTTAACTCCTTTAAGTATCATGTTTTGAATATTTTTAGCCGTAGACATACTTTTTAGATCTAATTCAAACGCCTCTCTTTTTTCAAAAGCAACTATCATCTAGTATATCCCCTTATCAAAGATCGCACTAAATGATTCCTGAATATCATTAAACTCTTCAATTTCACTATCAAAATTTAAATACCGTTCAGTAATATTAATATTCCTATGATTTAAATGTTGTCTAACATAATCAAAAATTTTAGAATCAGGGTAATTTTTCTTCCTTAAATTTCGGACAATATTCATTCCCGAAGTTGCCCTAAGATCATGAAAAGAAAAATAGCATAAAGTTTCATCGATATTTTTCAGTTTTTCAATAAATCTGATTAACTCTGTTCTTAATGCTTGGCCACTTTTAGTATTCATTACCGAATCTAATTGATCCCCTATGTTCTCTAACTGCTGTCTAGCAATAACTTCTCTTTGGGCAGAGAAATAAGGATTTCCATTGCGAGTTAAAAACACATAATTATTAAGATCGTTACCAAAAAAACTATTATTCTTACTTCTTCTCTGTTCTGCTCTTTCGCAATAAATATAATTCATTAAATCCTCAATTAACTTTCGGCTAAACACTAAACGATTATGACTTCCACCTTTAGTATCGGCAGGATAGCGATATCCTGCATGCACAACAACTGAATTTAATGCCGGATCTACCTCTAACTCATCAGATGCCTTCTCTATACAGCCAAGACTTAATGTGCAAATGGTTTGTTGTCTTGCTCCTGTTTCCAAAGCTATCCTGATCATTAACTCCAACTCAATTGAAGCTAAATTACTCTTAAATCCCTCAAAAATAACCTTTTGCTCTTGATTTGTTAAAGGCCTTAAATTCCCGCCATCTCTTATTCTGCCAATTTCTACTTCAGTTTTTCTACCACCTTTAATTCTTAGATCACTTGTAAGTACATCGATTCCTCTTAATAAGCCGACCTGATTTTCTACCATTACTTTTCTGCTGGCTTGCGTAAATGGAGAATTTTCAATGCTAGCTTGTGGCAGTAACCCATTCCGTTCTATCTGAAAATAGAAGTCGACAACCGTAGATAAGATATTATTAATATAAGAAATACTAAATCCATTACTAGTAACTGCTTCACTCAGAAAGAATTTAAATTTCTGAGTGACTCTTTCATAGTACTTAGCGGGTAAATCTAGAATAGATTGATTAGTATCTTCCAAATACTGTAGGTAATATTTTAGACAAATTGCTTTTGACGAAATTGTTTTCAAATTAGGCAAACTAGGCTGAGTTAATAAGCTCAGTAAATAAGTATTACCAATATCCCAAGGTAGACTATTGGATTGTAAAATTACTGGCATTTTAGGATATGTTTCACTTTTCTTTGAGAAGTGGAGATCGTATTCACTACAACCATCCCCTACATCTCTAGAACTCCATGTTAAATCCGCTAAATAGAAACTATTTAAGTAAACGACCTTTGCCTTAGATTTGAATAAATCATTTAATGAAACTTTTCCCTTCATTCAATCCTCCTATAAATTTGTACATAGTAACAATATGAGGTTACTAGCATGTCAACCTATAAAGAGTTGTGTGGATTTCATG
>CAZPIQ010000091.1:0-7808 GCA_964586665.1 uncultured Ignatzschineria sp. | reverse complement strand
AAACTCATAACACTATTCTAATAACCTTTAAGCATAAAAAAAGAGATAGGCTCTATATACAATCACGATTCATATATATAAATAGATCTATCTCTTATGAATAGACCTCTAGAAAAGAAGCCCACTATATTCTTTGGTCTATAGACTACTCGCAAACAGTAATCTCGAATCCTTCACCTGTCACTTTACTGCCCGCGTGGATCTTTGCTGTTTTACGTAATTCAATTTCGCCATCGACCGAAATAATACCATCCGCAACCATTAATTTTGCACGGCCGCCCGTCTCTGCTACGCCTGTCATCTTTAACAGATCATTTAATGCGACATGCGGATGACCTTCTAAATAAAAATCTTCTTTCATTATGCTCATTGAGTCTCTCTACTTTCTCTTGCTACTTATTCTATGTAGGCCTTATTGAAATATGATGTGTGACTTGTGCTCACACGCAATCCATCGACCTAATAATGGATATCAATATTCTCCCTATATTACACCTAACATTCCTTAAATGCTTATTTAGCTTATCTATTAGAATCTGAAAACACTGAATCCGTGAATCTAGCGATAAGACCATTTATATGAAACGCTTCACGACAATATCCTGACTTACAAAGAGTGATCTTTAACATCCTTGAAACTTTTTCTTTGATTTTAAAATTTTTTACTTTTCTCACGCTAATCTATCTTTTATTATACGCACCTTAATTCAATCATTTAGGAATCCAAATACATGGCAGGCGCAAGCTTACTTACCTTATTAGATGACATCGCAGCTGTTCTTGACGATGTTGCGGCAATGACCAAACTCTCAACCCAAAAGACCGCCGGCGTTTTAACAGATGACTTAGCTGTAAACGCAGAGCAAGTTTCCGGCGTGCGCGCAGCACGTGAAATCCCTGTTATTGCAAGTGTTGCTAAGGGATCTTTCATCAATAAACTTATTATCATTCCGGCAATTTTATTAATTAATAACTTTGTGCCTTGGCTCATGATCATTCTTCTTTTGATCGGCGGCGCTTTCCTCTGTTATGAAGGCGCTCATAAAGTTGCACATATGTTCGATAAGAAAACAGCAAGTGCTTCTAACGTTGAAGATAAAGTCTATACCGAAGAAGAGCTTCGCGCACATGAGAAAACAAAGATTCGCGGTGCCATTCGTACGGACTTTATTCTTTCAGCAGAAATTATGGTCATTGCGCTTAGTGTCATGGCTGAAACAACGCTGATGACACAAATCATGACACTTTTAACACTTGCAATCATTATTACAGTCGGTGTTTATGGTCTTGTTGCGGGCATAGTGAAGCTTGATGATTTAGGTTTTTATCTTATTAAAAAATCTCCGGAACCAAAGTCGGTGCTTAATGCTATCGGCCGCGGACTTGTCAATACTGCGCCTTACTTAATGAAAGCACTCGGATTTATCGGAACTATCGCAATGTTTTTAGTCGGTGGTGGTATCGTTATTGCTGAAATCCCTCAGCTAATCGCACTTCAATCCACAATTACAAACATGGTTTCAAATGGCTTCCTACAAGCATTAATGCCGACCATTGCGAGCTTCGTTGTGGGTATCATTGTCGGTTTCGCTGTGCTACCAGTTGTTACATTAGTATCTAAGCTTCGTGGTAAGGATAAAGCACACGCTTAATCACTCCATAGAACCATGATATTGCTATATGCACTCATATAAAATAGAAAGCCCGATGAATTCCTCCTCATCGGGCTTTGCTTTATATCCACTCTATCGCTCTCTATTCATTCGGTACGATGTCATGAACGTAGATGAGCTTAGATTAACTTAGATTACCTTAGATGAATTTTATATTAAAATACCGCATCTACCTTATCGATCATCTAAGTGCTTTCTGAATCATAAAGATAGAAGCTAGAATCATGATAAATCCACCCATCGACAGCAATGTCAAACTCTCTCCTAAAAAGATCCATCCTAAGAAGAACGCAGTTACAGGACTTAAAAGACCAATGCTTGAAACAACTGCCGGCGAAAGCCTTTGAAGCCCTCTAAACCAAAGTAAATAAGCAATCAAAGCACCAAATATTGAAAGATAGCTATAGCCTACAATATTCTTAAGGCTCATCTCTGGCCAAGACTCGAAAATTAGAAATACAGGTAGAATCACTAAACCGCCGAAGAAAAGTTGCCAACCCGTAAATGCCGCGAGCGGAAGATCAACGCGCCAATAACGACTTAAGAAAGTTCCAAATGCCATAGAAATGGCTCCCAATAATGCGGCTATCACACCCATAAAATCAATTTTCATTGTTGGCGAATAGAGCATTAAAACCATTCCTACAACGCCCATAAATGCCGACAGCCAAGCCACTTGCGGGATTCTCATTTTAGCGATACTTGCCATTAACACTAAAACAACGATGGGTTGTACTGCTCCTAAGATCGCAGCTAGCCCTCCCGGTAAGCGATAAGCGGCTATAAAGAGCATCACTTGAAACACACCAATATTTAAAACACCAAGCACGATGACCTTTAACCAATCGTGACGATTAGGAAAAATCCGCGTGATCAAAATGAGAATAATACCGGCTGGCAATACCCTTAAAAGCGCGGCTAAAAATGGATAGCCACTCGGTAATAATTCTGTGGTTACAATATAAGTGGAGCCCCACATCATCGGTGTTAAAGCAGTTAATAAAATCGTCAAAATTTGGGGCATAGCGCTATCCTGAATATTGTCTTGATGTTAAGATAAATAAGATTAAACGCAAACTATCTTGATATCAAGATAAATATTTTTATTATGACCATAAATACTATTGGAACTTCTATGACAAACAGGAACACGATTGATTTTGTTGATATCTCTCCTACTCATGATGATTCTACAGATCATGTCAATCAAGTGATTTCACAATGGAAAAGAGAGAAGCCTGATCTACAAAGCGATGAAATGCGCCTCATTGCACGATTACTCAATTGCCTGAAGCTTATCGAAACTAGGCTGAATACTCTTTATAGTCAATATCACCTCAATCATGGGGAGTTTGATGTTCTCTGCGCACTTCGTAGAAGTGGAAAACCCTATAAGCTTACGCCGACTGAGTTATTCTCAACCTTGATGATTACCTCTGGTACGATGACTAATCGTCTACAACAACTTCAGAAGAAGGGATTCATTATTCGAAGTAAAAATCCGCTTGATGCGAGAAGCTTAATGGTTGAGCTTAGTCCTGAAGGTCTATCGCTGATCGATGATTTAATCTATCAACATGTGGCAATTGAAAAATCTCTCAATCAATTATTACCAGATGAGATGCGTAGCACCCTAGAAAGTGGTCTTGGCTATTGGCTTCACCAATTACAATCTCACCAAAACCAACAAGATTAAAAAGTAGGTATTAAAAATGCTACTCAAGATCTCTCTCAAGTAGCATTGACTACGTTACTTAACAACACGTTCTTGTTCGATAACGATAGCTCTTATTGGCAATTCTTATTCAATATTAAAGACCTTATTCACATCCGCATTATGTTCTACTTGCATAATCTGAAGTGAGCCTTTCTTTTCAGGACCCATTCCCGGCGAATTAAGAGGCATTCCCGGCAAGGCAATGCCTTTAATATCTGGCTGTTCATCCCATAATTTGCGAATTGAAGCAATTGGCACATGTCCTTCAATAACATATTTATCCATCACAATCGTATGGCAACTTGCCCCCTTATAAGTCCCATGCTCCATCTTGACTTCTGCAATATTCGGCACATTCACTAAGTTTACTTTAACACCCTGCTCTTCAAGGTAAGCTGCATGCGCTGTACAGCACCCACAATAAGGATCTTTATAGAGCGCCATCTCCGGCAGATCACTATTCTCTGCAAATGCGCTATTCATCGAAAGCGAGATAAAACCCACTGCAAATAAACCTAAGATATTCTTTTTCATAACTGAATCCTTCATAACTGATCATTTTGATTATTGATAAAGCGCAATGATAAAACTCGGCGCTCCTAATGAGGAAAAATGATGAGCTTGAGGCGGTTTTAACTCCGGCAATGAATCTCCAGCGGGGAAGTGTTGTTGGTAGATGCCATTGAAGATCGAGATATGAGAAATGACCGGCATTTTAGTAATCTCAATAGCAAGAACGGTTTGATGATCGCAATGCTGTTGGCAGTTGATATTGCTTGTCATCGCACAACTCTCATCACAAATAGAGATCTCATGGCTTTGTTCATGCACTATAAAACCACTAGCATCAGCAACTGCCGAGTTAGACACAGCAAACATCATACTCATAAAGAGCATCAAAATGATTGTGAGTGATTTTCGAAGATGAAACATATTCAATGGATAACTATCTGCTTATATATTGATTGATGACATTGACTGATAACATTGACTGATTACCGTTAAATGACTGCCCTTAAGATAACATATTTCTTGTAAATCGAGCCCTACCATTGCTGTTTATCAAGGATAAACAAGGATTATTAAGGATTTTTTTGAGCGAAATCATCTTCCCTATAAATCAATCTCTTTCTGAGAAATTCATGATCAAATACGTATTAAAAAACCCCGCATACGCAGGGTTATTGATAGTGTCTAAATGAGCTCTAAATAAACTTCTATGAACTAGCCATTCACTTTCGGCACAAACACATTTATCTGAATCAGGAAGTTATCCATCGCCTCTGTCAACATATTGGTGTTATATAGAAGCTCTGTAATCGCATACAATGCCGTAAAGACGTAAAGCAATACAATCACTGACTTCACAGGGAATGATGTAATCAACTTATTACACTGCCATTCTGGAATAATATCCCCTGTTTTACGCGCAGCTCTTAACATTAAAATCGGTACGATTGCTAAAATCACACCGCCCACAGCGCCGGCAAATTCAAGTGCTCTGCCAAATGAAACCAGTTCACGATACGCCAAGATAAATGGCGGAATCGCCACAATCGCTAAAATAATCGTACGGCGAGCCACATTCGTTTCTGAGCCTAGATTAAATTTATCGAAGATATTGGTAAAGTAACTTCCCCCTAATCCCCAATAAGAGGTCATCATTGCACAGAGTGCGAAGAGATTCGCAATGATTGCTGCCCAATGACCTAGGAATCTTCCCCAAGTGATTGTCGCAATCTCATCGACATTCTCAATACCCGCTAGCGAAATCACCGAGAAAGCAACTGTTGTTAACAAAATGAAGGTACAGATCATACCGATGATAATCGCCTTAGGAAGAAGCTTCGGCGTATGCGCTAAACCACGCGCAATCTCCGGCACGATATATTGTGCTGAATAACTAAATACAACGAGATAGATAATCGGAATCATATAAGACCAATGCGCTTCTGTTAAGAACATAAGATCTGAGTTCTCATTAAAGAATGTTGCCACAGAGAGAATCACAATCAGTGCGACCATCGCCATACTGATGAACTTTTCCCCCTTACCGATCGCTTTTAAACCGATATAAAGAACACCGACCGCCGGAATTGCAAACAAGACGCTCCCGATCTGATTCGGAATGCCAAAAAGCTCATTAATCAAGCGCCCACTTCCCGCCATATAAGCAATCAATGCACCTGTACTATTCGCACAGACAGAGATAAAGATGAGCCAAGCGCCAATCTTACCGACATAACGCGCGGCTAAACCACTGAGTTGATGATGGGATTTCGTGCGAAGCGTAGTTTCCGCAACATAGAGCATTGTGATGGTCGTTAAGATTCCGATCACTATCAACCATAAAAAGAGAGGGAAAAATCCCGCATTGCGAGATGCATAAGGAATAGCGAGCACTCCGGCACCGATATTGGTACCTACGATCATTGCGATCCCTTCCCCTAAAGTAAGGTTTTTCGTGACGAGTGAACTCTCTGTTGACGTTTCTTGATGAAGATCTTTTGTTGCGTCGATATTTACTGCAGACATTGTTTAAAATTCTCCTGATATCACAGACGTATAAATACCTTCAGAGATAAAAATCTCTTTTCACAAAGTATTTGTATGAAATCATGCGATATCAATTATTTTTTTCTTATTACCGCACTCAGATATATCGACTTACCTGAGCACACTCCAATCCACCATTTTTAAAAATGGCTTTCAACATATAATCATTCTCACCTAGAAATGTCTAGGATAAAATCATAATTTACGCACTTTATGGCATGAAAAACCTAATGTAAAACCACGTTACATATTGATAACAAAAGACTATATTAACAAGGGGAAATCTTACCTATTACATGCAACATCTCTCTTTTCTTTAAAAATAATAGCATCACAGCTTACAACTAACGGTTTGCTCTAGTATGATTATTGACACTTTATAAAATCAATATTCATCATCTATACCTAAAACTGAGGTTTCCATGCGCCAAAATCTTATGCTTGGCATCGTATTTGTCATCATCTCCCAGATTGCTTTTGCCTTCATGGATAGTACGATCAAATGGCTCAGTAGTGATATCTCTACCGCGACGATTATCTTCTTTCGCAACCTCATTACTTTACTCTGGATGCTCCCGCTCTTTTATCTCTCTGGTGAGATGAAAAACTCCGTAAAACGCCTTCCGCTTCATGCGGTTCGCTCACTTTCGGGACAAATTGGGATGGTCTTGATCTTTGTTTCTCTCAAGGTTCTGCCCTTCTCTGATGCTACGATTCTCAGATCCCTCACACCGCTTTTCGTGCCACTTCTTGCATGGTTCTGGTTGAAAGAGCGTTTAAGCTGGGTTTTAATACCGAGTTTCATCCTTGCCTTTATCGGTGTTTGGATGCTTTCTGGCATGGATAAACCGGCATTCTCGATACTCTCCTTTATCCCGATTATTGCCGGCATTTTTGTAGCTATGGCGATGGTGGCGATTCGCCGAGTGAGCAAAGTTGCCGGCGGTCCTGAGATTGTCTTCTACTTCTCGCTAACAGGTATCTTCTTTGCCTTTGGAATGGCAATTTTTACCGAGTTTACGCTTCCCAATAATTGGTTAGTTTGGGGCGTTGTGTTATTAATGGGAATCTTCGGATCTCTTGGACAAATCTGGGTCACAAAAGCGAATCAGATTGCTGATGCCTCTATTCTTGCTCCTTTCTACTACCTGAATGCTGTTTTCGGTGCGATTCTCTCACACTTTTTCTGGAATGAAACATTAGGCCTTTGGGGTTGGCTCGGCGCGCTCTTTGTGATCTTTGGCGGTCTATTCTTGATCTTCTTTTCCCGTAGATAATCAACCGGTAGAATAAGTAAGCTATAATCAGGGTTCATCACTTTCATAGGTTATTCACTTACACCATTACATCTCAAGGATATTCAGATGAGAAAACGTATCATAGCATTCGCATTGCCGGCACTATTAATGTCAACTTCAATCGCACAAGATACTGCGACTGTAGAAACAGTTACCGGTTACACAACACCTCTTCACGCCGTCTTTGCGGATAACAGCTTCCCTGATAATCAAGAGCTTTCAACAATTACGCTAAGCCAAACACTCAATCGCGTAGAATCGCCGGACGCAGTGATGATTACTCTCACAGAATCAGGCCTAATGGATGATTCTATCTCGGCGATCAGAACCACTTATATCGTTAAACAATCCATCAAAGATGATGCGCCCGTTTGGACAATCGATGAAAAATTCACGGCACAAAAATGCCGAAGAAGCGAAGAGCCTGATACTTTTACAAGTGATCGTTGTCCATAAAGGTCATCTAAGCCACCTATCCGGCGGTGAACATTGTGGTTTTACTATTTATCTTGATACTTAATTTCTAAGCCGCCTATTCGGCGGTGCACAAAAGAGGGCACGGGT
>CAZPIQ010000090.1:0-7869 GCA_964586665.1 uncultured Ignatzschineria sp. | reverse complement strand
ATTCGATTTATTTTTGGTCGTTGATGATTTTGGTAAAGGCTTGTTTGACAGCACCTCTTTAGTAGCCTCTACTTTTGATGATTCTTCTTTATGTCCATCTTTCGCCTTAAGAAAAAGATCAAATAACTGCGGGAAATTATTCAATGACATTAAGTGTGCAAACACCCAACCCAACATTCCTTTTCGATTTAACTCCGCTAAGACATCACCCTCTAACGCTCTAAATGCCTCTTCATTAATAATATATACATTTTGAACATCAAATTTTTCACCACTACCACTCGTAATAGTAACCGTCTTACTCTCAAGTAATTTCTTATCCTGAAGGATTTTCACAAATTCTTGCGTAAGTGCCATGTCATTATTGTAATTCGATAAAAAGACCATCGCGTTATTTAAAAATTCTGTTGCCTCACCTTTCCCATCAAAAAGTGCTTCACCATTTTTATCATTAAAACCGATATAATCGCGATCAAGGCATACTGTTAACTGCTCTTCAGCATCTTTCCCTGTACTAGCCAAAACAAAAGGATAACGACGGATAAATGCCGGAATATATGCCGCCTCTCTCCATAATGATTTTTCATCCACAAAAAGATTCTGCGTTGGTTCTAGTCCTAGCAATGCAATTGGAACAAAGTTATCACCTTCATTTAAGAATACAACCGGAAAATTCTCTGCTGCTCTAAAAAATTCGACACCTGCTAAAGGCACCCAGTAATGATCTGCTGCAAAATCATATTTATTGGTAGCTTCAATCTTTAATTTTGCATGCGTTTCGCGTGAAAGAGCTTCGATATTTTTATAAAAGAGCATACTGTTTGACATAATTTCTCCTGATTTCAAAAGTGACTGTCTCTAAAATGAAAGTTAATCTATTTTAACACCTAAAATCAAAAGATATTAACAAAGTTACATATTTACTATTGCTTCAATCGCTTTTCACTCTGCAATCATATTTATATCCTTCTAACGCTCAACCCCATAATCAATTGTTTAATAAGATTATTCTAGATTATTCCTCTCTCTAGTCATAAAAAAAGCCGATCAATAATAAAATTGATCAGCCTTAACGATTTATTAACAATCAACCCGATAGTTATTACTTCCCTTCTGGTTTTTTATACCAAATAACAGGCTCAGGACGATCAAAGTGTGGGAGTGATTCCGCTTGCTCAAAGGTCATATTCAAATGGTCTGCTACGATTTGTGTCGGTGTACTTGCTAACCACTCATTTAAAGAGATATCTGAATATCTTGACTCAGGGTAAGCATCCGGACGTTTAAAGCACTCAATAAAGCGTACCGGTGTATCTCCGATATTTTGGATATAATGACCTGCAACAATTGGAACAACTCCAACATCCCCTGCATGATAGTTAAATGTACGCGCGGTGCCTTGTGAGTTAAAGACCGTCATACGCGCCTTACCTTCGATGAAGTAGAGCCATTCTGATGCTCTAGGATGCCAATGAATCTCACGCATACCGCCTGGCTCAATCTCAACGAATGCTGCTGAAATTGTTTTTGCTTCAGGGAAGTTACTCTCATCTACAAAGTATACTGAACCCGCTTCACATTTTAAGACCTTCGCATTCTCACGATGGAAAGTGTATGGTGAAGGGACATCGCCATTATGATTATGTTTACGCACAACATTAATTGGTCCTGGCACTTCACCTTTAAAGATGTACTTCTCAACTTGTGGTAAGTCTTTAAGCTCATCAACACTCATTTTAAAGTTCGCTGCAATCACATCTTGCGGAATATGAGAAATTAAGTCTGTTAAGAGGAAGGTATTATTTTCAGAGAAATCAGCTTCACTGAATACGAGCAAGAACTCACACCCTTCATCAAGGCCTTGGATTGAATGAGGAATCCCTGACTCAAAGTTCCAAATATCGCCCTCTTTTACATCATCAATAAAGATACGACCATGTTCATCAATCGCTGTTACGCGCGCATTACCGTAGAGCATATAACCCCACTCTGCTTCTTTGTGCCAATGAAGCTCACGGTAAGCGCCTGGCTCAAGCGACATATTGACACCTGCGATATCAAGAGATGCCGGCAATTCACGATTCGTAATTTCACGCGTCCAACCACCTTCTTCAAGGCGCATATGAGAATCTGAATAGCTAAAGCGAAGATTTGGGATTGTACCGTGATCTGTTGCTGGCGGTACTAAGATATCTGGATTCTCGCGATCACGTACAAGATTACGAGGACCATGATCAATCCAACCTTTGCCATCTGATTCTCTAAATGGTTGTGGAATATTCTTATCTATAGACATATACAATCTCCATTGTTAAATAGTTAAATAGTTAACTACCATAATTAACTTCAATAATTAACTTCAATAATTAACTTCAATAATTAACGCGAGTAGCTAATTGATAGCTCATCACGCTAGTAATTAATCATGAGCGCTTATTTCATTAGGCCTTTACCTTAATCTCAATAATCGTGAAGAGATCTAAAATTAAGCGCTGATGAAGGTTCATCAACAATCCCTCTCCTAAGGAGTCGGATCGATCGGATCTTTTCCATCTGCTTTTACAAAAAAGAGATAGATCATGAGTAAAATTAATAAAATTGCCGGCAATAGTAACGATAGCTCCGAGAACTTAATCGTTGCTAATGTGCCCACAAACCCACCAAAACCAAAACCAAGAAGCACTGAAAAGAACATTACTGCCATCGCGAATGATCCCTTTTCGCCTCGTATTGTTTGCATTAAATAATTAAAGGCAAGCTGAACAACTAGAGTTACTGCAACGTTTCCGTAAAGCATCCCTTTAATTTTGTGGAAACCATTACCCTGCATCCCTGCAACAAAAGAGATAATCATGCAAATCACTGCAACAGAGAGATACTGACCAAAGAAACCACTTGCTAACACAACAAGTACGAGTGCCTCAATTGCAATAACCACAAAAGTCCAGTTAGAACTCTTCCCCTCTTTATGAATCCTTTGACTGATCCCTTCGATTAAAGCCGTAAACATCGAACCTAAACCAAAGGCTAAAACAGTAAATAGAATATTGTAAAAATGCGCCCAATTTTGAGTCGCAATAGTTTCCCCTAGTAAAATAATATTTCCTGATTGAACAGTACTAAACACTGAAGAAGCCTGAAAAGTATAACCATTCATTAGCCCTGCGATAATCGCGAGAATAAAAGCGATCTTTGGTCTTTCCATTACAGGAATAACCTTAGCAACCTCATTTTTGAGATCTAATGCTCGGCTATCTGTGCTACTTTTTGTTCCTTTTGAATTCGTCATATATCCTCCTTTATCAAATCCTTCTTGTATTAAACGATATAAACATCTAAAAATTTAAAGCTCACAAAATATCTATGATGAAGATTATAGATACCTCTCATTTATTCTGACCCTCTACCTAAAAACCTTAATCTTTAGCATCCGAACCGCCCCAAAAAACACTTGTAATATTGTCATTATGCTTCTTACTAACTTTGGTAATAATTATCGTGACATAAGCCGTAAATAGCGGAAAAATGGTCAAATCTACTGCTCTTTAACGTACAAGAGGAGGGAACCAAATTGCAGATTGTCCGTGAATAAGCCTCTCCTGACTAATCCAGGTCGATGGTGCTGGAACGGTTGTTTTACAACTCACATTGGATGCCTTAGATTCAGCTAATCTTGTGGGTATTAATACAATCGGTTCGGGCCCGTAGATACCACTTGTCGTAAATGCACCGCTTTCACGTCCGCCACAAACAACCCAAAGTTGATGTAACATCGCCGCGGCATAAGGATAAAACTCAGCTAAACCGGTCGGTGGATTCGGTAGCGAATAGAGCTTTTCATCTATCTCGACTTTCAAATCGCTCGGTTTTCCAGCAGGTGCTGCAATAATATCTGCACGTTTTACAGCATAAACGCCCCCTACCTCAACAACTGATAACTCATAGTGAAGCGCTAGTGCAATTCGACCAATCTCAGTTTCGAAAACTGGCATCTTATGACCGGGAGTTGCCCAACCACTATCTCGCTCATTTAAGTGAGTTGCACGATAGCGACCCACGATCTTACCTTCAGGACCTGCTAAAACCACCGTGTGATAAAGCATATCTTCATCAATTTCTGGATAACTACCGACGATATATCCATTACCTCTTTTAGTAATCTCGCATAAAGTCGTTTCAAATAGACCCCCTTGCTTCTCGGCAGCCGCTAAAATATCGCCCTGATGATCTGACGCAGGAATTGCTGAAAACTCAGGAAGCACTACAAGCTCATTCTCTTTTACAGAGATATCCGCTAAATTCGCGGCCTTCATATCCCACTGAATCGCTGTCAATGTCACATCTTTTGATGTAATCGTTGCGTTAGCATCATCAGGTACCCTATGAAGCGCTAATGTTGGATGGTAAAGATCAGGCCTTCTCTTCGCAAGCATCATCTCACGTGTTTTATCTGCTTCATTTAAATCAATTGTGGCACTATAAATACCATTTAATCCCGGATCGATCTCAACCGGAGGAATCACTGGTGCTTGTGATACTTTATGCCCTGATGGAGCCCATAAACTCGAACCACCATTGTAGTAAAGCTGTGATTTAGTAATAGGATTCGTTTCAATACCACTTCGCGTTGAACATGCAACCCAAACACCATTTAAAGCGCTCATATGCTGTACATGGGAAACCGTTGAGTGATCGCCCCTCTTTTCACTAGGCGATGCTGAGGGCATAATACGATCTGAAAATGAGTGCCAACCGATAATTTGCGCACCCTTAAGTGCTGTTAATCTAGCATATTGCCAATAGGTATCATCATAGCAAATCAATAAGCCAATTTTACCAATCGGGGTTTCAAACACATTATCTCCACAATTGCCGGGCGCAAACAGCTTCTGATCTTGCGTGTTAAGCCCACGCTTACGATATTTACCTATGATTCCTTCCGGCCCCATCAATACCGCAGAATTATAAGCAAGTCCTGTATCAAGATCCTTTTCCGCAATTCCAACACTCATATAGAGATTGTGTTCTTTTAATAAGGGCAGTAATGCATGAGTCGTCTTCCCAGGAATAGTATCTAGAAACGGTGATATTTCAGCATAATCAGTGAAAATATACCCTGTTGTCGCTGTTTCAGGAAAAACAGCATAATCAATCCCCTCTTCAGCAACTGCCTTCACGGCTTCTTCTAACCGCCCAACATTTCCAGCTAAATCTCCCCAAGCGGGGATAAAGTCAACAGCCGCGATCTTAATCGCTTGTCTTTTACTATCTACTGACTCAATTCTACTTTGCATTCAATCCCTTATTCTTTTGCTTAAAAAATTTAATAAGCTTAACGTGCTCATTAAACAACAGAAATTTCACAAAAAGCTTTTACTAAAAACATTTTACAAAAATTTAAATAAGTATAAATAAGTAAATATTAATTTATAATAACAATAAAACATCTTTACTTAAAGGTTTTTGGTAAATTTTCTTAAGCATGATATTTTCACTTAGGAATTTAAAGATTTCGAATATCCTGCTCATTAGGATATATCTCTTTAGAGCCTGTAAAGCCTATAATCATTTTAAAATCAGTACGTTTGTCACTCTCGCCCCATAAAAAAAGAGACACCCCCTTTCGGAAGCATCCCTTTTAATGATGATTTTAAATACCCATCAATTATCTACGGCAACCATCTGCTTTGAAGGCAAGATCCATCCATTTGCTTCAGCAGCTCTTAATGCAGCTCTTTGCAATAATCTTGGGGTTGAATTATAGAAAGCTTCACCCTTAGGTGCGATACGAATACTCATTCCAAAGACTAAGTCACCATAAACATTAATCTCTCGATAGTTCGTATAAATTCCCTCAACTAACGGCTTTAAATCAACATTTCGATCAACTTCCGCTTCAATTGCTGATTGTAAAATTGTAAGAATCTCATCAATATCTGATGAACGATGGCTGCGATCAAGCACAAGTCTTGAGCTCTGAGTATAGCCTGCCGTAATATTCTGCAAATGACTCCCAGCAAATTCTTCAGTTCCGTATTCAATGGCGGTTCCATAACTATCTAGGAAAATAGTCTCCGGCGTTTGGCGAGTAATCACCGCATAAGTTCCGTTAATAATCACTGTATCACCTGTTTGCGTTGGATAATATGCCTCATCATGCGGTACATCACGGGAGATCATATTTTCTAATAGATCAATTGTTAAACGAATACGCCCATTATCTAAAAGCGGATTATAAAGAAATACCGAGTAGAGATTAATATGCTCGATCTCCCAAGGAATCCCTTGATAAATAACACGCTCTCCTTCTCGAGCTAATCCCATATTTAAGAATGTACGAAGACGTTTAAAATAGGCCGGCACTGAGTTTCGGAAGCTAATAATCATTGCAAGAATGATTAAAATCGCAAAACCAAAGAGCACCATATTCCCTGATGAATGGAGAATCACAAGCATTGCCGAGAACGCGATAATAAACGAGAAGATCTCATAAAGAAGCAACATTAAACGCCATGCTAGATTCGTGCGCTTAATATTTCTATTGGCTTGCAGTTTTTTCTCATGACGAGAAACAATTTTACGAAGTACCCAAGAGAAGACATAAAGCAACCCAAAGAAAGCCCCTAAACTAAAGAGAAGTATTTTCCCCTCATTCGTCACAAACTCCCAAATTCCTTGCGTAACTCTCTCGGAGAGCGTTCCTTCCTTCTCCATATCACGATATTCATGATTCACAAGCTCAAGCTGATTCGCATAGTAAGCACGCTTAATCTCCCAACTATTATGAATCTTATCAAGTTGTTTTAGAGAGGCTTCATTAAGCTGAGATCGATCGATCTCATCAAGATGTAAAAGTGCATCATCGATCGAAATGAGATTCTGCTCTAGCTCCGCTTTAGTAGTACGGATAAAATCTCGCTTACGCTGAGATTCTGTCAGATTTTGCAAAGAGCTAAATACCGGCTGAACAATCTTAATCAACTCTTTCTGCCAATCATATTGAAGAATCTCTTCCTCTTCACTATTCGAAACATCGTACAGCTCAACCTCAAGACCACCAAGTGCAGTTCGCTCAAATACACGCTCAAAATTTCGCTTTTGCTGATCAAGCTGCGAAAGCGTTATCTCCAACGTTTCTCGATGATCAGGATCTGTTGTTGTTTCTAGCTCAGCCAAGACCTTATTACGCTTTGCATTCACATCATCGAGATTTGTCCGAATCTGATTGAGAGACATCGTGCTGTCAGTTGCACTATTTCTAGTACTCTCTTGTGTCTGTGCATTTGCAAATATCGATACTGATAAAAACAGCATCAATAGCAGTGTAAATAAACTTTTTCGGGTAATTTTTTCTATTCTGGTTTTAATCAAAATCCTCTACCTTATATAACTTACATTGATTGATCTTATATTATCTTCTGATTTGCACTATTAAACCTTGAATCTCTTTATATATTTATACAAATCACGACAACCCAATACTATTAAGCCTCACTTAATATTTCTGGATGCATCCCATCGTCTGGTATTTTGTGCTGAATCAAAAAAAGGATATTATTAAAATATCCCCACCATTCTACCTAACTTCGCCTAAATTGCTAACCGAAAGACCAACCCTTTTCACTGATTCTAACCTAAACTTTAACTCTATACCTTATCTTAAGGTTTCATTCAAAGCATATTTGTACCGTAAATATTGTAAAACATCTTTGTCAACAAATAAGATATATGCATTAATGGTATCTTGAATTAATTAGTTAATAGAGATTAACGATAAATTAATATTTGATTCAATTAAACAATAAACAAGGAGTTCAACATGATGAAAGCAGTCCGTTTATTTGGTAAAAATGATCTACGATTAGTAGA
>CAZPIQ010000089.1:0-7891 GCA_964586665.1 uncultured Ignatzschineria sp. | reverse complement strand
CTTGGCGTAATCCAAAAGCGCGTGATATGCCGATGATTAAAATGATGATCGAAGGTGTTAAATCGCTCGGCCTTGAAACTTGTATGACGCTTGGTCACTTGAATGCGGAGCAAGCTTCAGAACTTGCTGATGCGGGTCTTGATTATTACAATCATAATCTTGATACATCGCCGGAGTATTATGCAAGTGTAGTGACGACGCATAACTATCAGCATCGTTTAGATACGCTTGATTTTGTCCGAGAGGCTGGTATTAAGGTCTGTTCTGGCGGTATTATTGGTTTAGGAGAGTCAGTACGCGATAGAGCATCATTACTCGCACAGCTCGCGAATTTGGGCACGCCTCCGGAAAGTGTGCCGATCAATCGTTTAATTCCAATTGCAGGAACACCTTTTGAAGGCAATCAACGTGTTGATGATTTTGATTTTTTAAGAACGATTGCGGTTGCACGTATTATGATGCCAAAATCGATGGTAAGACTTTCTGCAGGTCGTGAAACGATGAGTGAAGAGCTTCAAGCGCTCTGCTTTATGTCGGGTGCTAACTCAATCTTCTATGGCGATAAGCTTCTTACAACGCCAAATGCGGATCAGATTACGGATAAAGAGTTATTCGAAAAACTTGATTTAACTGCAACGCATGACCCTTATAAACCGGGGCATAACCCACACACTGCCAAAAATGATGTGTCAGAAACAGTGAAAGCTGTCGAAAAGAGCGTGAAAGTTGGTTAGTGCTATAATTTTATACTAATCTTTAATAGCTTAGAGATTAGTCGGTTTAATAAGATTCATAAGGAAAGTAGCAAAAACGAGTATTCAATTGAATACTCGTTTTTTAGTTTACTAGATCAATTTTCTAAATTGCTCACCTAGATTGATCATTGAAGATAAGGTTAGCACCTCACTAGCTGTTACTATCCCCATTACCATTCGCTGGCTCGCCTGTTAATGCATCCTCATCGGCTTCCACGAAGTCTTGATCCATAAATGACTTATAGGAGTCATCCATAATCTCCATCCATGGTTTTGGGAGAACCGATGCAAGCGTTCCTGTAATCGTTGAGCTATAGCTCTTATTACGGAAGCCCATGATGTCATCTTGTTTATCTTGTTGCCATGATTTAAGGATGAGACCTTGTTCATAGACGTTAAAGTCAGGATAATCCGTCTCTTTTAACAGCTCTTGAATGTAAGAAGCTTGGTAATCGATATAGTCATGTGATGTTTCGCATTTTTCAAGCTCTGCGATCCACTTCTCACTATCTTCACGCATAGCTTCTTTTGATGGAAGCTTTTGACGACCCATGATGATATCGCGCGCTGTCCATGCTTGGGTATCAAACATGTTAAATGTGTAGTACTGATCCTGCATTCCTACATAGAGCATCTTCGGGTTATCGATAAAGCACACACCTTTATAGAGGTTTTCAGGATAGAGGCTCTCGTTAGCAATTAAGCGAACATTGTCATGAAGGAATGGGAAGTTAAATTTAAATCCAGTACAGAGAATCACTGAATCGATCTTCTTTTTTGTTCCATCTTTGAAGTGTGCGATATTTTCATCGATCTTCGTCATAAGTGGTACTTCAGAGAAACCTTCTGGCCAATCATGACCAATTGGATTGGTTCGATAGCTGAATGTAATCGAGTTTGCGCCATATTTAAAGCATTGGGTACCGATATCTTCTGCTGAATAGCTACTGCCGATGATAAGGATGTCTTGATCTTTAAATTCTCTAGCATCTCTAAATTCATGGGAGTGAAGTACTCGACCTGAACTCATTGAGAGACCGTCAAATCTTGGAATGTGTGGGGTAGAGAAGTGACCCGTTGCACACACAACGTAATCAAATTCTTCAGTGATGAGTTTATCATTTTCATGATCCATCACTGATACCGTGAATTTTTCCGTTTCTTCATTATATTCAACCCAGCGAACCGCGTGATTGAAGCGAATATATTGGCGGATATTGTTCTTCTCAACACGTGATGTTACGTAATCTTTTAAAACAGCACGGGGAACGTAGGAAGGAAGGGGTTCTTTGAAGTGATCATCAAAAGTATAGTCACCGAACTCGAGTGCTTCTTTAGGGGCATTGATCCAGAGGAAGCGGTACATACTGCCATGAACAGGCTCTCCATTTCGATCTGTACAGGTTTCCCAGTTATAGCGCCACATGCCACCCCAGTCTGCTTGTTTTTCAAAACAGACGATCTCAGGAATAGATTCGCCTTGGTCGCGTAATGTTTGGAAAGCTCTTAATTGTGCAAGACCACTTGGACCTGCGCCTAATACTGCAATTCTAGTTCGTTGATTCATAAATACCTTTTTAATATTTGCTGATAACGCTTATTACAGTAACTAAAATATATTTGAGATACAAGGTTGACGTATTGAATATGTTGCTGTATGTAAAAGGCTCTTTTTGGGGTTCATGTTCTGTTGTACTTATCTCTTATCTCGATGCTGATATCGAAAAAGCATCAAATTCATCACAAAGATTCTTTGAAAAGGCTGATATACCCTTGAGAGTTGTAATTATCTACGATTTAAAGAATCTATTTTTGGAGGATAATTTCCCTGTAGTTAAAATGTAGTAAAAAAAATGAGTTGTGCGAATAACGGCCTAATGTGCATCGAAAGCACAGATTGTATAAATAGTGATCAAAGTGAGTTTTTTTTGAAATATTCGCCAAAAACTCACAAATGAAATGTATTTTTATGCTGAATTTAGATATTTTCTGTCAAAAGAATGCGCCAATCATGCTCTCTTGAGACCTCAATAATGGCATTGTTGAGCAATGCTTTAATTGTTAGATAAGATTTAGCAGAGTTAGGCGCCATTTCGACAATCACTTGGTAGCTTGTTGTATCGGCTGTTAGGAGCTGGCGAACCGTTACAGAGATATTACGGATGGCTTGATAGAGGCTTTCATCTTCTGTCTTCACGATTTTATGAATGCCGGCAATAATGGAATCTTTAACGTTAGTGAGTGATAAACGATTTTCATAATGGTCTTCAAGGGTAAAGTTCAGTATTAAGCTATAACCTCGCGAAAGATTACTAAATTTCAATTTATAAAACTCGGCAGTTCCCATGACAATTGTTGCACCATCATGGTTAAGATAAACCGCTTCTGGTGTTTGACGAATCACTTGGACGATGCGCTTATCTGGAAGGAGTAAAAAATCGCCTTTACGGCTTGGGAACCAGAGCTCATCTGTGATTGTTTCTCTCGAATAGAGTTTATCGATCAACTCGATTGTGACATGAAGCTCGCCATTATCGAGGAGCGGATTTGTGAGATAGACATTACTTAAGCTGATTTTGCTGATCTCCCAAGGGATATCGTTATAGATAATTCGTTCTCCTTCGCGTGCTTGCCCTAAATTGAGAAAGACACGAAGTTTTTGGAGATATTGCGGAATGTTACCTCTAAAGCTTAATACTGCAATAAAGAGGATTAAAAGCATGATGCCAAAGAGAATGATATTGCCGGTAGTATGCAAAATCATTAAGAAAATCGCGAGTGATAGAAGGGCTTTAATCGCTTGTAACGTTAAGAGAATAAAGCGCCACTTGAAATTCAGTGCGCGTTTACGATTCTTCTGTTGATAGTGGGCATATCGGAGAATCAGAAGGTTAAAGAGATAATAAAAGCCAAAAGAGGCGCCGATCGCAACGATAATTGCAAAACCTTCATTTTTGAGGAAGCCCCAGAAATTATCGGTCACACGGACAAAGAAGTTACGATTATCCGTTAAATCATCGAGTTTGAGTTCGACGATACTTTTTTGATGTTCTAATGATTTAATGCGATCAAGCCAATCTTCTTCAATTTTGGCAAGCGATTTAAGGGCATTTTTGTTGAGTTCACTTTTATCAAGATTTTGTAACGCTTCCAAACCTGTTTCAGCAAGTGTTAGGCGAGAGGTCAGTAGCTTCTCATTTTCAATTAAAAGATCTTTATTACGAGCCTTTTCGGTCACTCGTTGCATTTGTGCAAAGAAGGGTTGAAGAATTTCGAGTACTTCTTTCTGCCAGTTGTAATTAAGCGGATCTTTGAGTAGATCGCTCTCAACCTCCTCAAAAATAGAGAGATCAATCCCACCGAGCACAGTTTGTTCAAAGAGGATATTGAAGTCACGATTTTGATTAGTAAGTGTTTGAAGACGCTGTGTCAGCTCTTCTTTCTCTTCCTCTGGTAACGTTTTATCGCTCAGCTGTTTCTGTAGGGATTTTCGTCGATTTGCGATATCCCCGAGCTTTTGTTCAATATCATTGAGTTTTTCGGTACGAGTCTCCACAATCACTTCTTCCGCAAAGCTATAGGAGGGAAGAGCAATCAATACTAGGAGTAAAATTAAAATGCCAAAGAGGCGCTTTAAAAGTAATGATTTTGGCAATATTCTGCCATCAGTATTTAGTGGTAATAACATATCGACTCCCTTTATTGGTAGGTAATCTATTGAATAAAACGATATTTAAGACTTCAATAAAATAAATATAGCCCAAGCAAGGTGCGTTGGGCTATGCGTTTTCCGCTTATTGGTAATGGTTCTTTTCAGGAGATTATGACAGACGATCGTTTAACTCTTTCAAAAATCGCTGTGACTCACCATTTTGACCACGATTACGAAGGGCATGATCAAGTAGGGTAATTGCAAGCATCGCTTCAGCAATCGGCGTTGCACGAATACCAACGCAAGGATCATGACGGCCTTTAGTAATAACACTTGTTTCATTGCCCATTGTATCAACAGTTCTTCCTTCGAGTCTGAGGCTTGAAGTCGGTTTTAGCGCGATATGTGCAATGATCGGCTGGCCTGAGGAGATTCCGCCTAAAATACCGCCCGCATGATTAGATTCAAAGCCTTCCGCTGTGATTTCATCACGGAAATCAGTGCCGAGTGCTTCGATACAATCAAAACCATCGCCGATCTCAACGCCTTTTACAGCATTAATGCCCATCATGGCATGGGCAATATCAGCATCTAAGCGATCGAATACAGGTTCGCCTAAGCCAACCGGTGGATTATTGGCGATCACTGTGACTTTTGCACCGATAGAGTTTCCTGATTTACGAAGCTCGTCCATATAGGTTTCAAGTTTTGCAATATCATTGACGTTTGGCCAAAAGAAAGGATTGCCCGCTTTTTCGATATCTTCTTGATGAAACTCAGAGGGTTTAATAGGGCCAAGCTGTGACAGGTAACCATAGATTTCTGTGTTATAGAGTTTTTTAAGAACGGCTTTCGCAATTGCGCCAGCAGCAACACGAATAGCAGTTTCACGAGCACTTGATCGACCCCCGCCACGATAATCACGGAAACCATATTTATGATGATAGGTAAAGTCAGCATGACCAGGTCTAAAGAGATCTTTGATATCGTTATAATCTTTAGAGCGTTGATCTTCATTTTCGATGATCAACGCAATAGAGGTCCCGGTTGTTTTGCCTTCAAATACGCCTGAGAGAATCGTTACTTTATCCGCTTCACGGCGCTGTGTTGTATGGCGAGATTGTCCAGGCTTTCTGCGGTCAAGGTCAATCTGGAGCATCTCTTCATTAATCTCAACGCCAGGAGGGCAACCATCAACAATCGCAACGAGCGCCTTACCATGGCTCTCTCCTGCGGTGGTTACTGTGAATAATTTTCCGATACTATTACCAGACATACGATTTCTCTCCTCTAGAAGACCTTATAAGTGTAGCGCCTCTAAGTCGCTTTCTAATTCTTGATTCAGCAGAATAGCACCTTTTTGCGATAATCGCACCTTAGAAAATAGATCGTTTTAATGAGTGTAAAAGAGAGGATCGTGAGTTATTGTGGTGGTATGTTTGATGAGTGGTAAATCGTTACAGTAAACATTCTTTATATAGATATAATAAATGCCTAAAATAGGTCAGTTGAATGTAGTTAAGTTGCATTTAGTAATCCACAGAGGAGTTCAAAATGATTAAAGTATTATGTATTGTAGGTTCGACAAGAGAAGGATCGTTCAATAGAGCATTGGGAGAAGCTGTTGCAAAACTTTTTAGTGATGACTTTAAAGTTGAATTTGCCAATTTGAGTCACTTACCGCTTTATCATGAGGCGCTTGATAAACATCTGCCAGAATCGATTGTGAAATTTAAAGAAGAGATAGCAGACGCGGATAGTATCATCTTTATTACACCTGAATATAATCGTTCAATCCCGGCACTTTTAAAAAATGCCATTGATATTGGCTCAAGACCTGCCGGAATGAGCAGTTGGGTAGGAAAACCTGCCGGCGTTTTAGGGACTAGTATGGGCGCGCTTGGAACTGCGCTTGCGCAGCAACATCTTCGTCAGGTGCTAGCTGCGGTTAATATGCCGGTATTACCTCAGCCTGATGCTTATGTACGCTATCACGGTGAATTACTTGCGGAAAATGGAGATTTACTAGATACAGGAACGAAGGCACATTTGGAAAAATGGGTGAGTGCTTATGAAGCTTGGGTTAAACGTTTTATCTAGGATTTGAATCGAAAATCTACCATTAATTAAAATACCCACTAAAACGTCTATCAAAACGACAAAAAGTATTAACGCTTTATGGGGTAATGAATATTACTAGCCAATCCATTCATTGGGTTGGCTGTTTTTATGGGAAAAATAGTGCAATGTAAGATGAGTTTTTGTATTAAAAGAGCGATTGATTGATACAATTGTTGAGATATAAGAATATCTCAGCCATTTCAAAAATGGCCTTTGAAGGGAAATAGGATTGATGATTAAACAGTTTAAAAAACGTATTATGATTGTGATAGCGCTTGTGTTGTTAGCCATCGCATTTGCACTCAATATGACGCTCTCAAAGCGTGGAGGCGATAGCCAAAACCCGACAACATTCCTTTGGGATATTGAGTATAAGGGGGAGCATATCGCATCGCTCTTTGGTACAGCGCATGCAGGTTCACCAACGAGTCAAATACCACCAGCAGCAATCCAAAGATTAGATAAGAGCGATGTTCTAGTGAGCGAAGTAAAAGTACTCTTTCCGACAGAAAAAGCGAAGCTTGTGCATGATATAGCGGCGATCCAGGAAGTCTATCCTGAAGTAGATCAGCCGATTTCTGAAAGAATCAGTGGGCAGTTATTGGTAGATACGGAAAACTTTTATCAACAGCGCGGTATTCCACTTGCGGTTTATAACTATCAGAATTTAGACATTATATTTTTCCAAGTGACCTATGGTTTGATGCAAGGGGAGTCCCCTGAATTTGGTATGGAGGCCTTAATTAGTCATCATCTTAAAGGGCGTGATATTAAGAATATCGCGTTAGAGGGAAATGTAGAGTCCCTTCTTTTAATTAAAGAGGCGATGGGTAATGGCTTAGCTGAGGTATTTCTTGCCGAGATATTTGAAGATGAAGCCGGGTATCAAGCAATTAGTAATGGTATTTTAAAGGCTTATGAAGAGAATGATGTTCCACGCTTAATGGCATTATCAGACGAAGAAATGGCTCAATCAATTGCGAATGCACCACCAGAATATGTAGCTCAAGCTGAGTATTTTAAAAGGACGCTTTTAGAGAAGCGAAATCATGATTGGGTGGAAGTCATGACGCCCTTATTGAAGAATCGCGGAGATTCTGAGCAATTCTTTATTGCGGTTGGCGCGTTGCACCTGTTTGGTAAAGAAGGGCTATTACAGCTCTTAGAGAGTGAAGATTTTACAGTTAAGCCGGTTAATTACTAAAAGAATCAGTAGTATTCGATGTCGGATGTCATGGTTGCTGTACTTTTTATAGTTGATGCGCCGACATTTGTGGCTTGACATAATTGATGGGGATGATCGACTATTTTGAATCGTTTGAATCGTTTGAATCGTTTGAATCGTTTGAATCGTTTGAATCGT
>CAZPIQ010000088.1:0-7897 GCA_964586665.1 uncultured Ignatzschineria sp. | reverse complement strand
GTTCACCAAAATTAATACACTCGCAATTATAACTAATAAAAAAAAATTAGTCCATCAACATCCCACCATTAACGTTGATCGTTTCGCCTGTAATATATGCAGCACCTTCTGATGCTAAGAACGAAACAGCCGCTGCAATCTCGCTAGGCTCGCCTAATCGCGCTAATGGGATATTTGCTAAAAGCGCTTCTTTTACAGACTCTGGCAAATCTTTAGTCATATCTGTATCAATGAAGCCAGGTGCTACGCAATTTACCGTAATACCGCGTGAACCCACCTCTTTCGCCATTGATTTTGTAAAACCAATAACGCCTGCTTTTGCAGCTGCATAGTTCGTTTGACCAGCATTACCCGTAATACCTACAACAGAACTAATATTAATAATACGACCTGTACGCGCCTTCATCATTGGGCGAAGTACCGCTTTTGAGAGTGCGAAAACACTTGTTAAGTTGGTTAAAATTACATCATTCCATTCATCATCTTTCATTCTCATTAAAAGCTGATCTTTAGTGATACCGGCATTATTCACTAAAATTTCCGGCGCACCTTTTGCTTTAGTAATGGTTTCTAATACTGATTCAATGCTTGCAGCATCAGTTACATTTAAGACTAAACCTTGACCTTGATCACCAAGATAAGCGGAAATTGCTGCCGCACCACTTTCTGAAGTTGCGGTACCAAATACAAAAGCACCATCACGCGCTAAACTTTCAGCAATTGCTTTACCAATACCACGTGTTGCACCTGTTACTAATGCAATTTTTCCATTTAAACTCATAAATCTTTCCTCAATTAAAGTATCTCTTTTAGACGTGCTCTATCTTTCATATATAAAGTAGATACAACGCATCTAAAGTTAATCATCGATTGTCTTAGCCAGCTGCTCAAGCAGATCATGAATGACCCATATTCAATGAACAGCTGCCTGTAAACGATCAAATTTTAAAATTTAATGCTCACTCCAACATTTTCAGTGCCAACTCTAAGCGCTTGTACCATACATTAGATGTTAGATATTACATATTTAGCAATTTATATTTAACAATTTTTATTTCACAATTTAAATAATATTGACTCAATATTACTTGAGTCTGATTCTATTTTCCGCAATCCAATTCAAACAATATCAATCAGACAACCCCTTAAATACTGAAAGGGCATTGTTGCCCGATATACTATATACCGCAAATTTCTACTTTTAATGCGATATCTGTATCCACCTGTTTAGGCGCTTCCCATGGAGAGCTCTGCTCAACAAGTCGAATACTCAATTGATGTCTATTACCACTAAATTCCGGGAAGAAGTGATAACCATCCATATTCAATCTCAATAGCCCCGCCTTCCACTTAACTGAACGATAATAGAATCCATGCTTAAAGAGACATTCCTCCTCAACACTGCGTTCACGAATATTTCTTAAAACAAATTTAACCGCATTGAGCATATGATTAAGCACATTCATCCACTCATAGAAGTGCACTTTACGCGTTTCAAAAGGCATATGAAGCCAATTATGCAACACGGGTAAATCAAATGCACAAATGCCACCCACAATAGCAAAACGCTGTCTGAGTGTATTTAAAAACACATTTTCTTTAATGCTGTCGTACACCCTAAATGATTGACGACTCAAAATATTCTTAAGCTCATGCCCTTCATTTAGATCCGCTTCCGAAAGTGTTTCTGAAATCAAAAGCTGATCAATTTGCTTAATCAATTCAATTTTAGTGTCATTTTTAGAAACAATCGTCACTAGATCTAAAAGCGCCCGAACAGCTGCAATCGTACTATATTCAGAATCATGCTCGATATAAGCAAGAGATTGCTCTGCGAGCATCTCAATTCTTAAAAAGCGTCTAATACCTTCTGTCAGGGGAAATTCGTAAATCATTATTATCCTTCATTTATTATTCATGCATGGCGGTTTTCGTGCGCTGAGTAGCGATTATGAAGCTTATCAAGCTGACGTCGCACAAACGCTCTATTTTCAGAAATAATAATATCATTCCCGAGCTTGCGACGATCTAAGCGCGATATTTGAGCCTCAATAATCTTTTGCGCTAATGCTTCGTCAATATTATCACGAGCCATCACTCTCTGTAATTGTAATTGATAAGGCACTTCTATAATAAGCACCTCAGACACTAATCGCAGATAGGGAGACCCTTCATATATCACAGGCACAACGAGTACTATATAAGGTGCATCATCAGCATTTGCGATCTCTTCTTTCACTTCAGACCATATCCTGCCATGCAAAATTGACTCAAGGTCTGTTTTAGCTTCCGGGTTTGTAAAAATTAATTCACGCATCTTGCGCCGATCAAGCATTCCCTCAGCCGTTATATACCCTGATCCAAATCGATTAGCTATCTCTGTCAAAGCTTCTCGCCCCTTTGGATTCTCAGGATCTGTCATCATCCTTGCAACGACATCAGTGTCGATCACATACGCACCTTTTTCACGCAAATAATCTGATGCAAATGTTTTACCACTCGCAATACCACCGGTTAATAATATTACTTTAGGTGCTGTATTCTTTGCGTTTATCGCTTTTGCCATCACTCTCTTTCCATTACTCTTATGCACAACTACGATGCTTGCTTATATTTAATTGATCAAGAAAAGACTCTGCAATAGAACCTCTCTTTTGAGCTCATCATATACTTCAAAGGATCCCTCTTTCAAACTTATTAGCTCTCCTCAAGCAGGTAGTGATATTCAAAAGCCATCAGATCAAGCAACAAACATCAAGAGATCAGCATCGAAAAATAGATCAATATACCGGCAACACCGAGCGCTGGGCCAAAGGGAATCATCGCCCCTGAACTCAACAAACTTATACGCCCTAATACGCAATATCGTAACAAACCCCCTATTAAAGCGATCATTGCACTTAAGAAAAGCAGTAGCAATATATGATCGCTTCCCAACCAAGCACCTAGAGCGGCGACCAACTTAAGATCCCCACGCCCTAAAACTTCCCGCCGATAATAAATTCTACCGCCATAGTAAAAAATAGACATCAGTAAATATCCAATGACAATCCCAGAAATAGCAGAGACAAGTGAAATCATCCCCACACCAATCAAACTCATAAAAATACCACCCCAAAGCAAAGGATAGATAAGGGGGTCTGGCAAAAGATAATAATCCTTATCAAACTCCATCAGAGGCAATAGGATCAACAAAAAAATCGCATCTTGAATGTGAAGAGTATGACCTGACAAATAGAGGATCAATATGAGCGCCATTAAAAACAGTGCAATAAGCAGATAATAAGGGCACAACTGCAAAATGAAGTATGAGGAGGGTTTCTGAGAAAAATACCCTCTCTCAGCAGACAGCGATGCAGTCTCTCTGAAAACGGGTAAAATTCTAATACACCAAAGATAGAAATAGAGCGCAATAATGCCTATCGGCAATAAAAATACTACTGCCAATATCCATAACCCCTCAAGGATTAATTGCATATTCATTACAACGCCATCCCCATACTAAACATGGGTAAATAGAGCGCTATTAAGATCACTCCCACAATCCCACCGATAAACACCAATGAAAGCGGATCAATTAAAGCAATTAAGCGACTCACACGATCATCCACAATATCCGCATGGTATTGTCCTGATTTATTTAAAACATGATCTAAACGCCCACTCACTTCCCCAACTGCCATTAATGTTTTAGCCACATCACTAAAGAGTTGCTCAGACTCTATACTATCGCTCAATGATTTCCCCTCAACTAACCGCTCATGCATATCTTGTAATACGGACTTACAATAAAGATTATGGATACTCTTTTCAAAAAGTGCGATGGCTGGCACTAATTGCACACCTGAAGCCAGCATCATTGATAAGATCGCTCCAAAATGTGCATTGAAATCTGCTTGCAATAGATTGCCAACGATCGGTATTCGTAATACAACACGATCAAAACGATAACGCAATCGACCTTTTCGGCGATAGATCATTCTTAATAAAAACAATATAGTGATCATTCCTACCCATAGATAAACACCCTTCTCGCTGGCTATAAATCGAGACATCGACATCACATTTCGCGTAATTACTGGCAACTCCATACCGCTTGATTGATAAAGCGACTCAAATGTTGGCACAACTGCAATCATAATGAATGCCAAGATAACAACCGCCACGACCAATACAATCAACGGATAAAGCAACGCTTTTCGAATCTCCTTACGAGAAGCCTCCTGTTTTTCGGCCATTTCTGCTAAATAGAGAAATACTGCCGGCAATTTACCAGACTCTTCCCCAATTTGAATCATCGCCACATAAAGCGCATTAAAAGTGTTCGGGAACTGTTTTAGTATTAATGAGATCGCGCTCCCTTTCGTTACACCCTCTTTCAAAAATTGCAAAAACTGCTTTAAACGCCGGCGCTTAGCGCTCTTTTCTAATAACATTAATGCCGGCACTATTGCAACGCCGGCATCAAGTAGAAGAGACATCTGCTCTGTAAAAAAGTACTGATCCTGCCAAGAGAGCTTCAATCGCTTATTGCGGTTCCGAATAATCGCCTCAGAAACCTCCCAGGTATGAGTCTCTGACATATTCTTATCATCGACATGCTCAGCCACTTGTGATTGCTCTACTCCATATCTCTGCTCTACAGCCATCTGAATAGTAATCCTATTTAATGATTAACAACTTTATACTGATAAGGGGCTAACATTAGGAGAATTTACTGCTAATAGGGATTTAAAGCTTGGGACTCTTAGAGAGAAATTTTAGACAAGAAAAAACCCTAGTTCTAAGAACTAGGGTTTCTCATATATGGTACCGACGCCCAGATTTGAACTGGGACGCAGTTACGCACTACCACCTCAAGGTAGCGTGTCTACCAATTCCACCACGCCGGCATATCATCTTGATTCGCTTCACTTGTTTATCTAAGATCGCTGATTCAAGGTAGACAATATTACAGCCCTTTTATCGATATGACAAGCAGATGACAAAAAAAAAGACAGTTTTTCACATTTTTTTTGAGAGATATTTTTATAATCATTTAACATCAATCGGTTAACAAAAGAACTTAAAGGGAAATTTTACACCCAACATTGTTTATTGACACATATAAGAGACCTTTTAATCGCAAGAATATCATTAACCAACAACAAAACTGATTACTATTTGAGCAATTTAAGAAATTCAAAATATACCCTTTAAAAAACTTAACCATATAAGCGATCAAAGCCATACGCTCACCCAAACAACGTCAAAAAAACTCGAGTCATTAGAACATCTAGATTCATATATTAGATTCATATATATAAATTTATATAATACAGAAATCAAAAAACTTCATTTTTACGACAATATTTTTCTAGCGCCTTACGATTCTCTGATAATAAATCTCGGTCATAAATAAAGCGCCTGGGATAATTTTATGGCGCATAGCAAAAAGCTCTAGTTTTTTAGAACTAGAGCTTTTCTTTGTATGGTACCGACGCCCAGATTTGAACTGGGACGCAGTTACGCACTACCACCTCAAGGTAGCGTGTCTACCAATTCCACCACGCCGGCATACTAATTGTTACATTGTGAATCCTACTTAGTTGTAGTAGGTGCACCACCAATTACAGGTACTTCTGAAGTTGGAAGTGAATCTATCACGCTGTCACTGGAGCTAATCTTACCTGAATTAAACATCATTACAAGACTTGTGATGAAAAATAATACAACCATCCATTTTGTAAGACGCGCTAAGAAGTTTGCTTTTCCTGCTGCACCAAATACTGTGCCTGATGCGCCTTGACCAAAACTTGCACCAATGTTTGCACCCTTGCCTTGTTGAACTAAAACAAGTGCAATAATAATTAGACACACTGCAACATGAAGAACGTAAATAAGATTCTCAATAATCATTTTTGACTCTCAACCTTTTAGATTATATTACGCTAAAGCGATCTTCGTAAATCCTTCAGCTTCTAACGATGCGCCTCCCACAAGAGCCCCATCAATATTCTCTTTTGTAAAGAGCGACTCGACATTAGAAGCATTAACACTTCCGCCATAAACCACTCGTACAAGGTCAGATATCTTATCACTGTAGTTTTTTAATGTACAGAGAATAAAGTCATGGACTTGGTCTGCTTCCTCTGGCGTTGCCGTTTTACCGGTACCAATCGCCCAAACAGGCTCATAAGCAATCACTGCATTCTCAAATGCTTCAATACCAATTGCATCAATCACAGAAGCAATTTGTGATTTAATCACATCTTCTGTTTTCCCTGTTTCACGCTCATCCAGCGTCTCACCCACACAAATTACAGGAATCAGCCCCGCATCAACTACAGCTTTCATTTTCTTTGCAACATCAGCATCTGTTTCACCAAATAATGTACGGCGTTCAGAGTGACCAATCAAAATATAATCACAACCAAAATCTTTCGCCATCGGAATCGAAATTTCACCTGTAAATGCACCTTTCGGTTCAGCAGAAATATTTTGAAGCCCTACTTTAATGTTTGTTCCTTCAGTCATTGAAGCTACTTGCTGAACATAGATTGAAGGCGGAAATACGACAATTTCAGAATCTGCATCTTTCACAGTTTCAATTAATGCATTTAAAAGCTCACGATTTTGCGCAAGCGAACCATTCATTTTCCAATTTCCAGCAACAAAGCGTTTTTTCTGAGTCATTCTTGTTAATTCCTTTAAAGCTATAGATTTATTACAAACTTCCAAATATTTAATCATTGAACCGCATTAATTGCTATAATCGTACCTTATTTTCGAATGCCTGCCTACTGATAACAAAGAATGGAAGGTGGGGGTAATCAGTCAACCGATTTTTCATTGAGTATTTAATATGATCCCAAAACGTTTAAAGGCCTTTTTTTCACGAGATCTCTCTATCGATCTTGGAACAGCGAACACCCTTATTTATATGCGTGGTCAAGGGATTGTTTTAAATGAGCCTTCAGTCGTAGCTATTGAACGCGACTTAAGAACCGGTCGTCCACGCCTTTCGGCTGTCGGCCACGAAGCTAAATTAATGTTAGGTAGAACACCTGATACTATCGAAACCACGCGCCCACTTAAAGATGGCGTTATTGCTGACCTTCCTAAAACCGAAATCATGCTTGAGAACTTCATCAATCAAGTTCTCAAACGTAATATTTTATTAGGTCGCCCTAACCCTCGTGTAATTGTCTGCGTTCCATCTGGCGCAACGCACGTTGAAAGACGCGCTATTAAAGAAGCAGCTGAAAGTGCCGGTGCACTTGAAGCACGCCTTATTCCAGAACCCATGGCAGCTGCTTTAGGGGCTGGCATTCCCGTTCATGAAGCAACAGGTTCAATGGTACTTGATATCGGCGGTGGTACTTCTGAAGTTGCTGTTATCTCTTTAACCGGGATTGTATATGCAAACTCAGTTCGTATTGGGGGTGACACATTTGATGAAGCGATTATTAACTATGTACGCCGTAACTACGGCATGCTAATTGGAGAACCGACTGCTGAACGTATCAAAAAAGATATCGGCACAGCATTCCCAACAGCTGAAGTTTTAGAAACACAAGTACGTGGGCGCAACTTAAGTGAGGGACTTCCTAGAACATTCTCAATTACCTCAAATGAGATTTTAGAAGCATTAATGGAACCATTACAAGGGATTGTGAGCGCTGTTCAACTTGCACTTGAATCAACACCGCCTGAACTTGCTGCTGATATCTCTGAACGTGGTATTGTCATTACAGGTGGCGGTGCGCTACTTCGTAATATCGATCAACTTATCTCTGAAGAGACAGGTCTTGATGCCATTATTGCTGATGATCCTCTCACTTGTGTTGTTCGTGGTGGTGGTAAAGCACTTGAACTACAAGGCGTGTATGGTTATAACGCTTTCGGGCTCGAGTAA
>CAZPIQ010000087.1:0-8061 GCA_964586665.1 uncultured Ignatzschineria sp. | reverse complement strand
ATATAAGCAATCATCGGAATCGTGAAGATGACGAGCGTAGCCTCAAATCCAAGCGCATGCAATATACGGATATGAACAGGTCTATCGCCATTTACAAAAGGGAAGAGCTTATCAAAGATCCAGTTGAAGGCAATGTTGAGTAAAAGTGCTGTCAGAGAAATTAAAACCGCCACTATTCCCATTGAATCCATCGGTTTATTCAGTAGAAAGATACCGATTAACATCGTAAAAACGACCGCAAAGAATTCAAAAACACATGCATGGAAAATACGTTCTTTGAGGGATCTAGCAGTTGCAATTGCCATGGAATGAATAGCCTTTTGTTGAATGGGAGTATCAAGAGATTAGTATACCTTTTAAGGGCTGAATAACAATGTTATCGAAGATATGCGTTAAGATAGAATAGCGCATCAAATGCGTTTGAAATCTTTTAAAATCCTTCAACAGCATTGTTGAATAGTTAGCTTAATCATTGCTTAAGATTCATTTAAGAAAATAGTGGTAGGGTGACAATATGAAAATATTATTAGTGGAAGATGATCGATCGCTCGGCGAGACGATTCAAAAATGGTTGGAGATGGATGGTTACGTCGTTGATTGGTTGACCAATGGCACGGAAGCTAAAAATGTCTTTATTGAAACCTATGATTGCTTACTACTCGATCGTGGCCTTCCCGGTGAGTCCGGCGATGAGGTTTTAAAAGCACTTCGTGGGCATGATGAGCCGATTCCGGTCATTATGATCACAGCGCAAGATAGTATTGCCGATCGTATTGAAGGACTTGATTTAGGGGCTGATGATTATTTAGTGAAGCCATTTGATCTTGAAGAGCTCTCGGCGCGTATTCGTGCACTATCACGTAGATCTTCACAGAAGTTACAAGCGACTTTTAAGCATCGTGATGTGGTGCTAGATCCCGGCAAAAAAGGGGTTACGAAAGCCGATGAAGCGATTCTACTTACGGCAAAAGAGTACGCGGTTCTTCATACCTTGATGCAACATCCGACTCAGATTTTTACCCGAGAACAGCTTGAAGATAAGCTTTATGCTTGGGGAAATGAAGTAGAGAGTAATGCTGTTGAGGTACATATCCATCATCTTCGCAAAAAACTCGGTAATGACTTTATCAAAACTCGCCGGAACTTAGGATACACATTAGGGGATGCATGAAACGATTTAAATCTTGGTGGCAAGGGCGTGTTAAAAAGCGTGGCACTTACTCACTGCGCGCGACATTAATTACTAGCATTGTGGTTTCAACACTACTGGTATCTGGCATGAGCTTATCGATTACCACGTATTTAAGTTGGGATCAGACAAAAGATGTGCTTGATGAAGCATTGAAGCGTTCTGCGCAAACTTTAGCGCATTTTGCTCATCGAGAGAATTTGAGTGGGAAGCCTGTTCGTGGTCATGTGGAGCTTGATGATGATGAGTTCTACTTCCAAATCATTACGCAAGGGAATGTTGTTGCAAAAAGTGGATCTGCGCCTAATTTTCCCTTCATCGCGAGTGATCATGGGAATGTTAAAGGCTTTAAAACCACCGAGATTGATGGCGAGGATTGGCGCGTATTTGTGTTAAAACCACGTCATGGTAATTTTGAAGTCCAAGTTGCCCATGCTGTTGAGATGCGTTATGAGTTCTTAGAAGATTTAGCAGAAGAGTTGATGATTGCCGGCATTTTAATCCTGATTGTCTCGCTCTTATTTAATGGATTACTCGTTTACTTTGGCCTTAAACCCCTTACGGAAATGACGGGGCAGATTGAGAAGGTTTCGCCGAAAAATCTGAGCCCGATTAATGTCGATAGCAGGGCGAAAGAGATTATCGCAATTGAAGAATCTTTGAATATGTTACTTGTGAATCTTGAGATCGCAAGACGACATGAGCGCCAATTTACAGCAGATGCCTCTCATGAGCTTCGAACGCCTTTAAGCGCGATTCAGATGAAACTTCAATTGTTGAAACGTCAACGTCCAGAATTGGTGAGCGATCTAAAACCGCTACAACATGATGTTGAGCGAGCAACGCATCTGATTGAACACTTAATGTTATTAGCAAGATTAGATCCCATGTCGGTGGATTCTAGTGATGAGCTTGTTCGTAAACCGCTGGTTGTTTCACAATTATTTGATGAAGTTGTGCAGAGTTACCAAAATGAAGTGAATGCGAAGACTATGCAGATTATCGCTGATGAATGTGAAATTACTTTGAATGGTAATTATGATCTGCTGTTTGTGGCACTTAAGAATCTTATTGGCAATGCGATTAAGTATTCGCCCAATGGTTCAGAGATTTGGATGTTGGTGCAAGAGAGTGCATCATCTCTGGATATTATTGTGAAAGATAATGGAAAAGGCGTGAATGCCGATGAGTTAGAGAGATTGTCACAGCGTTTCTACCGCGTTCTTGGAACCAATGAAATCGGCAGTGGGCTAGGTTTATCGATTGTGAAGAAGATTGTTGAATTGCATCAAGGCGAGATGAAGCTTCGCTCAAAACCAGATGTAGAAGGGTTAGAGATTACTTTACACTTCCCTAAAAATGAGATTGTAGCCTAAGATTTTAGGGGTATTTTAATGGTTTAATTGTTTTAAAAAAATCATTAGAAAACCACTAGAAAATTATCAAAAAAGTATCTCAAAACTGGAAAAAGAGATGAAGCTTAAGATTTCGTTAAGGTTTGAATGTTTTAATAACACCATGAAAAGAAGAGTACGTATCAACGCTAGTGGTTGTATCAATCAACCACTCTTCTAGACAACAGACAAACAGAACAATCTTCAACAAGATAAGGATTCAAAATTATGCGTAAATTAGTATTACTTACAACATTAGTATTAGGTTCATCAGTCGCATTTGCTCAGTTCCAAGGACCACAATCAACAGGTGGTTTCTCAGATGGCACAGGCAATATTGTTAATGGCGCTTATGTAACAACGATCAAAGATCTTGATAATCTTGCAGATGATAGTCGCGTCACTCTTGAAGGTAAAATCGTGAAGTATTTAGGCGATGAAGATTATCTTTTCCAAGATGGCACTGGTGAAATTGTGATTGAAATCGACCACGAAGATTGGAGAGGTGTTCAGGTAGGGCCTGAAGATACAATTGTGATTCATGGTGAAGTAGATAAACATCACTTCAGAGCCACAGATATTGATGTAGACGCTGTTTCAGTGAAGAAATAGCACATATATATTTAAGGGTGTTAATCATGGTCAGCTAACTTGTAGAGAGGTTGGATGATCAAAACCGCAAGATGATTTGAAATCGCTTGCGGTTTTTTTGAGACTTCTTTTTTGAAAAGAATCAATGCAGAATGATCGAAAATCAATCTTGGTAATAAAATGCAAAGAACGGAAAAATGGTTAGTGTAATTACCTAATTTTGATATATAGTTTTCATTAGAAGCATTGGATAGAATATTTTTAAAAGACTTTTAGATGGTTTTCAGAAAAAATTTAGAAAAAGTGAATATTGTAGGGAATCTTAAGTTTGATTTAAGGTTTGAATGTTTTAATACACCCATAGAAAGAAGTTCCCTTAGTTCCCTTGGTACTCTTTGCAATAAGACATCAGATTCATTTATAAAAGTTCATTTATAAAAAAGGAAATAACGATATGCGTAAATTAACATTAATCACTGCTTTAATTTTAGGTTCATCAGTGGCATTTGCACAGTTCACAGGCCCAGCATCAACATCAGGTTTTAAAGGCCCAAGCGCAGAAGGTGCAAATGGAGCTACGACTGTGAAACAAGCACTTTCAGCAAGAGATGATTCGAAAGTGACTTTAGAAGGCACAATTACTCAGCATTTAGGTGGTGAGAAATATATGTTCCAAGATGCAACAGGTCAAATCGAAATCGAGATTGATCACGATGATTGGAATGGTTTACAAGTAGGACCTAGTGATACTGTGATCATTTATGGTGAAGTAGATCATCATCGCCACAAGGGCACTGATATTGATGTTGACCGTATTATGAAAAAATAAGTGATTTAGAAAATAGTTAGAGAGAAAGAAGCCTCGGTATTCCGGGGCTTTTTGTCATCTGGATCAGAATGCTATCTCTTTGTTTTTGGTATAATGTACTTAGTAAGATATTAAATCGGTTTTAAATTATCTGGTTGCGAATTCTTTTAAACTAAATCAAATATAAATAAACCATCAATATAATATCAAATATATTTAAATCTTAAGACAGCTTTAAGAATTCAATGGTTTAATAGAATCATCAAGAAGCAGAACTAAAAGAGTTGAAGCATATAGATCTGCTGGTTAATTCACTCATAGGAGATTTAATAATGCGTAAATTACTATTGTTATCCACTTTAATCCTCAGTTCCTCGATCGCTTTTGCGCAGTTCAATGGCCCAACAAGTCAAAATAATCAAGGTCAGCGTGGACCTATGCAGGGTCAGATGGCACAAAACCAACCATGTCCTAATGGGGTTGATGGACAGCCTTGTACGATTGAGCAGAGAGCAGAGCGCCAAGCGCAAGCGCCTAGAAATCAAATGAATCAAGGCCAAATGCATCATCCAAATCATCGTGGACAAGGTAAAAATCAAGGGCATATGCATAATCAAAACCATCAGGGTCAAGGCATGAAGCAAGGACATATGCACAATCAGAATCATCAGGGCCAAGGCATGAAGCAAGGGCAGATGCACAATCAGAACCATCATGGTCAAGGGATGAACCAAGGTCAGGGTCGTAATAACCAGTAAGTGGTTGACTTGTATCAGTGTTATGAATAAATCACCATAAGCCTTCACAATTGTTGTGAGGGCTTTTTGTTGCGTCTTAATATGCGAAAAGGGCGGAGTTATAATAGAATAAAGATTCGACCATTATTCATAATCAATCATCACTCGTTTTATGCCGTATTTTTGTGGGATTACAAAACGTAGAAAATCACGGGTTGGCATTGTGAAAAGATGATTAGAAGGAATGGGATTAACGATCTTTAAAGGATCGTGGCTTAGAAATTAAAGGAACTCATATGTCTAAGAAAAAATCAGGAACAGGCAGTTCGCAAATTGCCGGTAATAAACGTGCTTATCATGAATATTTTATCGAAGAGAAGTTAGAGGCAGGTCTTGAACTTCAAGGCTGGGAAGTCAAAAGTCTTCGCGAAGGACATGGGCAACTTGCAGAAGCTTATGTACAGGTTAAAAATGGCGAAGTATTTATGATTGGCTCGCGTATAACCCCACTTCTATCGGCTTCAACGCATGTCTTTGCAGATGATACGCGTACTCGAAAACTGCTCCTTCATCGTAGGGAGATTGACCGATTAATCGGTGCAGTTGATCAAAAAGGCTTAACCATTGTACCTTTGAGTTTGTATTGGAAGAAGGGAATGGTTAAGGTAGAGATAGGGATTGCGCGTGGTAAAAAAGCGCATGATAAGCGGGCGGTCCTTAAAGAGCGTGATTGGAACAGAGAGAAACAGCGTTTGCTCCAACACGACAACCGTTAATATTACCCTTCTAAAATCATAATAATAAAACAGATGGCATCAGTAATAATGTCCTCAAGATGTGGCTTATTCAATCGAAGAATATCGATCAATATCTCATCTTGAGGCGTAATTTGAATATCATTCATTAAAGGAGATCATAATGGCAAATAAGAGAATTGTTTTTTTAGATCAAGGAACCCTCAGTCGTTTTCAGCTTGATTTTAATTTTCCCTATGAATTAGTCGAAATTGAGAACTGCGCGAAAGCGGATGTCGCGGATGCACTTAAAGGCTTTGAGATCGCGATTACGAATAAAGTGATAATTGATCGAGAGGCGATGGAAGCGAACCCTCAGCTTAAGCTGATCGCAGTTGCGGCAACGGGGTATAACATTGTGGATGTGGTGGCTGCGAAAGAGCTGGGCATTACGGTCTGTAATGTTGCAGGTTATAGCCAAACAGCGGTTGCGGAGCATGCATTTATGATGATGATTTCACTCATGCACCGTTTGCCACTTTATGAGTCAAGAATGCGTAATGGTGAATGGCAACGTTCCGAATTCTTTTCAATCTTTGGCGCGCCGATTTTTGAGTTAAAGGGGAAAACCTTAGGGATCTTTGGTAAAGGTAGCATTGGCTCACAATTTGCAAAATATGCCGAGAGTTTTGGGATGAATGTTTTATTCTCAGAACGTGAAGATGCCGCCTCAATTCGTGAAGGATATACCGCATTTGATAAGGTTCTAAAAGAGAGTGATGTCTATTCAGTACATGCACCGCTGACACCTGAAACAAAAGATATGATTAATGCTGAAAAAATCGAACTGATGAAAGATGGCGTGATTATTTTAAATGTGAGTCGTGGAGGGCTTGTGAATGAAGCGGCGCTTGCAGATGGATTGAGACGAGGAAAAGTGGGTGGTGCCGGTGTTGATGTCTTAACAAGCGAACCGCCAAAACCAGATAATCCGTTACTTGCAAATGATCTAGGAAACTTTATCATTACGCCACATACTGCTTATGCTAGTGAAGAAGCGTTGAATAAGCTTGTGGCAATTTTAAAAGACAATATTAATCAATTTGTGGCAGGGAATCCTGTCAATGTCGTTAACTAAAGTGGATCTAAAGCCGGCTGAAAGCCAATAATTATTTCCACGATCTATTACTATTACAATAAGGGAATACCGATGTTAGCAGAAGCTTATATGGGAATTAAACACACGCACATCATGCTTGCGTTCTTTTCAATTATCTTTTTTAACTTCCGTTTTTGGAAGTACTTTTTAGTGAAAAGACCGACATGGGCGCGTATTGCACCTCATGTGATTGATACTTTTCTTCTGCTAACAGGGGTATTATTGGCGATTGCACTTAGCGTTAATCCATTTTCGATGGCTGGTAGCTGGTTAGGCGTGAAGCTTGTATTTATGGTGTTTTATATCTTCTTCGCAATTTTAGCGATGAAACAGACCTTTGCGCAGCCAAGCCGTCTTATCAACTATCTCATTAGTAATAGTATGGCGATGGCTGTTATTTGGATGGCGATGATGAAACCACAATTATTCTAAGGTTAGAGAGATGATTAGCGGATAGTGGTATCAAGGATTCTTAATTCATGCAAATCAATGAGATAGTTATTTTTTGTGAATTTTTTAAAGATTAAATCGCATATAAATCGCATAAAGAGTTATCAAATTGTTGAAGGATGCAGAAACTGATGTATACTAACCATCTTAGTTAAGCGCCCATAGCTCAGCTGGATAGAGTACCTGGCTACGAACCAGGCGGTCGGAGGTTCGACTCCTTCTGGGCGCGCCATATTGATAACCCTAACAAGGCAACTTGTTAGGGTTTTTCATTGCTAGTCGTTTTGTGATTGGATCATGGAAGGATGTATGGCGTTTATTGATTTATTGGGTCGATATCGTATCGTTAGGTTCCTTTGTGTGATTGGCGGTGAGGTCATTAATAAGCAAATGCATTTATTGACTGATACGAATTGGAGTGCAGTGGCTTAAATATGATTTGCACTACCATAGTTTGATCAATAAAACTATCAATGTGAAAGTTATTGATAGGTGGAAGTAGTTATTTATCAATCTCTTAAGGAGGTTGTTGAGTGGTTGTGTAAAATATTTGCAATAAAAGATGTGTTGAGGCTTGACTCAGTTTTGAAATGCTATATACTAATCATCTTAGTTAAGCGCCCATAGCTCAGCTGGATAGAGTACCTGGCTACGAACCAGGCGGTCGGAGGTTCGACTCCTTCTGGGCGCGCCATATTGATAACCCTAACAAGGCAACTTGTTAGGGTTTTTCATTGTCAGGGCTTTAACTCTCTTAAATTCTTAAATAGAAGGTAATAAAAAACCTGCGCGAGGCAGGTTCTATAGATATCGGTCTATTTCCATGATATTAAAAATTGGATCATATCATAAGATTAATTTAAGGCTTATCAATGAGCTCATATTCATAATGAGGGCGGTCGCCGACGCGATAATAGATAAAGTCATTTTGGTAAGCATCAAGGAACTTTTGACGCTCAGCTTCTGTTTCAAACCATCTTTCGGCTTTAAAGTCTGCGC
>CAZPIQ010000086.1:0-8197 GCA_964586665.1 uncultured Ignatzschineria sp. | reverse complement strand
ATCTCTTTATTTCGAGAACTATTTTCATTACTCATGACACAAATTAAACTCACAATTGAACATATCAAATTCCTCAAAGGAAAAGCACACCATTTAGACCCTGTTCTCATTTTAGGAGACAAAGGCGTTACGGAAAGCTTTCTGAAAGAGGCTGGTAAAGCACTTTCTCATCATGAGTTGATTAAAATCAAACTCGCTGGACGTGATCGCGATGAGAGAGAGTCTATCACAGAAGAGATTGTTACTGCATTAAATGCAACGCTTGTCCAAAAAATTGGCGCAATGATTATTCTCTTCAAGAGAAATCATGAAGAACCTAAGATCTTCTTCAATTTTAAATAATTTTAATCTCTCATTTAGCACACAATGATGCTAAAAATTGATTCAGAAATAGAGGGGAAACCCTCTATTTTGCTATCTGCTATCTTGAATATTCAAATAGATGCTTATCAATACTGATATTGACATACAAAAAAACGATGCTTATCTAAAAGACATCGTTTTTATTGTTTCTTCAATTCACTGCATCAATACATCCGCAATGCTTTTGCTTTTCGAAATCTCATTAAAGACCGCGCGCCTTAATGCGCTCTTTCAGATCTTTCGGCGAAAGATATCCTGGTAAAATGGCACCATCTTCTAAGATAATCGCCGGTGTTCCTTGAACACCCATTTTAAGCGCTAGATTATATTGATCTGCAATAGGATTATCGCAGGAAGCTGTTTTAGGAGCACTTCCACCCTCGCCTTCTGCAAATTTTACCGCATCATCTAAGGCTTTATTACGATCTGATGAACACCAAACGCCGACCATGTCATCATACCCTTGCGAATTTAATCCGCGATATGGGAAAGCGATATATCGTACTGTGATTCCTTCCGCTAAATAATCATCCATTTGATGATGAAGCATTCGGCAGAATGGGCAATCCGTTGTTGTAAAGACTGTGACAACATTTGTCTCATTAGGTGCGCGGTAGATCGTCATATCTTTCTCATCTAACTCAGCGATCAGATCTTTATTTTTCATATTCGCATAGTTTTCGCTCATATTAACCCCCTTTACAAGGTCAATCGCATTTCCTTCGAGCATGTATTTACCATCTTTCGAGATAAAGATCGGATATGGGCTCTCTTTGACAAATACTTCATAGAGATTACCGATTACTGAAGGCTGTACCTTCTCCACTGTAACCCCTTGAATTAGGTTATTGAAGTGCTCTAAGTTTGCTTCAGCATAGGCAATGCCTGATAAACCTAAAAGAGTGGCACTAGTTAGCAATAATTTTTTCATAAACGCCTCTAAATCGATGAGTGTAAATTCATTTTTGTAAATTTTATAAGTCGATATTCATGCTCTACGAATAATCGCGTGAATTTAAGTGAGTGTACCGTATTTCGCTTCAATGTAAATAGATCAATCTATTTTTTAATGTAATGATCATTAATGAAAATAGCGCATTCAAACCAAGCGCCACGTTGAATAATGCTTAACAAGCTCCGCATTGCTGATCGCACTATCCTCTTGGATGGTTCAATGCATGGAGTTTCTTTAGACGCTCTTTAGCAACATGCGTATAGATCTGCGTTGTCGAGAGACTACTATGACCTAGCAAGAGCTGTACAACGCGCAGATCAGCACCATTATTCACAAGGTGCGTGGCAAAAGCATGTCTGAGGGTATGGGGCGAAATACCGCCTTTAATACCAACCTCTGCCACATATTTCTTCAAAACATACCAAAAGGTTTGTCGCGTCATCTCTGTGCCACGATTGCTCACAAAAAGCACATCGCTTGATCGCCCTTTCAGAAGTATTGGTCTTGATTGTTGAATGTAGTTTTTTACCGCTTCAAGCGCCACTTCACCAATAGGAATCAATCGCTCTTTACCCCCTTTTCCGATCACTCGAACATACCCTACTTCAAAGTTAATCTGATGAAATTGTAATGAGATCAACTCTGTCACACGAAAACCACAGGAGTATAAAATCTCAAGCATCGCATAATCACGAATCCCTAAAGGTGTTGTTAAATCTGGGGCATTTAACAGTGAAACCACTTCATCAGGCGAAAGTGTTGCCGGCAATGGTTCATGGTACTTAGGAAGTTTAATATCTTCTGCCGGATTATCTTCCCGATATTTGCCAATAATTAAAAACTTATAGAAATGCTTATAGCAAGAGAGATACCTTGCAAGGCTACGAGGACTAATATCCCTTTCGAGCTCTTTGATAAAAAATGCATTGATAATCTCAGGTGTCGCCTTCATAAGAGTGCTCTCAACACCTTGTAAAAAATCGCTCAGCTTTTGCAAATCACGCATGTAATTTTCATCTGTTTGATCACTCGCGCCTTTCTCAAACAAAAGCGAGTCACCAAAATCACGCATAATCTTTTCATCTGAAACTACATTCATGTATTGCTAGCCTTATTAGTCTTGAAAAGTGGCTCACTTTTTTAAAAACGGTTATTGCCCTTTCCGTCAATCATCATCTACTTCATACTTCAATCTGCCACTATTCTATCACTATTTCGATAGAGTTCTTAGAATAGCGATTGACGCACCCTAAGCGAATCAGGATTAAAGCTACTCCTTTGCATTTTTTTCAGATATCATAGCCTGTTAAATATTCGATCAACGATCGTTGTATTCAGCCAAAAGTCTCAGCCTAGGGTCACTGCTGAACATAGATTTTTATAGAAAAAACAATACAACAATTGCTATAGAATGTTTACTATAGAATATATATTTAAGATAAGTGACGCTATCACTACTTATAGTCGTAAGATTTCTATTCTAGGCACTTAATCGCGCTATTGAAGATGTCATTCTAATCATCATCACTCAATGATTAAAGTATCGTCTCATTAAATACTCAGATTCAATCGATGGTCAGACTAATACAGCCGATCATCAATATTACCTTACATATCCAGCTTCGCCGTTCAATAACGCCGAAGTCCTTAAGAGTTGGAGCAAGGCACTGTGGGAAAAACAATTATTCGCAATACTGGCATTCTTGCCATTATGGTATTACTACTATATTCATTTTATCTTAATAGCAGTTGGCTTGAGCTATGTGCTGGCCTTGCTTTCTTCCTATTCGGAATGCAATGTATGCAAGATGGCTTAACCCAACTTGCCGGCGGTCGTCTTGAGAGAATCTTGGCTAAAAGTACCGAAACGCCCTTCAAAAGCCTCCTTTTTGGTGTTTCATCAACGCTGATCTTACAATCAACCACGGTTGTTTCCCTCCTTATCATTGCCTTTATTAGCACAGGGCTAATTACCCTTGCGGGCGGTATTGGCATTATTATTGGCGCGAATGTCGGTGCAAGTGGCGGTATTTGGTTGCTAGCGCTTGCAGGACAAAATGTCAGCCTTGGGCCTTTTGCTTACCCGATGATTGTGCTTGGTATCTTAGCCTCTTTTGCCGGGAAAACAGCGAAAGCAAGTGGGCGAGTTCTGATCGGGATTGCCTTTATTTTACTGGCGATTGACCTCATTAAAAATGGTTTCTCAAGCTTTACAGAAGAGATCGATATTCTCTCTTATGATCTCACTGGCTGGGGCGGAACTTTCATTCTTGTTGGCATCGGTTTAGTGCTGACGATTATTTTACAATCAAGCCATGCAACCATCATGCTAATCCTGACGATGCTCTCGCTCTCTCAGATTAGTACACCTGAAGCTTTTGCGCTCACGATTGGCGCAATTGTTGGAAGCGCCCTTGCAACAGGGATTTTGGGTTTTCTAGGCGGAGATAGAGCCGGTATGCGAGTTGCGGCTTCACACGTTATCTACAATGCCGGCACCGGGGTTGTGATGCTGATGCTCTTTAAACCGACAATCTACCTTGTTCAAATAATCTCCGATTATATGCATTTCCACGAACTGATCGAAGTCGCTGTTTTCTATACGATTTTCAATATCGTTGGACTCATCCTTTTCTGGCCCCTAAAAAAGCGACTTGCAAGCTATTTAGAACATGCGATTCCGAATATTCCAGAGCCAAAACAACTTGTTGACCTTAAAGGCGAGTATACTGACATTGAAGTGGAAGTTGACACTACACCCCCTCGTTTTCTTTTAGAAAACTCACTCTCTTCAACACAAACAGCGACGCAAGCAGTCCTGCAAGAGCTCGGATATTTATCTCGCATCAGTCTTGAAGTTATCTGTCATATTCTTTTCTTAAAAACAGATGTGCTCTCTGCAAAAAATGTTACTGCAACCACAATCAGTGAATACAATGATTTAGAGCCTGTAGATGCGGATCTACTCTACCGCAAGCATATCAAAAATCTCTATAGTGAACTTTTAACGTATATCAGTAAAATTAACTATAAAGAAAATGAAGCGGAATACCAAAATGTTTTAACGACTAGCCAAATTATTGCTTTTAAATTGGTCTCTGCCGTTAAAAATAGCCATCATTTGCAAAAAAATCTACGCTACTATCTTTCCCGAGAAGAGAGCCTTGCACAAAACTTCTACATCGAATTACGTACATATATTGTAGAAAATTTAAGAATTGCTTACGAAATACATTTAGATAATGAAAATAACGATACTGCCACTGAAACAGCTGATCGTAGTTTCACCTATCCCCGTTTACGTAAAATTCCACTATCTGAATTAATCGATCAATCAAGGGAATTTGAGAGCCAATTTAGAAACAACGTTTATAGCGCGCTGAAAGAGAATAAAATCAATGGTTTTACGACCAGCTCAATTCTCAATGACTTAAACTACTCGACTCAAATCGTTGAAAGCTTATTTAATATCCTTAAAATCGTCGCAATTCAAGAAGATAACCTTCTACAAAATATTGACGTTATTTTAGATATCAATAACACCAACATTTAACACTTAGAAACAACGTCATTGTGAAAGTTTTTTACCAAAGAGCATGATCATTTATGCCCCTAGATTAAACAGACTTTTATATTCTTTTTATGACAAGAATAGAGTATAATTAATCGGTTAGATGAACAATTAATTCACTTCGGTCAATAAAATAATCTTGATTATTTTTATAAACCTAGCATATCTATAACATCTCATTTTCTTTTAATAAGGATAAATATTTCATGAAGAACATCTCAAAATTACTTTTAATCAGCTCAATTGCATTTGCTGGATTAGTAGCATGTAGTGATGAATCAAAAGACCCAGCTGCAACTGCTGCTGTTAAACAAACAGAAGAAGTTGCAAAAGCTGCAGAGAAAGATGCTAAAGAAGCTGAAAAAGCAATCACAAAACAAGCTGAAGCACAAAAGAAAGCAACTGAAGAAGCAGCTAAGAAAGCTGAAGATGAAGCTAAAAAAGCAGCTGATGCTAAAAAGAAATTAGAAGAAGAGGCTGCTAAAAAAGCGGAAGAAGCCGCTAAAGCAGAAGCTGAGACTGAAAAGAAAGCCGCTGAAGTAGCTGAAAAAACTGCAACAGCAGCAGAGAAGAAAGTAGACGAAGCGATTGTTGAAGTAACAGAGCAAAAGAAAGAAGTTGCAGAAGAAGCGAAAAAGGCAGCTGATAAAGTTGCAGAGCAAACTGAAAAAGCAACTGATAAAGCAATTGAAGCAAAAACTGAGCTTGTTGACGCTACCGCTGATAAAGTAGAAGAAGTTAAAACTGATGCGGCTAAAGCAACTGAAAAAGCTGTTGAAAACACAGAAAAAGCCGCTGATGAAGCAGCTAAAAAAGCTGGCGATAACATGAATAAAATCGAAGAAGCTAAACAAGCAGCACAAGATGCCGCTGCTGAAATCGCTGAAGAGATGAAAAAAGCCGCTGAAGACGCAATGAACAAAACTGTTGATGAAACTAAAAAATCAGTAGGCGAACTTCTTAAATAAGAATGCCTTAATATTGTGATTCCATCACATTCAACAAAAAACCATCAAGATCTCTTGATGGTTTTTTGTATCCTGATGATTATCATTATAGAGTTATCTTTATTGACTAATATCTCGATATGACGAAATATATTGATCTAAAACCCTTTTAAAGGTACTTTAAAGACAGATTAAAGGCCAGCTTAAAATGATGATTTAATTATAACTTCTTTAGCTTTTTCACCAAACCATCAAGCCCATCAACCTTAAGCATCAAAGCAAGCTCCATTAAACGGCCAAGCTCCCCTTCTGGAAATCCTTTATCAGCTCGATTAAACCAAAGTAAATACTCTTCAGGAAGATCTATTAAGATTGAACCTGCATAACGACCAAAGGGCATTTTGATCGTCGCAAGTTTTACCAAGTTTTCTTTTTTTAACATCATCTCTTCCATCAGTAACCTCTAGCTTTAAAACGTACCGGCATTTAAAATATTGAGATACTATTTCCCAATACAGAAATTCGAGAAGATCTCACCTAATAACGCATCCGAGCTAAATTCACCTGTAATTTCTCCAAGAGAAATCTGCGCGAGCCTTAATTCTTCAGCAACAAGCTCTATCGCCACTTCTTCATGAATAAGCTTCAAAGAAACTGCAAAATGCTCTAATACACTCTTAAGCGACTGAAGATGACGCTCTCTTGCACTAAACTGCCCTTCTTGTGACTCAAACCCTGCGTGTTCTAAAATCACCGATTTTACAATATCAATCCCGAGATCGTCTTTAGCACTGATCGCAATATAACCATCATGCTGACCGATTGTATTGCCGGAGATATCGGCTTTATTGTGAATATTGATAATCGGAATATTGAGCGCTTCAATATCAGCATCAATCCCTTCAAAGGATTGAGAGTCATCATGCATCCATAACACGAGATCTGCATTCGCCATCTCACGTTTTGCACGCTTAATTCCTTCTGCTTCAATCGCATCACTCGTCTCTCGCAGCCCTGCCGTATCGATAATATAAAGCGGTACACCCTCAATAATAATGCGCTCACGAAGCACATCTCGCGTGGTGCCTTCGATATCTGTCACGATCGCTGTCTCTTCTCCAGACAGTGCATTTAAAAGGCTCGATTTGCCGGCATTTGGCTTCCCCGCAATAACAACCTTTAAGCCATCTGTTAAAACCTTACCATTACCGGCAGATTTTAAGAGCGCAGTGACCTGATCATTGAGCTCATTAAGCCCTTTCACCACATTACCATCAGAGATAAAGTCGATATCTTCTTCGCTAAAATCAATCGCCGCTTCAATATAGACTCGCATCATGATCAATGATTCTAAAAGCGCATTAATTTTCTTCGAGAAATTCCCCGTTAATGAATTCATCGCTGCTTTCGCCTGCGCTTCACTTTGACTCACAATAAGATCATGAATCGCTTCTGCTTGAACTAAATCGAGCTTACCATTAATAAAGGCGCGCTCAGAAAACTCTCCGCGTCTTGCCATAATCGCACCGAGCTCTAGTGTTCGGCTCAATACACGATTTAAAACCACAATACCGCCATGCCCTTGAAGCTCAATCACATCTTCGCCTGTGAATGAATTTGGCCCCTTGTAGTAGAGTACAACACCTTCATCGATCACTTCGCCCTCTTTTCCTAAAAATTTAGAAAAATAAGCATGACGTGGCTTTAGATCTTTGAGCGTTGTCATCGCTTCTACAATTTTGAGCGATTCACTCCCTGATAGCCTGACGATACCAATACCGCCGATCGCAGTACTTGTTGCGATCGCCGCAATCGTTTGATCTTTTAACATTTAAACACCTCATAAAAAACAATCCCCATAGCGGGGATTGTTAGTCATTAATGACACTACTGTCAAAATATAATTTACTTCTCTCTAGGAAATCGTTCAATCATTATTAACAACTATTGATAACAACTGTTGATAACGATTTCCTTGAATCACAATTAATTATTGTGATGTTTCTTAGAATCTCTCTCAACACGTTTCATAATGAACGTTTGTTGAAGGATTGTGAGTAAGTTGTTCGTAATCCAGTAAAGTACGATACCTGCTGCAAACCACATGAACATGAAGGTAAATACTACTGGAATCCACTTCATAATCTTCGCTTGCATTGGGTCTGTCGGTGCTGGATTTAAGCGCTGCTGGAAGAACATCGTGATACCCATGATAATTGGGAGTACGAAGTATGGGTCCATTTTCGACAAGTCATGAATCCAGAGAATCCAAGGGGCTTGACGAAGTTCAACACTTTCCATCAACATCCAGAACAATGCGATAAACACAGGGATCTGAATTACAATCGGCCAACAACCACC
>CAZPIQ010000085.1:0-8278 GCA_964586665.1 uncultured Ignatzschineria sp. | reverse complement strand
GGCGGATTCCAATTCTTGCCCAATAATACAATAGTTGAGTAGTAATGCGCTTGATATGCCAATTTACTTCGATTTATTACTCGCATCAATCACGATATTATCCGGATCGATATTATCACCGTAAAATGGCTTCACAGATTTATCATAGGCTTTATGGAAGAACTCTTCAGTTTGAAGCGCTTGGATTTGTGCATTAACCCAATTGAGTAATTCGCCGTTGCCTTTTTTAACTGCCGGCGCAATTACATCATCCGGGCCGATCTTTTGAATAGAGACCACAAATTCAGGATTATTCTTCGCCCAAGCATAGAGAAGGGCATTATCGTGGGCAACTCCGACTGCTCGGCCATCTTTAAGCGCTGAGAAGGCTTCTGAGTTATGGTCATATTTTTGGAGTTTCACTTCAGGGTGATGCTTTTCAAAGTAGGTTTCAGCGGTTGTCCCTTTATTCACGATAATCGTTTTACCGTTGAGATCAGCTAGATCGGTAATCTGAGCACCTTCCGGCGTAACTAAACCGATTGCTACTTTCATGTAAGGTTCTGCAAAATCTACTTGTTCGCTACGTGTCGGCGTAACGGTAAAGTTTGCCAGCGTTAAATCCACTTTATTTGCATCTAAAACGTTAATACGGTTTTGCGCTTCTGTTAAGACAAATTTCACGCTATCTTCACTGCCAAAGAGATTTTGACCGAGTGCTTTAGCAAGTTCAATATCGTAACCTTGGCTATTGCCTTCACGATCGACATAGCCGAAGGGTGGTTTATCGCTAAAGACTGCAACGCGGAGTTCTCCACTATCTTTAACGGCTTGTAAGCTGTTATCTGTTGTCTGCGCAAAGGCTGATGAAGCAAAGATTGCCGAGAGACCAAAGAGCGCGAGGCTTAATTTTTTCTGTACTAAGTTCATGATATCCATCCTTTATGGTTTTATGATTCAAATTGATGCTTATTAAATGCTTGAGCTTATTGATCTTATTGAACTTATGCCGAGATTGTTTGTAGGCATCGTTTGAAATCATTATTTGAAGTTTTTAAGTAATCAATGTGTGTTTAATTAAAATGAGGTTGATCAAGGGTTGCACAAGCAGAATCAAAAGGTCTTAGGTTTATTGATCGATGTATGTGTCGTGTCTATGATCGGTTAAAGGTGAATCGGAAGACTTTGATCTCTTATTGGTGAGTCTGAATTAGAAATCAAAGACGGTTAGAAATTGTTGTGCGCGTTCTGTTTTTGGATTTGTGAAGAAGCTCTCAGGATCACTGCTTTCAACGATATGACCTTGATCCATAAAGACAATGCGATCTGCAACTCTACGCGCAAAATTCAATTCATGAGTGACGATGAGCATGGTCATACCACTTTTAGCGAGCTCTTGAATCACTTCTAAAACTTCTCTGACCATCTCGGGGTCAAGAGAAGCAGTAACCTCATCAAAGAGCATGATTTCAGGATTCATCGCAAGTGCTCTAACAATGGCAATTCGTTGTTTTTGCCCACCGGAAAGCTCTCTTGGATAAGCATTTTTACGATCAAACAGCCCTATGCGTTTTAAGAGTTCATCGACTTGCGTTAACACATCTGCCTTTGGGCGCTTTTGGACTTTGAGTGGACCGAGCAAGATATTGTCGAGCACGGTCATATTTGGAAAGAGATCATAGCTTTGAAAGACCATGCCAATTTTGCTACGAATCTCTGTCCAGCGGGTTTTAGGGTTATTGAGTTCTTCGCCTTTAAATTGGATTGAGCCGGCATTAATTGGCTCTAAGCCATTTAAGGTACGAAGTAGCGTGGATTTACCACAGCCAGATGGTCCCAATATCACGACAACTTCGCCTTTTTTCACGGTCAGATCAATGCCTTTGAGAACTTCACGTTCTGCAAAAGACTTATGGAGATCTTGAATAGTGAGTAGGGTTGTCATGAGTTGATTTGTCCTTATTGTGCTGTGATTATGATCGGTTTTTCGAGGGTGTTTTTAGGGTTTAAAATTTTCGTTGCGCAATTTTACTGGCGAGCTTTGAGATTGGGTAACAGATCATAAAGAAGATTAGAAGTAGTAATCCATAGATCCAAAAGGGCGCGAGCGAATTATTCATCATCGAGGCATATTCAATAATCTCTTTCCCGATCTTAGTAAGATCTTGTACGCCGATCAGAACGAGCAAGGATGTTGTCATAATGATTCTTGCCGAGAGGTTCAGTGCCGGCGATATTGAATTGCGGAGCGCTTGCGGAAGCAGGACATAACGAAAGAGTTGAATACGATTTAAACCAATCGCTTCAGCGGATTCTTTTTGATGCTTGGGAATTGAGAGAATCGCGCTTCGAATAATATCGCTCATCTCAGCCGATCCCCAGAAGGTAAAGGCCATAATCCCCACGACTCTACCACTGATATCGATATTCACTAGCGTCGGTAGAATATAGTAGAGCAGATAGAGCAGAACAAGCGTTGGTAGTATGCGAACGATCTCTAAATAGAGCTTAAAGGGAAGCGTAATGCTCCGGCGATGGCTCGTGCGTAGAATACCGAAGAGTGTTCCTAAAATGAGTGTTAGCACGATTGAGATAAGCGCGACTTCTAGCGTGAAATAGAGCCCAACCGCTAGGCGTTTAATCGTAATCCAATCGAGGATATCAAGCCCCAAATTCTGCATAGCGCACCTTCCGTTCAATCAGTGTAAGGAGGAGCGCGAAAGGAATAATTACAATCGCGTAAGCAATCACGAGGAAAAACAGGTTTTCATTCGTATGCCCAACATTGCTAATAAGGTTAATCACAACTGTAGTGATATCCGTGCCGGCAATGGCTGTGAATACGGAGGTTTCTTTAAAGAGGAAGATGCAATTCGCCCCTAATGCCGGCACGCTATAGCTAAATGCTTGCGGAATAACGATATAACGCGCTAATTGGAATCGGCTCAGACCAATTGCTTTGCCAGAATCAAGTTGGATCTGCTGAATCTGCGCAATGCCACTTTTAAAAGCTTCTGCCATATAGGCGCTTCCTAACAGCGAAAGCCCAAGTAATGCGGTTGTCTCAAAGCTTAAGAGAATGCCAAAGGCGCGAGGTAAGCCAAAATAGAGAAAGAAGAGTTGAAGAAGTAGCGGTGTATTACGGAAAAAGGCGATAAAGCCATTAAATAATTGCGTCAAGATAGGAATGCGAAAGAAGATAACAACACTCATGATAACCCCTAAAAGCAGAGCATTCACAATGCCGAAGAACGCAATCTTCAGCGTCAGCCAAAAGGCGACTTCTAGTGTAGGGAATACTTCTGCGAAATAGGACATGATTTTTCTCTGTTTTATGGATATTTGTTTTTACATTCTTTGTGTATATGTTTGGTTTATTTGTGACTACATTAGCAGGAGGAATATTTAGTCGTCAATGATTATTTGATATTTTTTATATATAACATGTATGTTTTATTTTTTTATGACTGTGTTGGCAGATTATTCTCAGGATATTGATGGGTCTTGATCTGTGATCTAGCTTGAGAGGCTAATACGCATTTCAGCAGAAGGGAGGGTGATTTTGATAAGCATGCAAATATTCGTCCTAACTAGACAATAATCTTCAAAATAAAATTCAATAGACACAAAAAAAGCGAGATCAATCGATCTCGCTTGGGGTATTTATAATCGCTTTAAGCTTTATGTTTGTAGTTTTAAAGACAATACGATTATTTAGTGACTATTTAGTTCTTAAGCGCTTCTGCTTTTTTCTGGGCTTCTTGCATCTGTTGATGAAGGTAGATATCCATTTGTGGGAACGGAATACCGATGCCATTTTCATCTAATGCACGTTTGAATTTCTCCATAAGATCCCAGTAAACGGGGAATTTATCGCCATTTGTTGTCCAGAAACGCACAAGGTAATTTAGTGATGACGGTGCCATTTCATTTAAATGAATCACAACACCTTTTTCATGTTGCACGCGAGAATCAGCAGCGACGATATCGCCGAGAATTTTTTTCACAGTATCAATATCAGATTCGTAAGAAACACCGACGATGATATCGGTACGACGATCTGGTTCACGGCTAATATTGGTAATGTTATCTTTAATGATATTACCATTTGGTACGACAATAATATTACCATCAGCAGATCTAAGCGTTGTGGAGAAGATCTCAACCATTAAAACAGTACCTTCAATCCCGCCAACTTGTACATATTCATCCGCTTTAAAAGGTCTAAAGATCACAAGTAAAACACCGGCTGCGAAGTTTGCAAGTGAGCCTTGAAGTGCTAGACCAACAGCTAAACCGGCAGCACCGATAACAGCAATTACAGAAGCGGTTTGTACACCAATCTGACCAAGTACCGCAATAAGTGTAAATGCGACAAACGCATAGCGAACAATCGCGGCAACAAAGTTGCTGACCGTCGGGTCAATCTCCTTGAGATTCAATACGCGACGAACCCCACGACCGACCCATTTGGCGATCATCAAACCAACGACTAAAATTACGATCGCAACCGCAAAGTCGATCACATAATCAATAATCAAATCTTGGTTTTTGACTAACCAGCCTGTTGCTTCTTGAAGAGTATCTGTAACATCTTGACTGTTCATATTTTTCCTCTTAGTTGTAAATGTGGGTAGTAAACGTCCTAGGGTAACCTTGTCCTTCAATATTGAACAATAAAAAATATTAATCAGGCGTGCATACTTACAACATGAAACTCAATTTTAAGCATAATCTATTCATATGTGGTCGAGATCATAATTACAGACCTATTCCGACAAATATGCTTTTCAATGGCATATAAAATGAAGTGGGATTATTTTGAATGATCAGAGATGCTGTATACTACCTCAAATAACATTGTTTTTGATCGTTGAAGGACTTACCATGAAAACCCGTCTACTCATCTCAGAAAGCCATAATCCGCTCTTTAATCTTGCTGTTGAAGATGCGATTTTCCGGGCAATGGATCCTGCGCAGCAGGTTCTTTTTTTATGGCGTAACGATAATACAGTGGTGATTGGTCGTGGGCAGAATCCTTGGAAGGAGTGCAATACAAAGAAGATGGAAGAGGATGGGATTACGCTTGCGCGTCGAAGTAGTGGCGGTGGCGCAGTATTTCATGATCTTGGAAATACTAATTTTACTTTCATGGCAGGGAAACCGCAGTATGATAAAGCGATCTCGACAAATCTTATTTTAGAAGCACTTCAATCGCTCGGCATTAATGCCGAAGCATCTGGTCGTAATGACTTGGTGGTGAAAGTGGGGGAGGAGATTCGAAAAATATCAGGCTCTGCCTATCGCGAGACGAAAGATCGAGGTTTTCATCATGGAACATTACTGATTGATGTAGATTTTACAAAGCTTGGTAATTACCTGAATCCTGATCCTAAAAAGTTGAAAGCGAAAGGCATTAGTTCAGTACGTTCTCGTGTTGCGAATTTGGTCGAATTTGATGAATCACTCAATCATGAAATTATCTGTAAAGCGATCGAGTCCGCATTTTTTGCGAAATTTGGGGAAGTCGATTCAGTGGAGGTTATTTCAGAGGAAAATCCGCCGAATATTCCTGGGTTTGACGAGCTCTATGAAAAACAGCAGAGCTGGGGGTGGAACTTTGGGCAAGCGCTTCAATTCACCCATGAGCTTGATGAGCGTTTTAAATGGGGTGGCGTTGAGATCCACCTCGATGTGATTCGGGGCGGCGATATTGAGAGCGCGAAGATCTTTACCGATAGCCTTTTTGTAGATCCTTTTGAGGATTTAGCCGCAGCGCTTGTGGGGATTCGTTACAATGCGGATGAGATTGCCGAGGTGGTCAATGAAGTTGGTCAGCAATATCCAGAATTCAAAGCAGAATGGCAGATGTTTACCGATTGGTTTGTTGCATCTGTGAGATAGATTTTTCAGGATTAATACCTGAAAAATCGAATGATTAGGAGATCAATTTGATTCCTTCAAATATAAAAATCACTCATAGTATTGAATCTATGAGTGATCTGTAAGGAGAATCTCTGCCAGCATTATGAGGCATTGATTTTACTGTTCAGGTTGCTTAACACCTTCAACTTGAATTTCGAGCACAACATCTTTAGTCATCCCATTATCCACCATGAAATCAACGCCCCAATGGGTTCTATCGATCGTGGTTTTAAAGTCGCCGCCACAGACTTCAGCACCTTCAAACATCGGGCTTTCGTAGCAATTAAATTTTGTGGCTTCTAGAGTCACAGGGTGGGTTTTACCCAAAATGGTTAAATCGCCCGTAATTTCGGTAGGCTTATGATCGTTAAATACCCAGGTAGTTGATTTGAAAGTGATTGCCGGGAATGACGCTTCATTAAGAAGATCCGCAGCTTGCATATGCCCATCAAAGCCCGCATCGCCGGTATTAATCGTATTAACAGGAATGGTAATTTCAACCGCGCCGGTTTCATTAGCCGGATCAAACTCAACGATACCATTAATGCCGTAGAAGCCTCCATGATTCGTTGTGGTGTTAAAGTGATCGATATAAAATCGTGCATTTGAATGAGAAGGGTCGAGCTTATATTCAGCTGCGATGGCACTTGTGAAAACCGGGAGTAGGCTTGCTGCAAGAAGTAACTTCTTCATAGATATTGTCCTTAATGTATCGTGAATGGGTATTGTAAAGGGTGTTAGATTTGAGGAGTAGATTTAATAGAATTCTACTTGTCTGGATCTGCTTTGATCAATTTTATCAATTCAGTTTTGTGAATAGTAGAATGAAAAAAGGGGTTCTAAACAATCTGAAATAACATCTATAAAATAGCAAAAACATTGAGTTAAGAATATTGAATAAATTCGATCATTACTAACAACTTTATTCATCCATTTTATTGTGCAGATGGGTTATTGTGGTCTTAATCTATAAAATTAAATACAGATTATCTGTAAAGGATCATGTGATGACAAATGTTATGACAAATGTTCAAAATAAGGCAAAGAGAGAAAAAACCTTAATGGGAATCTACCCAGCGCCGAGTGCGCATTGGGTAGGTGATGCGTTTAATGTAAGATCGATGTTCACTTATAATAATCATGGCAGACACTTAAATCCCTTCTTACTTCTTGATAGAGCTGGTCCTACAGATTTTGAGCCAACAGATCATATCCGTGGTGTCGGTGGACATCCCCATCGTGGTTTTGAAACAGTGACGCTGGTTTATGAAGGGGAAGTGGCGCATCATGATTCTACCGGTGAAGGTGGCGTGATTGGTCCTGGTGATGTTCAATGGATGACAGCTGCTTCCGGCATTTTGCACGAAGAGTATCTCTCTGAAGCGTTTTCTAAAAAAGGGGGCATGCTCGATATGGTGCAACTTTGGGTGAATTTGCCGGCAAAAGATAAGATGAGTGATCCTGGCTATCAGCATATAACAGGTAACACGATTCCTGCTGTGACTATGAAGGATTCATCAGGTAGTGATATCGGTGAAATGCGCGTTATTGCCGGCGAGTATCCAGCATTGAATAACGATGGCTCGACAAGCAAAGTTCAAGGTCCTGCGAAGACGTTTACGGCACTAGATGTTTGGGATTTTAAATTGAAAGCAAATGCTGAAGCTTCAATTCCGGTTGTGGATGGTAGAACTGTTGGGTTAATCGTCTTACATGGTGAAATCGACCTCAATGCCGGTAGTCAATTACAAGAAGCCGAGCTTGCGATCTTCGAAAAGGCAGGGAATGAGATCACTTTCAAAACCACGAAAGAGAGTGTTGTTCTCCTCTTAAGCGGTGAAGCAATTGAAGAGCCGATTTTCGGACATGGCCCCTTTGTAATGAACACTCGAGATGAGATTAAACAAGCCTCGCTTGATTTTATGCAAGGGAAGTTTGGGGTACTGTAGTTGAAGCAAGAAAAATGAGATGGGATCTCTTAAATTAATCGCATTGATAATAGGCTTCAAAAAATACCAAAAATACCATAAAGACTTATCAATAATGGGTGATTAGGATATTATGAAGTGATACAGAGGCTGTATTTGATTGATTATTTATCGAGTATCCTTATTTTATTAACTTGAAATAGCAAGAGGTAGATTATTATGACTAAATCAAAAGGCGCAGAAGTAAAAGAGAATATCCAGAAAGTTGCTGATAAAGTGGGTGAAACAGCGGAATCTTTAACGGATAAAGCGATTGACAAATCTCATGAAGCAAAGAGTTTCCTTGATGAAAAGCTTGGTAAGTTGAAAGATAAAACGAAAGAGCTCTCTAATAAAGTAAACGATAAGATCCAAGAGAGTTGATCGATCAGTGAATTGATCGTTAA